>JAIXTY010000116.1 GCA_027483705.1 Rubrivivax sp.
AGCACGGCCTCAGACCTCGGCCGCGACACGGCTCACCTCCTCGGTGCTGGTCCAGCCCTGCTGCAGCGCGTCGTGCGCGGCGTCGCGCAGTGTCCGGTGGCCGCGCTCGGCCAGGGCCTGCTTCAGGCGCTCGATCGGCGCACGCGACACCAGCAGGTCGCGCAGGCCGTGCAGCGCACGCGCACCAGCCGCTGCGCCAGCACGGCTTCGAGCGCGCTGACCACCTGCCACGCGTCCAGGCCCATGTGCAGCAGGCGGCCGAAGACGTCGAGCGCGTGGTTGGCGTGCACGCTGCTGAAGACCAGGTGGCCCGTCAGCGCGGCCTGCACGGCGATCTGCGCGGTCTCGGCGTCGCGGATCTCGCCCACCATCACGCGGTCGGGGTCGTGGCGCAGCACCGAGCGCAGGCCGCGGGCGAAGCCGAGGCCCTTCTTCTCGTTCACCGGGATCTGCACCGCACCCGGCAGCCGGTACTCCACCGGGTCCTCGATGGTGACCAGCTTCTCGTCGGCGCGCAGCGTCTCCGCGATGGCGGCGTACAGCGTGGTGGTCTTGCCGCTGCCGGTGGGGCCGGTGACGAGCAGCAGCCCGTGCGGCAGCCGCGCCAGCTGCTTGATGCGCCCGGCCATCGCCGGCTCGAAGCCGAGCGCGGCCAGCGTGAGGCCCTCGCCCTGCGCCAGCGTGTTGCGATCGAGCACGCGGACCACGGCGTCCTCGCCGTGCAGCGTGGGCATCACCGAGAGCCGGAAGTCGACCTCGCGGGCGCCGGCCGACGAGGCCAGGCGCAGGCGGAAGCGGCCGTCCTGCGGCAGGCGGCGCTCGCCGATGTCCAGCTCGGCCATCACCTTCAGGCGCGACACCACCTGCTCGGCCACGGCCGGCGAGTCGAGCCGGCGCCGAGGCTCCAGCACGCCGTCGATGCGCAGGCGCACTGCGGCGCCGCGGGCGTCGCACTCGATGTGCACGTCGCTCGCGCCGTCCTGCAGCGCGTCGTGCAGCAGGCCGTCGAGCAGGCGCACGGCCCCGGAAGCCGATGCCGCCAGCGCCGGCGAGGACAGCTCGTGCAGCGGTGCGCCGGAGTCGTCGACACCGCCGGCGGCGCCCAGCCCGGTGGTGTCGCCGGCGGCGCGGAACTCGCGCTCGCAGGCGGCCAGGCGCGTGGCGAGCTCGGCCGCGTCCACATGCACCTGCAGCGGCTGGCGCAGCCGCACCTGCACGGCCTGCACCAGCAGCGGCTCGGGCGGCGCCGCGGCCAGCAGCGTGAAGCGCCCGTCCGCGGCCCGCAACACCAGCGCGCGGTGGCGGACGGCCCGCGCAAGCTCCCAGGCCTGCAGGTCGACCTCGCCGAGCGGATCCCCCAGCGGATCACCCAACCCCAGGATCGCCTCCGGCGCGGTCACGGCACCTGCTCCATCAGCGTGAACAGCGGCAGGTACATCAGCACCACCACGCCGCCCACCACAGCGCCCATCACCAGCATCAGCAGCGGGTTCACGACCTTGGTCAGCCACTCCGCGAGCTGCGCCGCCTCGTCGTCGTGGAAGCTGGCCGCGCGACCCAGCATGGCGGCCACCTCGCCGCTGCGCTCGCCCGCGCGCAGCATGCGCAGCGCAGCGGTGGTGAGCAGGCCCTGGCCCTGCAGCGCGGCCGAGAGTCGTGCGCCGCCGGCCACGCCGGCACGGGCGCGGGCCAGGGCGGGGCGCAGCGGCGCGTCGAGCACGGGCTCGGCCAGTTCCAGCGCCCGCGGCAGCGGCACGCCGGCCGAGGCCAGGAGGCCCACGCAGCGGTACAGCCGCGCCAGGCTCACGGTGCGCAGCTTCGGGCCGATGACCGGCAGCTGCCAGGTGCGCCGCTGCCACCAGGCGCGGCTGGCCGGCGTGCGTGCGACCGCCACCAGCAGCCCGGGCACGGCCAGCGCGATCGCCGCGGCCAGCACCGGCTGCTGCGCCGCCGCCTGGCCCAGCGCGATGAGCACGCGCGAGCCCCACGGCAGATCCACCGCCAGGCCTTCGAAGACCCCGGCAAAGCGCGGCAGCACGAAGACCACCAGGAAGCCGATCACGGCAAGGCCGGTGCCCAGCAGAAGCGCCGGGTAGATGGCGGCGGCGACGAGCCGGGCACGCAGCGCCTGGCTCCAGGCCAGGAACTCGGCGTGGTGGCCGAGCACGCGGGCCAGCTGCCCGTCGCGTTCGGCCGCCGCCACCAGGGCCAGCAGCACGTCGTCGAACACGGGCGTACCGTCTTCGCCCGCCGCGGCCATGGCCTGCGAGAGCGTGCGCCCCTCGCGCAGGGCCGCCTGCACCCGCAGCAGGCTGTCGGCCGCGGCGGTGTTGCGCTCGGCCAGGGTCTCGACGGCGTCGAGCAGCGGCACGCCGCTGCCCAGCAGCACGGACAGCTCCTGCGCGAAGCTGCGGGCGTCGACCGCGGCCCGGCGGCGGCGCAGCAGCCCCGCGTTCCGGGGGGCGGTGTCGGCGCGGCGCACCGTCAGCAGGCCCGTCGCGGGCACGCCGAGCACGGCGGGCAGCGCGGCCTCGTCGGCGGCTTCCACGGTCTGCCAGCGCGGCGTGGACGGGGGCTGGTGCACCTGCACCTCGAAGCTCGGCATCGCCAGGCTCACCAGCTGCGCAGGCCGGCGTCGTCGGCACCACCCGGCTGGCCGTCCGGTCCGTCGGACCAGAGGTCGTAGTCACCGTGTTCGCCGGGCGCGCGGTAGCCGTAGGGGCGGCCCCAGGGATCGTTGGGCACGGCGCGGCCGAGGTAGGGGCCGGCCCAGCGCGCCTCGCCCGGCGGGGCCTGTACGAGCGCGCCGAGGCCCTGCGCCGTGCTCGGGTAGCGGCCGGTGTCGATGCGGTACTGGTCCAGCGCCTTGCCGAGCGCCTCGATCTGGGCGCGGGCCACCTTGGCCTCGCTCTTGCCGATCTGGCCGAACAGCTTGGGCCCGACATAGCCGGCCAGCAGGCCGAGGATGACCATCACCACCAGCAGTTCGAGCAGGGTGAAGCCGCGCGGGCGCTGCGGTCGGTGGAGAAGAGCGTGAGGGCACATGGGCTCTTCAGACTACGCACCGGTCATGTCGGTGCGTTGATGGGACGCTGACAGGGCGTCACGAAGGCTGATCCGAACGCATCACCCGCCGCGCCGCCGCAGGGCCGGCCCGCGAGAGCCCATGCGATCGATGGGGCCGCCCATGGTCCGAATGGAGCGTGCGGGCCGGCCGCGGCCGGAAGACGGCGACATGCGGCCTGCGGATAGTCCGGCGCATCCACGACCGTGCCCTCGTCATGCCCCCGTCCGTAGCCCTTGAATCACGCGCCGCCACCCTCGCGTTGCCCGAACCCGCCCCGGTTGTGGCGGGCCTGTGGTTCGGCTCGGTGCCGATCACCGAGACAGGGGCCTTTCCGCCGGCCGCGCAGTCGCATTGCTGGATCTACCTGACGCTCAACGCCGAGATCGCGCTGTCGCTGCGTGCCAACCCGAGCCTGCAGAACCTGGTGGCGAATCCCCGTGCCCGCATCAGCGTCGACGGGCAATGGCTGTGGTGGGCCCTGCGCCGCAAGTACCCGGCGCAGGCGCTGAAGAAGCTGTCGGGCTCCGACCTCATCTACGAACTGGCCGCGCACGGCGCGGCGAACGGGCGCCGGCTGCTGCTGCTGGGCAGCACGCCCGAACTGAACGCCGCGGCCGTGCTGCGCCTGCGCGAGCGGCATCCGGGCCTGGCGGTGGCCGGTTTCGCGCCGCCGAACTTCGGTCTCGGCGACGACAGTGCCGAGGACCGGGTGGTGCAGGGCGCGCTGGAGGCGATCGCGGCCTTCCGGCCCGACTACGTCGTGCTCGGCCTGGGCGCCGAGAAGGAGCAGCGGCTCGCGGCGCGCCTGGCGCCCGCCGTCGACGGCCGCGTCACAGGTGTGCTGTGCTTCGGCGGCGCGATCGACATGGCCTCGGGCGAAGTGCGGCGCGCGCCGCGCTGGATGCAGCGCGGCGGTGTGGAGGCGCTGTACCGCGTGTGGGAGCAGCCCGCGCGGCTGCCGCGGCTGCTGCGCGCGCTGCGCGTGCTGCCGCCGTTGCTGCTGGGGCGCTACTGAGCCGTTCGCCCGGGCTCGGCGCCGGCCGGGCTTCGGCGCGCGACGATGAAGAAGCCGCTGCAGGCGAGGTCGGGCCAGCGCGCGGCGACCCGTGCCGCGAGCCGCGGCCAGTGCCGGGCCTTGGGCAGCGAGGCCTGGCGGGGGCTGAGATCGGCCACGGGCTCGAAGCCGGCTTCGCGCAGCAGGTCCAGCACGTCGCCATGGCGCAGGAAGCGCAGGTGCGGATAGCGCCAGGGTGGGCACTGGGTGAAGTAGCGCGGCGCGTCGATGCCAGCACCGCGCAGCAGCCGCCAGCGGCTGCGCCAGTCGAAGGGGTTGGGCAGGTTCACCACCAGCCGGCCCCCCGGCCCGAGCAGGCGGCGGGCCTCGCGCAGCGCGAGATCCGGGCGCACCAGGTGCTCCAGCACGTCGAGCATCAGGATCCAGTCCCACTCGCCCTGGCCCAGCGGCCAGGGTGGGCGCTCGAGGTCGGCCACCAGCGTGGGGATGCCGCGGGCCTGGGCGCGCCGGGCGGCATCGGCCAGGCCCTCGACGCCGTGCACCACGTTGCCGGGCTGCAGGCACAGCAGGTTGTCGCCCAGGCCGCTGCCCAGCTCCAGCACCTGCTGGCCCTCGATCCGGTGCTCGTGCCGCAGCTGCTCGAGCAGGCGCAGCACGTGGGCCCGGCCGCCGCCGGCCTGCTCGGCTTCGAGCCAGTCGGTGCGGTAGCCATCGGCCGGGGCGGACGCCATGGTGGCGCTCAGGCCGCCGTGCCCAGCGGCGGGTGCAAGGGCACCCTGGGCCGCCGGCCGCCGGTGCCGCCCAGTTCGCGCAGGCCCAGCGCCAGCGCCTCGGCGTAGCGCTGGCGGCGCTCCTGCGTCCAGCGCGAGATGGCCGCCGCCCGGCTGCCGGCCGCATCGCCATCGGGCGTGCGTGCCGCGGCCAGGCAGGCCGCGACGAAGCGGGCCGCGTCGCCGGCCGCCTGCACGTGCGCCGGCAGCGCATCGCCCAGGCCGCGCAAGGCGTGCGGCGTCGCGACCACGGGCAGGCCGGAGGCGATGGCCTCGATCGCTTTCTCCTGCACCCCCGAGCCCGTGAGCGAGGGCACCGCGACGAGGTCGATCTGGCTGAAGAACTCGGCCACGTCGGCCACGCGGCCGAGCCAGCGCGCATCGGCCGGCAGCGCCATGCCATCGAGCCCGGCACCGGCGATGACGAGCCGGGCGCGGCCCGACAGGCCGGGCCACACACGATCGATGAACCAGCGCAGGCCCTCGCGGTTGGGTGCCCAGGTCCAGGTGCCGATGAGGCCGATGGCGGGCATGGGCTCGGCCGTCTCGGGCCTGCCCGGGGCGGCCGACGACGGCGTGGCGAGCGGGTAGCCCGGCAGCACGACGAGCCGCGCCGACCGCGGCCGGCCTGCGCGCAGCGCCAGCTCGTCCAGGCGCGCGGCATCGCCCTCGGACAGGCAGGCCACCACCGCGGCGCGTTGCAGGGCGTCCAGCTCGAGGGCGGCGAGCTGCTTTGACTCGCGGCGCATCACATGCCGCTTCAGCGGCTGGGCAACCGCCTGGCCCTGGTAGCCGCGGTTGGCGGCGCGCGCCAGGCGCAGGTAGTTGTCCGATTCGATGTTGTGCTGCACCAGCATCATCGGGCGGTCGGTGCGCGTGCCGAGCCAGGGCCAGGCCTGCAGGTGGTCCACGACCACGGCATCGCAGCCGTCGAGCCAGCGCGCCACCTGGGCGGCCACGCGTGGCCCGCCTTGCCGGTGCACCGTGACCGGCAGGCCGCTGAGCATCGCGCCGCCCACCGCGCGCAGCCGCCGCCAGCGGCCCTGTTCGTCGAACGGGGGCTCGATGGGCCCGAGCGAGACCACACGCGGCGCCCAGGCCGCGGCCCGTGCGGCATCGCCCCGCCCAAGCAGCGTGAGGGCATGGCCTTCCTGGCGCAGGGCGTCCAGCAGGCGCGCGGTGCAGATCTCGCCGCCGCTGGCGGGGCGGTCGAACAGGCGGGTGGTGAGCACGAGCAGCTTCATCGGCCGTCTCCGGGCAGGGGTTGTCCAGCGTCACGGCGCGCCGTGACGATCCAGTTGAGGGTGCTGCGGCGGTCAGCGCTCAGCGGCTGCAGCAGACTGACGCCGATGTTGAGCGACAGCACCAGGGGCGCGAACACGAGCCACAGCCCGCGACGGCGTGGCACGAGTTCGGCCAGCGCGGCGCCCACCATCGTGAGCGAGCCGCAGTCGGGCCTGACCTCGATGTCGGTGAACCCGGCCTGCGCCAGCAGCCGCCGCAGCCCATGGGGCGTGAAGCGACCGTAGTCGTGCGGCTCCTCGTGCAGCGGCCAGTAGAACGGCACGCTCATCACCAGTGCGCCGCCCGCTCGCAGCACGCGGGCGCTTTCCGCCAGCACGGGGTCGGGCCGGGGCACGTGCTCGAGCACCTGGCTGCTGAACACGAGGTCGAAGCTCGCGTTGGCGAACGGCAGCGAGGCGCCGCTGGCGATCACGTCGGGCCGCGCGCCCTGTGACGCGATGTCGACGCCGATGCAGTGCGCGCCGCCGAAGAGCCCCGCCCAGGGCCGCTCGCCGCAGCCGAGGTCCAGCACGCGCAGGGCGCCGGCGCCCGGACCCCGCAAGGCCGGGCAGGCGCGGGCGCAGGCCTCGTGCAGGGCCACGCGCAGGCTGCGCACCGTGAGCCAGTCGGCCCGCCACGGGCCCACGCGGGGCTGGCGCAGCCGGCGAGGCGCGGCGAGGCTCATCGCGGGACCTCCGGCGCCGCCCAGGCCGGATGCAGGTACAGGGCCAGCACCGCGAAGCCGAGCGCGTTGCCGCCGACGCCCAGGCTCGAGGCCGACAGCAGGTAGGTCAGGAACCACAGCAGCAGCCAGGCCGCGATCCAGGGGCCGCCCGGGTCGCGACGCGCCTGCGCGGTCTGCCAGGCCTCCAGCGCGATCGCGCGGATCCACAGCAGCGGCAGCAGCGCGGCCACCCCGACCTGCGCGATGCCGTTGCCCAGGCCGCTCTCGGTGCCGACGTCGGTGTCGGCCATCGCGTAGTTGCCGGCGGCGCCGAGGCCTTCGCCGAGCAGGTGGCCGTCGAGCAGGTACTCCACCGCCGTCGCCAGGCCGGCCATGTGGCTGAACGCGCCCTCGGTGTAGCCGGCCTCGCCCAGGGCCAGCGACACGGCGATGCCCACCGCCGACAGCATGAACACCTGGCGGGGTTGCGGCACGCCCAGCCAGCGCCACGCCAGCAGCAGGGCCAGGAAGACGATGAAGCCCTTCGAGACCGTCAGGCAACCGGCGGCCAGGAACACCAGCGCCAGCCCGGGCATCGTCGCGACCCCGCCGGCCAGGCCGAAGGAGTCGGCACCGGCGCGGCGCCGCGCGCGGGCGGCCAGGGCCAGCAGCAGGGCCAGGGCCAGCGTGGGCGCCAGGGTGGTCGGCTCGAGGTAGGTCGACACCAGGCGGCGCACCACCAGGCCGGTCTGGGGCTCCAGGTCCCAGCTGAAGAAGCGGCCGCTGTCCTCGAAAGGCAGCAGGCCCCAGGGGTCCAGCGGGTTGGAGGCCATGAAGCTGCCGATGTCGAGCACCGAGGTCCACAGCGCGTCGGGCGAGAAGCGCTCGACCAGGCCGAGCAGCGCGACGACGAGGCTGGAGACGAGCACCAGCGCCACCAGGCGCTCCAGCTGCCGCCGGCTCCAGGGCAGCAGCAGCAGCGCCACGAAGAGCAGAGGCACGAGGGCCAGCCGGCGCAGGTTCAGCGCGACGATCAGCGGGTGCTCGGGCGAGGCCAGCGCAAAGCCGGTGTACGTGGCCACCAGCAGCAGGGCCCAGCGCGCCGAGGCCGGTGCGCGCCACGGCGAGGTCGAGGCCAGCAGCGCGGCCAGCGCCAGGGCCACCAGCGCCAGCACGAGGCCGTCGCGGGCGCCACCGATCAGCGTGAAGGCCGTGCTGCCCGTCAGCCGGAAGCCCAGCAGGCCGATCGCGGGCCCGAACTGGAGTGCCAGGATCAGCGCGACCATCAGCGCAAAGGCCAGCGGCGCGCCAGGCGACGACACCATGGCCTGTGGCGTCGGCCAGGCCATCGGCGGTGCTGGTGGTGTTGCCGGCCTCATGCCCCACCCGCCGAGCGGCGCAGGGCCTCGGACACGGCGCGCCGGCCTTTCAGGTAGCCGTGGCCGGGCAGCTGTTCAACCAGGCGCTGGCGCGCGTGCACCACCGCGGCTCGCCGCGCCGACGGGGTGTCCAGCGCCTGCAGCGCGGTGGCCATCGCGTCCGCGTCGCCGAACGCAAAGACCGAACCCTTCGGCAGCAGATCCGACAGCCCGGCCCGGTCGCTGGCCACCACGGGCCAGCCGCGCGCCGTGGCCTCCAGCGCGACCAGCGGCAGGCCTTCGAACCGTGATGGCAGCAGCAGCACGTCCACCTGGCCGAGCGCCTGCTCGATGGGCGCGAAGCGGGCCACCACCACGCGCTGCGGGCCGAGCGCCGAGGCCGCGGCCTGCAGCAGGGCTTCGCCCGGGCCGCGGCCCTGGAAGTACCAGCGGAAGCCGTCGCCGAAGCGGGGATCCTCTCGCAGCAGGCCGGCCAGCCAGTCGAGCCCCTTCTGGTGCGGCTCGAAGCGCCCGACGAAGCCCACGCGCAGGCGCCGGTCGGGCGCCGGCGGCGGCGCAGGGGGCGCGGGCCCGCGCACGCGCACGCGGTTGGGCAGCGCGAGCACCGGCGCAGGCACGCGCCACTGCTCGCGCAGCAGCCGGGCCTGCCGTTCATCGATGGCCACCACGCCGGCGGCGCGGGCCAGCCACGGGGCGAGCAAGCGGTCGCGCAGCCGTGCGTGGCGGAAGCCCATGGTCTCGGCCGTGAAGGCCATCGGCACGTACAGCCACACCGGTCGCCGCGCGAGCACGGCCGCGGCCAGCAGCCAGGCCTGGGCATGCAGGACACCCGGTGCCAGCAACAGCGGGCGCTGCGTCGGCGCGTCGCGCAACGCGGCCAGCGCCGTGCGTCGGTCCGCCACCACGCGGTCCGCCGCCACCTGCCCGGCCAGGCCCTGCGAGCCGGCCAGATCGACCAGGCCCGGCGGCAGCAGCAGGCGCGGCCGCAGGCCGTCCTCGCGCACCGCGTCGGCCAGCCACGCGAAGAGGGCGGTTTCGTGGCCCCCGGCTTCGCGCGGGGTCAGGAGGACGTCGACGTCGACCATCGCCGTGCACCCGGGGCCGGGCGGCGCCACAGCGCCGCCAGCATCATGCCGACGCCGTGCGCGCGCAGCGCCCACAGGAAGAGCCCCGTCCCCAGCGCACCGCCGACCGCCCACGACCAGGCCAGGCCCGAGGGGCCCATGGCGGCGATGGCGCCGGCCGCCAGCGCCACCTCGAGCAGGGTCCAGCGGGCATGCACCGCGGCCGCCTCGCGGGGCGCCACGGCCACCGTCAGCCAGGCACCGAGCACCGACAGCGGCAGCGCCAGCGCCATGCGCAGCAGCAGGCCGGGCAGCAGCGACAGCGCCAGCGTCCACTGGCCCTGCCACCCGTGCGTGTTGGCCCACTGCAGCACCGGCCAGGTCAGCGCCAGGATGGGCAGGGTCACGAGCGAGAGCCGTCGCAGGGTTCGCGCGGCCCGCAGCGCCCGCCGGCGCGGGCCCAGCGGGCGCAGCGCCGGCACGGCCACGCGTGCCACGGTCGCGACCGCCACCTGCGAGGCCAGCGCGCAGGCCATCAGCGCAAACGCATAGGCGCCGGCCCAGGCCACGCCGTACAGCGGCCCGACCAGCCACAGGTGGACCTGGTCGCGCAGCATCGAGCAGGCGGCGATGAACTGCATCGCCAGCGCATCGCGCCACGGCGGCGCGGCCAGCGAGCTCGACGCGGTGGGCTCGATGGCGCGAGCCCACATGGCCAGCAGCGTGGCGCGCGACAGGCGCCCGAGCACGAGGCCGCCGATGAGCGCCGGCACGGCCGCCACGCCCAGGGCCATCAGCAGCGCCGGCAGCACGAACTCCAGCAAGGTCGCCAGGCCCTCGGCGCGGCCGACATGATCGAATCGGCCGGCCCGCTCCAGCCGCACCAGCGGCATCAGCGACACCGCATGCGCGAGCAGGTAGGCCAGCACCGAGGCGGCGCTCAGCGTGGCGGCGGTCCGCTCGACGGCGCCGTGGTCGGCCAGGTGGCCCAGCGGCAACAGCAGCACCACCGACAGCACCAGGGCCGCCCAGCACACGCAGCGCGTGAGGCGGCGGCCGGCCGCGGGCGTGAGGTCCTGCGCGTGCCGCACCAGCGAGGTCTTCAGCCCGCCGTCCACCAGCAGCAGCGCGGCCCGGCCCGCACCCAGCGCGATGGCCCAGGCGGCCAGCTCCGCGGCATCGAGCCACGCGGCGTAGGCCGCGGCGCTGCCCAGGCCGGCCGCCAGCGCCAGGGCCTGGGCGGCACCCAGCGTGGCCACGCCGTGGATCTTCATGGCTGGACCGTGGCGTCGACCACCGCCGCGCGGCGCCGCGCCCAGGCGGCGCGAAGCCGCGCGATCCAGCCGGGCCGCCGCGCCGGCAGCACCGACCGCACCTGCTCGAGCCGCCGCCGGTACTGCTCGTCCTGCAGGGCCAGTCGCCGCCGATGCTGCATCAGCACCCAGGCGGCCTGCACGCCAAAGCCCAGGGCCATGCCGCCGAGCGCCCAGCGCACCGGGTTCGGACTGGCGGGCATGAACACGGGCTGCGCCCGATCGAGCCACTGCACCGGCACGGGGTCGGCGTCCTCGTCGAAGCGCGCCGCCTCGGCCTGGCGCGACAGCGTGTCGACCAGCTGCTCGGCGTAGCGCAGCTCGCGGACGCGGGCGGCGAACTGGCCCCGGCCTTCGTCGCGCGGCACTTCCAGCCGGGCCAGCTGCGCGCGCAGGGCCTCGATCTCGGTGCGGGCCAGCGCGACCTCGGGGCTGCTGTCGGCGCGCACGCGCCGCAGCGCGGCCAGCCGGACCTCGGCCGCGGTGATCTCGGCCTGCTGGCGCGCAAAGGCCGTGGCCGCGGCGCCGGGCTCGGTGCGCAGCGCCGCGCGGTCGAAGCCGCTGCCGCGAAGCCGCTGCTGCGCGGCCTCGAGCGACTCGCGCGCCCGCTGCAGCTGCTGCTCGTAGAAGCCGCGACGCTGCCGCGCCTCGTCGAGCGCAAAGCCGCGCAGAAGCGACCGCAGCTCCTCGATGGCCTGATTGGCCAGGGCGGCCGCGCGCTGCGGATGCAGGTCCGAGGCCTCGACGTAGACCACGCTCTCGCGGCGGGCCACGGTGAAGTCGAGCCGCCGCGCCAGCATCGCCCGGGCCGTGGCTGCGTCCGGCACCTGCCAGGCGCGCACGAGGTCGAAGCGCTCGATCAGCCGGTCGGCCACGGCGCGGCTGCGCAGCAGGGCCACGTGCAGGTCGATGGCGCTGGCGCCGCCCGGCGCGATGACCGTCAGGCCCGGCACGGCACCGGCCGCGACGCTGCTGCAAGGCCGCTGCACCGAGGTGACCACGAAGCTCGCCTGGCCGACGAAGACCAGCGGCCGCTCCAGCGAGATCGCGAACAGGACCGCGCCCACCGCGAGCGACGAGAACAGCAGCCGCCAGCGCCGGCTCCAGAGCGGCAGCGCCACCTCGAGCCAGCCCAGGCTGGGCGGGGGCCAGGCCAGGGCCTGCACGGGGCTGGCGGGGGGCGTGGTGGCGGTGGTGTCGGTGGTGTCGGTGGGCGTCATGGGCTCACCGGATCGTCAGCAGCGCCGCGAGGCCGACGCCGAGCTGGTAGAGGATCTGCGTCCAGTCCTTGGCCCCCTGCACGAAGGTCACGCGGTCCAGCCGCTCGGGCACGAACACGGTGTCGCCGGGCAGGGCCGGCTGCTCCTCGAACTGCGAGCGCCCCAGCCACCAGCCGCCCTGGCGCGCCGACAGCACGCTGCCGTTGGCGCGCACGACGAACATCGAGTCGGCCTCGGCCGATGCCGTCGGGCCGCCGGCGCGGGCCAGGTAGTCGCCCAGGCGCAACTGGCCGTCGTGCACGAAGCTGCCGGCGTTGAACACGGTGCCGAACACGCCCACGCTCTGACTGCGCGGTGGCACGCGCACGAAGTCGCCGTCCTCCAGCACCAGGGCCGGCAGGTCGCGGGCCTCGGGCGTGAGGTCGAGCACCAGGCGCCCCTCGGGCCGGCGCGAGCGCAGGCGCGACATCAGCTCGCGCAGCGCCGACTCCTGCACCTTGGCGTTGTCGGAGCCGCTGCCCCGCACGGTGGCGAGCCGGGCGGCCTCGGACTCGAGCTCTTCCAGCGCGCGCAGGTAGTTGGCCTCCTGCAGCAGCCGCACCCGCTCGCGGCGCAACTCGGTGCCGAAGAGGAACGCGGCCTCGGTGGTGCCCCCTGCCGCGGCCACCGCATCGGCCAGCGTGGCCTGCGGCGGCAGCACGTAGTCGCCGGGCCGCAGCACCTCGCCTTCGACGCGCACGCGCTTGGCGCCCAGCAGCGTGGGCCGCGCGGCCTGCGTCCGCGACGGCACACGGACCAGGTCGCCATCGACGAGCAACTGGGCGGCGTCAGCGGGCCAGCGCAGCGGGATGATGCGGGCGAAGGGCTCGCCGCGGCGGCGCTCCAGCTCCACCCGGTCGCCGTCGGCCACGGCCGAGAAGCCGCCGGCCAGCGCCAGGGCCTCGGCCAGGGTCTGCTCGGGCAGCGTCTCGAACACGGCCGGGCGGTTGACAGCGCCGAGCACGGCCACCTGCGGGCCCACGGGCTCGACGTGGATCACGTCGCCGGGGCGCAGCATCGGGTCCTCGTCGAGCAGGCCGCGCACCAGCAGCGAGTAGCGGTCGAAGAGCATCAGCTCGCGGCCGCCGCGCCGCAGGCTCACGCGGCGCAGGCTCCCGCCGCTGGTGGCCACGTCGAGCTTCGCCAGGGCCCGCGACAGCGTCGTCAGCCCCGGCACCACGCGTTCGCCGGGTTCGGCCACGAAGCCCGTCACACGCACGCGGATCGGCGCCGCCTCGGTGACGGCCACGCTCAGCTCGAAGGCCCGGTAGATGGTCGCGAGCCGCTCGCGCAGGCGCTGGCCGAGCTCGGCCACGGTGAGGCTGTCCACCGACACCGGGCCGACACGTGGCAGCACGATGCGGCCGCTGCGGTCCACGCGCAGCCGCCATTCGCCCTCGACGCTGCCCCACACGTGCACGAGCACCTCGTCGCCGGCCTGCAGCGGGTAGTCGGGCGGCACGCGGGTGGGGCCCGACGCCGCCTCGGGCTCGCGGGGCTCGGTGCGCGGTTCGGTGCCGAAGCGCCACAGGGTCTTGCCGGCGTTGGCGCTCGTCGCGAGCTTCTCGAAGTCGGTGGGATCGCGCTCCGTGCGCGGCGCATCTGCGCCGGCCATCGTGGGTGCGGTGGCGGGTGCCGGCGGCGTGGACGGGCGCAGTCCGGGGCGGGTGGGCGCGGTGCCGGGCGGCGTGTCTGCCGGCGAGCCCGCCGCCGTGGGTGGCAGGCGTTCCACGGGTTGGGGCAGGCTGCCTTGGGCGTGGGCCAGGGCTGCGGCGAGCAGCCACGCCCCCGCGAGGGCGACGGCGCGCCGGATCGAAGAGAGTCTCATGACAGGCGAGGGGCCGGCCGCATCAGGCGGACACCGACCACGGCCGCCAGGGCGGGCGTGACGGATCATCCAGACGACACCGGGTTGGAACCATTTGGATCAGGCTAGGCCCGCTCGGTGAATCAGCGGTGAACGGACCACGTCGCTTCCGCTTGAGGCATGAGCCGTTCGGATCAGACGCGCGCCATCACCGCGGCCACCTTCGCCAGTCGCTGCGCGAGGCGCGGCACGGCGAAGTCCAGCAGGGCCTGAAGCTTGAGCGGGATCAGGCGCCTGCTGGGGTAGACCAGGTTCACCGGCAGCGGCTCGCTGTCGAAGGCAGCGAGCACCGGCACCAGCCGCCCCCCCTCCACATGCGGTGCCACCTGGTAGCTGGTGGCCTGCACCAGGCCGAGGCCGGCCAGCGCGGCCTGCAGGGCCGAGGCGGGTGTCGTCGTCGACAGGCGCACGGGGACAGGCACCTGGCGCTCAAGGGCCTTGCAGCTGGCGCGCTCGGTGAACGTCCAGGTCTTGTGCGGCCCCAGGCCCGTCCAGCTGATGCAGGCGTGGTTCGCCAGGCTGGCCAGGTCCTGTGGCGTGCCGTGCGCGGCCAGATAGCCCGGCGACGCGCACACCACCATGCGAACGCTGCCCAGCTCCCGCGCGATCAGGCTGCTGTCGCCCAGGCTGCCGAAGCGCACCGCGCAGTCCACGTGCTCCTCCACCAGTGCCACGACCCGGTCTGCCAGCTGCAGGTGCACGTTGACCTGCGGGTAGGCCTGCAGGAACTCGTGCACCACCGGCTGCAGGTGCTGCTGGCCGAAGCCCAGCGGCGCGGTGATGACGAGCTCGCCCTTGGGCTGGCGGTACTCGCCGGTCACCTCTTCATCGGCGTCGCGCAGGTCGTCGATGACCCGGCTGCAGGCCTCGTAGTAGCGCTTGCCGGCCTCGGTGAGTGCCACGTGCCGCGTGGTGCGCATGAAGAGTCGAACGCCCAGGTCGGCCTCCAGCAAGGCCACCTTGCGGCTGATGTTGGCCACCGGCGTGCCCAGGGCGCGGCTGGCCGCCGAGAAGCCGCCGCTGCGCGCGACGGCCACGAAGGCGGTGATGGCGTCGAAGCGGTCCAAGCTCGCCCTTTCTTTCCGCTAATCGGGAAAGTCATTCGTGAAGGGGACTGATTATCAAATCTGATGGCGCGAAAAACAATTCTCTCCACGCCAACCCGGCGTCTTCCTCCGTTCCATCAACCGCCCTTGGAGATCCCCATGACCCGCATCCACACCCCCGCCACCGTCGCCGACGCCCCGTCTTCCACCCACGCCGCGCTGAAGGCCGTGGAGCGGCAACTGGGCCTCGTGCCCAACCTGTTCCGTGTCGTGGCCAACAGTCCGGCCGCGCTGACGGGCTACCTGCAGCTCAGCGCCGCCGCCAGCCAGGGCGCCCTGGACGCCGCCACGCGCGAGCGCATCGCGCTGGCGGTGGCCGAACTCAACGGCTGTGGCTACTGCCTGTCGGCCCCCACCTACCTGGGCCGGAACGTGGCCCGGCTCGACGACGCCGAGATCACGGCCAACCGCCAGGGTGCTTCGAACGACCCGACGGCCGACGCCGCCGTGCGCTTTGCCGCCGCCGTGGTGCGCCAGCGCGGCCAGGTCAGCCACGAGCAGCTGCAGGCGGTGCGCAGCGCCGGCTACAGCGACGCGCAGGTGCTGGACATCCTGCTGGTCGTGGCCCTGAACACCTTCACCAACTACGTCAACGAAGTGGCCCAGACCGAGATCGACTTCCCGGTGGTCGAGCCGCTGCGCCGCGCGGCCTGAACCCCACCCCTTTTGGAGACCACCATGGGCCATGCCTTTGCCGACATCGCCTTCACCCCTGCCGTTCGCGAGGCCCAGGCGCGCGACGGCAGCCGCGCGCAGTACGCGCGGGCCTTCGAGTCGGGCGGCCCGCTGCGCAACGCCGAACTCGGCCCGGACGAGGCCGCATTCGTCCACGCCCAGCGCAGCTTCTACATGGCCACGGTCTCGGAGACCGGCTGGCCCTACGTGCAGCACCGCGGTGGCGCGCCAGGGTTCCTGAAGGTGGTGGATGCCCGGACGCTGTCATTCGTGGACGTGCCCGGCAACCGGCAGTTCATCAGCGTGGGCAACCTGGTCAGCAACGACCGCGTGGCGCTGATCCTGATGGACTACACGCACCGGCAGCGCATGAAGCTGCTGGGGCGCCTCACGGTGCAGAGCCTGCCCGGCCCCGGCCGCCCTGGGCGCGAGATGCGGATCCATGTCGAGGCCTTCGACTGGAACTGCCCGCAGCACATTCCGGTTCGCTTCGAGGCCGAGGACGTGCAGCGTGCACTGAATGAGCGCGACGAACGCATCGCCCGGCTGGAGGCCGAACTGGCGGGTCAGCGGGCATCGCTCTTGCAACGCTGAAGGCACCCCGTCCGGAGGCTTCGATGTCAGATCAGCGCTTGTTCCGTGTTCGCGACTTCCTTCAGCCCCATGACGGCGAACCGATCCGCTCGGTGGTGCACGCCACCGACGATGCGGCTGTCGTGGCCTGGACCGTCATGCCGGGGCAGCGCCTCAGCCCGCATCGGCACCCCACCGGCCAGGACACCTGGACGGTGCTCGAGGGGGAGGGCGAGTACCAGTTGGATGGCGCGGGTCGCACCGTGTCCATCAAGGCCGGCGACGTGGTGGTGGCGCCGCGGGGCGCCATTCACGGCGTGGTCAGCACTGGCGCGCAGGCGCTGGTCATCCTGTCGGTGGTGAGTCCGGCGCTGTCGGGCTTCGAAGAAGCCTGAGGCCTGGAACGTCCCCGGCAGGCAGGCCAGGCCTCAAGTCACTCCGCGGCCCGTTCAGCTGCGGCGCCTTCACGATCGCGGACCTGCAGAAAGACGAAGGGGTCAGACAGCGATGTCTGACCCCTCGATTTACTTTGGCTCCCCGACCTGGGCTCGAACCAGGGACCTACGGATTAACAGGGGCTGATAGCCAGCATTTTTCAACGACTTAGGCTCGCCTTCGCTCGCCGCCCTACGCGGAGACTCGCCATCTCTGTCACGTTCTCGTTGCCTCACCGGACGCCCCCTCGCGCAGTGCCGCGAGAAGACTTCTATCAGGCTGACATGGCAGAACCGGCCCGCTTGTACCTCGTTGTTTTGCGTGGCTATGGCGTTGGCACCTCGACTTGTGATCGCCCGATCAATGCGAAGACCTCTTCCATGCGCGGGATCAGTTCGCGGATCGCCTGTTCGGCTCTCTTGAGATCAATCTCGACTCCGTCCCGCGAGTCGGGCACGGGTATGCCCAACGTCTCCCAAAAGAGTGCTTCGGCTAGCGAGCAGTCCTCGACGCTACGGTATCTGTGTACCTCCCAGCCTTCCCAACGCTCCCCGTCGCCTTCATGAAGGCTACTTTGGGTTAGGCCGAGCCTGATGAGGCCAGGCTGCTCCGGGTGCACCAATAGAACCAGCGTTCCGGCGCCGATGGCGCGGCGAACATCCTCGGGGTCTGCTGTGCCGACCCCGCAGTGCGGGCAACCCTGCCCCTCCGCAACGTGGACTGGGGTGGTTCGCCAGATGTGGCCGCTGCGGCAGACGAAATTGGCCTTTCCGTACTTGCTGCGGATGTGCCCATCAAGCGCGATGCCTCGTCCCCTTAGTCGACGCTTCATCCACGTCGCGAGGGCATAGACGTGGTCTGGCACTTTAGCGGGCGGCCGGCTCCCGGCAGCTTTCGCCGCTTCCAGACCCGCCTGAACCAACGTCCAACTCATCCTCTGTACCTCTACACCGTAGAGGTACGGGATGTCGGCCAGTCCAGTAGCTCCCCAGAAGACGGACTCTGCCCAATAAATGTCCTCGACCTCGATCTGCGACTGAAGCTCCCACTCCTGACCGGACTCTTTGACGATTTGACCCGCGTGCGTTTCGTACCGGGTGTTGTGTTGCCTCATTCGTCTCGGTGGGGCGAACTTGGTGACTCCGACCTTGAACAGGTTAGGGTCCGATGGGTGAACTAGCACGTACAGGTATCCGGGCTTCAAGGTGCGAACCCCACAACTGCTCTGACCCGCGCCTGGGGCCAGACTCCTGAATACGGGCAGAGCTTGGCTAGCTTCTGCGCCGCTTGTTGCTGCGGCTGAGGATGTACTCCTCAATCTGAAGCAAGCTTACGGAGTCGCTTCGGTTGCCTTGCCTTCGGTACACATGCTGAGTCCCTTTCGGGTTTGTCAGGATCGTCAGCCGTGTGCTGCGGTCGGCGACCCGCGCGGTTCCCCGCGCGGTGCAGACCCGATTTCCGCAGGAATCTCGTAGGTGGGAGGCTCGGTCGGACGACATGTGTGTGCCCATGAGGGCCCGTTCTGCAGCTGTTGCCAGCGTTAGCCCGTAAGACCAACCGTAAGTTACTCTAGGTTGGAAGATCTTCGCCCGGCCTTGCCTCCCGCCCCGACTATGCCACAGCGTAGACGGGGCGCATCTGGCGCCGTTTCAGTGAGTGCTCGATCCAAACCCCCGTCCAGTCAGTAAAGCCGACAAACGCGCTGAGCTTTTCAATCTCAGTGTTGCTCGGCGCTCCCCCGAACAGCTTTACGAAGAGAGCTCGCTTTCGAGAGACAGCTATGTCCGGTGCACCAAGAAAGTCGCACAGAAGGTGGTGCAGCTCGCTCTTCAGCCTAATTGACTCAATGCTATCAAGTTGAATCTCTGCCTTGTCGTTGAGTTGGACCAACGAGTTGGCGAACTTCTTTTCATCGCGAAGGAAGCAGTATTTGAGAGTTATGTACTTGAAGTAAGTCAGTTTCTGCTGCAAGAGAGTCTCTAGAACATGCTCCACTTGCCCATTGTCAGTGAAGCGCTGTTTGAGTAGGTAGGCTCCGCAAATGAGAATGTTGTAGAGCTCTATGCGATCTTCGCTTGAATCTGCCTTCCAATTGATCATTGCCAATCTGGCTATTCCCGCTAGCTCCTCAGCGACCGTATGGAAAATTAGATCAGTGGCGGCCGCGGGTAGCGACTTGGCGCCGCCTTGGACTATTCCAAGCAACTGGCATAGGCTATAAGTTGTCCTCACCCGGAGGTCAACCGAAGTAACGTAGAACGCGCACTCAAGAATGCTTCGTATAGCAAAGGACCAATTGTCGATTGACGCCGGCGACGACTTATCAAGTGCTTTGTTTGCCGCACGGGCCAATCCGCGGAGACTACCCAATAGGCTCCCGCTAAGGTTACTTAGCCTAATGTCATGCTGTCGCACAATTACGCGAATCTCATGAACAAGCGAGCCGATTGTGTGACGGTCCTTACTCGTTGCTGCCGCGCCGGACTTCCAGTTTGCGCCAGTTAGGATCTCATTTACGGCGCTGGATCTAGCCCGCATATCTGATCGGGCTTGCGTAAGACTGGTCACGAACGGCCGACGGAGGTTTCTAATCTTCGACTCGTTGATGTAGAGTTTATATTGGAGTAGCTCTTGGCGCAGTAAGGCGTCAACTTGCTGGATAGTATCCTCACTATTCGCGAATATTGAATAGTCGTCGACGTATCGGCGAATTGCGTAATGTTGACCTTCCAAGAGAGATCTCTCAGCGAGTGCCCGCTGCACCTTGTTGTCGACATCCTGGAGGATTATTTCAGCAAATATGCGCGAAAATTCGGGTCCAACGACAATTCCATTGGTTTCGTTGTAGTTGCAGCGCTGCATGAGTGAATCGAATACCGATTCGAACGAGTGAGATCCCTTGTTCTTTTTTGCAAACTCCTTGCTTTTGGTTGCCCACGTGATTGAGTGCGTGTAGATGCTGTAGAAGCACTTTGAAACATCCACCTGCCGCAACATCTCGAACCTCTTCTCCAGTCGAATGAACTCCTTCGATTCATAGAACTTATTCAGGAGATTGTACTTTTCGTACACGAAGAATGAGACCAGCTTGGCAAGTTCAGGCTCTGCGCTTTCTGGTGCCAGGTGGACTTCGCCTGTCTTTAGAACGGCCTCATTCAGATCAGCGAGAGACGCGACATACACGGCTGCCACGGCAGCGGGCCGGCGCAGCGAAAATTCGCTTCGATTGCAGTAATCCAGTATTGACGATTCGTACCGAGCATAGAGATCACAGAAATCCAGCTGTGTTGTTGGATGAATAAGTGATAACTGAGTTACCCGGTCGCTATCTTTACGGATTGAATAGTTGTAAGGAACGGTATGCCCGCGGCCCGTTCTGAATATCTTTTCGAGCAGAGGCTTTGCTACTGGATCGATTGTTCTGCACTGGCTGTAATAGAGCCGGTCATTGCCGAAAATTACGGGCAACTCGTATGGCAGGGTCTCCGTGAGGAGCGGTCGGAAGTGCCAGAAGTTCTTCTTTATGCTGCTAGACATTGCGCCACGCCCTCTTGATCTCTGTGACTTGGTTCGCGTGGAATCGAGTCATCAGCTTGAGCTCGAAACCCTTAAAAAACGAGAGCGCTTTTAGTTGCTGGCGCTGCACAGGGTTGAGGTGGGCAGAGAGCGCCACGCCTGGTCGAATCAGTGATTGGTAGAAGCCGTCTAGGCTCTTGAGATCGTTTCCGGGGTGGGGCTTGATTTCGCCTCTTGCATACATGCCGCAAAGCTTGTAGTTATAGTGAATGCCTGACTTGACAAATTTCGATGATTTCACAGCGCCGACCCCATGTCGATAAACTATGTAGTTTCCAGATAGGAAACGTAGTCGGTCATAGAGCAGGGGGAAGTCGGCGTCCTTCTGGAATTGTTTGAAGCAGCAGAATATCTTTGTCTTCAGCTTTCCAATCTTGCGGTCCGAGATGCCCACAGTGACTCTCCGTGGCTCCTTGCCTCCGCAAAGATTAGATGTTCGATAGGAGTAGCCAAGGTACTCGATAGAGACAATTTGCTCATGGGACTTTTTGTCGCATGCCAGAGAAAGCTGCGTGGACTTTGCTGGATTGAATGCCATGCCAGAGGGCAGGAGGGTCGGGAGCCTTAGTTCGATACTCGCTGTGGGCTCGAAGGAGAAAATCAGAATGTCGTCTGAGTAGCGGAAGTACTTATAGACGCCGGGAAGTCTTCTGACGGCTTTGTCGAAGTCTTCCATCGCAAGTTCGGCTAGCACTGGGCTAATGCAGA
This sequence comes from Rubrivivax sp., assembly GCA_027483705.1. Taxonomy (GTDB): domain Bacteria; phylum Pseudomonadota; class Gammaproteobacteria; order Burkholderiales; family Burkholderiaceae_C; genus Rubrivivax. Next base: position 20,756 of record JAIXTY010000116.1, read on the forward strand.
TGCCGCGCGGTAGGCCAATCTTTGGGTCAGGGCAAAACGTATCGAAGAAGCAGTTTAAGTGTTGCCTTACGATTGTCGGAATGAAGACGTCATGCGTAAGGCGCTTGTAGATGCGATCTAGAGGCAATGTCTCATAGAAGGATGAGATATCGCGCCGAAGGATGTACAGCGGCGTGGCATCGGAAAGTGCCTCAATTACCCCCTTGACAGTCCTGTCGCGGTTCTTCATCTCAACTCGGAAGCGCTGTGCAATAAACTTTGCAACGATCCGGAGGATCAAGTTTTGGTTGTAGTCAGGTATCGAGAAGCAAGTTCGTCCTTTGACAACGGCTTTGTCCACTGGCCCAAACGCTGGGAATCCTGCGGCGGCCGCGGCTGTTGCAGAGGAGATTATTGAATCCCGATTCTTCTTTAGATCTATGCTGAAGCGCCTTGAGTCACCTGCTCGAAAGGCTCCTGCGATAGCCTTGTGGTCCATCGGAGCGTGCATGTTTCCTCCTTCTCTTGGGCCCTTTGGGTCGTATTGTTTGTGTGGTGCAGTATTGCAAGTGAGTTGTTGCTGCCGCCCCCCCCGTAAACCCCGAGCTAGGGGTGTGGGGTGCCTGGTCGATGGTGCTTGCCTGGGGGAGCAGAGTACTTGACGGCGCCAAAGGAGTTCGGAAAGCTTACTGCTGAGCAGTTCATGAAGCTCGTAGCCGCACTGCCTGAGCTAAGGCGGCAGCAGGGTGAGCTTCGCGACGTAATCAGTGCAGTTCCGCAGGCACGTCTTGATGAGCTCTTGGTCGAGAACTACAACTGGGCGGCACTCTACGAGTGCAGTTTCCAAGAACATGTGGCACTTGTCGTCTACTGCCTAGGCCTCTCGCCCTACGTCAGGAGCCTTGCAACTTCGCCCGATCCTCAGCAAAGGGCTCTCGATGAGATGTGGGGTGACCACCGAGTCGATGAGGGCTTGATCAGAGCGCCGCCGCAGGCCGTTCTGGGCCTTGTGTACTCGCTTCAACGAACCATTTTCAGCGTGATGTTGTATCAGCGCAGCATGTCTTCGCTCCTCGCCGAAGTCCGCGAGTCTGGTAATGAGGACGCGCTGTTCAAGGCAGTGCGAGTCGACCGTGCGGTGTTGGCGGCGCCATCGGTTGCTGATCGGATCGCGCGGGCCGAGCTGCGGCGTGATGAGGCGTTCTTCCGGCATCTTCGCAGCGCGCTGAAGGGTCCATTGAAGAAGCACTGGGAGGCCTACAGCGACCTCCGATATGCCTTGTTTACCTTGCGCGAGTTGGGTTTCGACAAGCTGTCAGATGCTCAACTTGAGCGCTTGATGGTGGACCAGCTCAAGGTCTATCCGCCTACCGCTTCCGCACGCAAGAACCTACGCGCCCAGTATCAGCAGTCCCGCAAGATCAAAACCATCTGAGATCGCGATCTGAGATGGTCGCTCCGAAGCGGTGCGATGTAGAGAGTCCGTATCCGTTGCAGGAAGCCAAGGAGGCATGCCTGCCGCGGAGAAGGAGCTCACATGTCTTGGTCTTCAACCCCAGCCGCCGTCGTTCTTGACGGGCGCGTAGCGACCGGCAAGAACGATGGCGGAACAGGTGCGCCGCCTAGTAACACAGCACCTGATAGCTGCAATCTCGCCTTCCTGCCCCTGCGCTGGGGCATCGATAGCCTCTACCTCTCCTACCCCGGAGAGTTGGCCGATCACCGGGAGGCTGAACTCAAGCACCTGAAGGCCCTGGCGCAGTCGGCGCCGCACGAGGCTGCCAGGGCCCAGTTGGCCATCGACGGCCACGTCTTCGAGGTCAGGGACAAGAGCTCGGGCCTGTTCGCCTTCACTCTGGTCGACGGGTCCTACATGATCAGGCTGTCGAGCAGGCGTTCGAAGAAGACTCCGATGGCCTACGTGCAGGTCTCCAGCGGCCTGCTCGCCCACAAGACCGTGATGGAGATCTTGGTCGAGCTCCGGGGCATCTTGCAGGCCTTGGGCGACATCGAGCAGCCCCGCGTCAGCCGAGTCGATCTGTTCCTCGACTTCTGCTCAGCGGTCGATATGGAAGGCTGGACGCGGCGCGCCTGGGTCACCAAAGCGGCGGAGATTCACCAGTACGCCGAGGGCGAGCGGTTCACCGGCTGGACGGTCGGGGCAGGTGGCGTACTCATGGCCCGCCTGTACGAGAAATCGATCGAGTCCAAGAAGCGCGGAAAGGACTACCTGCACGGCCTTTGGCGCCAGGCAGGGTGGGACGGCGAGCAGCCGGTCTGGCGGCTGGAGTTTGAGTTCAAGCGCGAGCTCTTGGTCCAGCTGGGCCTGGACAGTGTGACCTCGGTGCTGAACGGTCGCGCGGGCCTGTGGGCCTATGCGACGCAGAAGTGGCTGCGTCTGACTATTCCCAGCGAGTCCGACGACTCACGCAGCCGCTGGCCGGTGCATCCCCTATGGGAGTCCCTGGCGCGTATTGACTGGGCTGGGGACGGTGGGCCGCTCCTGCGGTCCTTCAAGCCCACGCGCGCACCTGGTACTGACTACCTGGGAGTGCGTGCCCTGGCAATCTTCGCGTCGATTGCTGCAGTCGTCGGGGAGGAGAACTTCGAGGCCGCCGCTCGGGCCACTGCGAACCTCGCCTGGCAGGCCCTGTCGCGGCAGAACAGCGCGGGCGGTCCGAAGCACCCGACCGGCATCACCCAAGACCAACTCTTTGCAGAGAAGGTTGAGGGCCTGTCGCGCGCCTACAACCTGCGCATGAACGCGCCGGCGGCAGACATGCCTGACGCAGATGGCCCGCTCTACCTGAACCCGTACTTCCGCGCGAAGGCGGGCCTGCGGGACCTGTGATGGACGAGCCGGACCTGCCTTTGCCGGTCGTCCGGTGTCTGTCGAAGGAACAGGCTGCGGTCTACCTGGGGATCGGCGTGACGCTCCTGGCGCAGCTGGGCGTGCCCTGCATTCGCCTGGGGCGGCGCCAGGTCTTCGACCGGGTTGACCTCGATGCCTGGCTCGATGACCATAAGGGCGAGCGAAGGCGGGCCGGAAAGGAGGATTTCCGATGGCCCGTACAGAAGGGATCTACAGGAGGCCAGACTCAAGCTCCTGGTGGATCAATGCAACGCTCCCCAACGGCCAGCGCATACGCCAAAGCGCTGGGACTGAAAACCGAGAGGATGCCGAGGCGCTGCTTGCCAAGCTCAAGCTCGACGCCTACAGAGGGCATCACTTCGGGATCAAGCCCCAGCGATCCTGGCAAGAGGCCGTGATCCGGTATCTCGACATCAAGAGAGGCTTGCGAAGCTTCAAGGACCTGCAGCGCATCTGTCGCCTGCTCGATCCCTACCTGGGCACCATGGCGCTCAACCACATCAACGGCGACGTTGTGTGGCGCGTCGTGCAGGGGGAGTCGAAGAAGGGGAACAAGCCTGCGACGGTGAACCGCTACCTTGCCACGATGCGCAGCGTGCTCCGCATGGCGCGCGACGAGTGGCAGTGGCTGGACACCATCCCCAAGATTCGCATGCTGCATGGCGAAGTCGAGCGGGACCGATGGTTGACGCGCGCAGAGGCGGATCGACTGATCTCGTGCTGCGCGCCCCATCTGGCGGCCCTGGTGCGGTATGCCTTGGCAACAGGCTGCCGTGCTTCCGAGATCACCGGCCTGGAATGGGAACGGGTGGACCTGGCGCGTAGCACCGCCTGGCTCAACCAGACCAAGAACGGCACCCCGCGGGGAGTACCTTTGAACTTGGATGCAGTGCAAGTGTTGAGAGAGCAGCTCGGCAAGCATCCGCGCTACTGCTTCACCTACGAAGGCCAGCCCATGCGGGCGGACGTGACCAACACGGCCTGGCACACGGCGTTGAAGCGGGCGGGGATCAAGGACTTCCGCTTTCACGACTTGCGGCATACCTGGGCCTCTTGGCATCGGCAGGCGGGAACGTCCTGCGACGAGCTCAAGGACCTGGGCGGCTGGAAGTCGCGGCAGATGGTCGACCGCTATGCCAAGTTTGCGACTGAGAACCTGCTGTCCGCAGCGTCCCGTATCGAGCGGGATGGGGTAGGGCGAAGCGTGACCGATCTGTCACGTTTTCGTCACGTCTAGAAAGCACAAAGCCCCGCACTTGCGTGCAGGGCCTTGATTTTCTTGGCTCCCCGACCTGGGCTCGAACCAGGGACCTACGGATTAACAG
>JAIXTY010000009.1 GCA_027483705.1 Rubrivivax sp.
CAAGGGCGCGATGTTCGACCTGCCGCGCGACGCCGCGCTGGCCGCGCTGCTCGGCCGCCACCACAGCGCGGGCGGCGTGTTGGCCGCGGTGTGCCACGGCCCGGCGGTGCTGGCCGCCGTCACCACGCCCGACGGCCGCCCGCTGGTGGCCGGCCGCCGCGTGACCGGCTTCACCGACGAGGAAGAAGCCCAGTTCGGCAAGCAGTGGGCGAAGGAATACCCGTTCTGGCTGGAACGCCGTCTGCGCGAGCAGGGCGCGCGCTTCGAGGAGGCGCCGCTGATGATGCCCAAGCTGGTGGTCGACGACCGGCTGATCACGGGCCAGAACCCGATGTCCACAGCACTGACCGCCGAGGCCGTGGTGCGGGCGCTGGGCCGCGTGCCGGTGCAGCGCACCATCTACCGCGAGGAGGCCAGCCTGCAGCTGGTGCAGGCCTGGCTGGCCGGTGAGCGCACGGCGGCGCGGGCCTTGCTGGCGCGGGACACGGCGCGCTACAAGACCGCCCTGATCGCCATGCTTGGCTACTACCAGCACGCCGCCGCGACCGACGAACCCGGCCGCCGCCAGGCGGTGGACGTGATGGAGCTCGCCGCCCCGCACTTCGAGCACCCGCGCTTCCGCGTCGCGCTGGCGCAGGCCCAGGCCGGCCTGGGCAACCCGGCGCGGGCGCGCGAGCTCCTGCAGCAGGTGCTGGCCGCCAGGCCCGATGATGCGGGCGCTGCGCAGGCCCTGGCTGCGCTGGCGCGCTGAAGCTCATCCACACCCGATGCCCCTGCCCCCACAGGCCCTGACCGTGCTGGTCGTCGAAGACCACGCGCCGCTGCGCGAGCAGATCGCCGGCCTGCTGCGCGGGGCCGGCCATCGCGTGGACGAGGCGTCCGACGGCCGCATCGGCCTGTCGCTGGCGCTGCAGTCGCCACCCGATGTGCTGGTGCTGGATCTGGGCCTGCCGGGCCTGGGCGGCCTGTCGCTGTGCCGACAGCTGCGCGAGCGCGCCACGCAGCCTGTGCCGGTGCTGATGCTGACGGCGCGTGACACGCTGCCCGACAAGCTCGAAGGCTTCGAAGCCGGCGCCGACGACTACCTCGTCAAGCCCTTCGCCGCCGAGGAGCTGCTGGCGCGCGTGACGGCCCTGTCGCGCCGCGCCGGCGCGGGCCGCGACTACCGGCTGCAGGTGGGCGAACTCGCCATCGACCGCCGCTCGCACGAGGCCTGGCGCGAGGGCCGGCGCCTCGTGCTGCCGCCCACGGCGTTTGCCGTGCTGCTGCGGCTGGCCGAGGCCTGGCCGCGCGCGCTGACGCGCAGCGAGCTGATCCGCCGGCTGTGGGACGACGACCCGCCCGAGTCCGACCCGCTGCGCACGCACCTGTACCAGCTGCGCCAGCAGCTGGACCGGCCGTTCGCCTGGCCGATGCTCGAGACGGTGCACGGCGTCGGCCTGCGCCTGCGTGCCGAGCCGCCGAAGAAGGACGGTCCGTGAAGCGCCGCCTGCACCACCGCTGGATGGGCGCACTGGCCATGTTCACGCTCGCCGTGACGCTGCTGTTCGGCCTGTTCGCGATGGCCTTCGTCTACACGGTGGAAGACCGCTTCCTCGAGCGGCTGCTGCTCCAGGAGGCCGCACGCCAGCAGGCCCACTGGCAGGCCGAGGGCCGCTGGCGCCCGCCCGTGGCCGATGGCGTGAGCCTGGTGACGAGCGTCGACGCCCTGCCCGCCGACCTGGCCCCCACGCTGCGGGCCGACCCCACGCGGCGCGAGGTGCCCGGCACCGAGGGCCGCCACTATCACCTGCAGCCGCTGCAGGCCGCCGCCGGCCCGCCGTGGCTGGTGACCGAGGTGAGCCAGCAGCTCATCGTGCGGCCGATGCGCCAGGATCTGCTGGGCTGGCTCGCCGGCTGGGGCCTGGCAACGCTCGCCGCGGCGCTGCTGCTGGGCTGGTGGCTGGCACGCCGCGTGACGGCGCCCTTGGAGACTCTGGCGCGGCGCGTCACGGCCGCCGAGCCCGCGCACCTGCCCGACGGCGTGGCCCAGGGCCTGGGCGACGACGAGGTCGGCGCGGTGGGTCGTGCCTTCGACTCGCTGCTGGCACGCACCCGCGCCTTCGTCGAGCGCGAGCAGGCCTTCACGCGCGACGCCAGCCACGAACTGCGCACGCCGCTGGCCGTGCTGCGGCTGTCGATCGAGCGGCTGCAGGCCGACGCGGGCACGCCTGAGGCGGTGCGCCACACGCTGGCCGGCATGCATGCCGCCACGCTGCTGATGGAGCAGACGGTGCAGACGCTGCTGCTGATGGCCCGCGAGCGCCCCGATGCCGACACGCCGCCCGAGCCGGTGGCCTTGTTGCCGTTGGCCGAACACTGGGTGCTGGCGCACGCCGACTGGCTGGGCCGCCAGCCACTGCGCCTGGAGCTGGCCCTGGGCCGCCAAGACCGGCTGGCGCTGCCCGCGCCCGTGCTGCAACTGGCCCTGGCCAGCCTGCTGGCCAACGCCTTTGCGCACGGCACGCCGGGCGGCGTGGTGCGGGTCTCATGGCTGGACGGCGCCCTGTGCGTGAGCAACCCGAGCAGCGAGCCGCCCCCGGCGGACGCGACGGAGCCTTACGCCAAGGGCGCCCAGAGCAGCGGCTTCGGCCTCGGGCTGTCGATCCTGCAGCGGCTGCTCGTGGCGCACGGCGCGCAGCTGGCGCTGGCGCACGAAGGCGGGGTCACGCGCGCCGTGGTGCGCGCCGGGCCGCCGCCTTGGCCGGGCTCTTCGCGGCCGCCGGCTTCTTGAGCATCCCGGCCACGGCGCCGCTCACCACCGAGCCCACGGCGCCCTTCACCGCGTCGCTCACCAGCCCACCGACCTGGCGGCCCACGCCCTTGACGGCCCGTTCGGCGGCCCGCCTGGCCACGCGCGTGACCACGCCGTCCTCGGGCGTATCGGCATGCCCGGGCTCGCCGGGCTGCGGCAGCACGCGCAGGTCGTCGAAGGCCACGAGGATGGCGTCGGCCAGCTCGCGCACGTCGGGCATCGCGGCGCCGTCGGCCATCAGGCCGAAATCCAGCGAGTGCTCGTAGCTCTGCACGGTGATGTTCAGCGCCATGCCGTGCACGACGATGCTGGCCGGGTAGTTGGTGAGCATGCGTGCGCCGGCCATGTACAGCGCCACCGGCGGGCCGGGCACGTTGCTGATGACGACGTTGGCCACCTGCGGGATGCGGTCGGCCACGCGCGCCTTGCCGTACAGCGTGGCGGCCGCCTCCATGAGCCACGGCACGCCGAGCGACGGAAAGTCGGTCGGCAGGATCTTCTTCAGGCTGCCCATCGTCGACTTCATGGCCTGTGACGCGGCGCGGATGTGCGCGAGGCGCTTGCCGGTGTCGGCGATGTGCGTGCCCAGGCTGATGAGGCTCATGCTCGCCTGGTTGTCGGCCGTGGTGTCGCCCTTCTCGCGCAGCGAGATCGGCACCGCGGCCACGAGGCTCTTCTTCGGCAGCTGGCGGTGCCGGCCCAGGTAGCGCCGGAGTGCGCCGCTGCACACCGCCAGCACCATGTCGTTGACGGTGGCGCCGTGCAGGCGGCCCAAGGCGCGCAGCTCGTGCATCGGCAGCGTCACGGCGGCGAAGGCGCGCTCGCGCGTCACCGACACGTTCATCGGCGTGCGCGGCGCGAGCGTGAGGTTGCCGCTGCCCTTGGCGTCGCCGCCCAGCAGCGCGGTGCTGCCCAGGGCCTGCACCGTGGCGTCCTTCAGCGTGCCCACGGTGTCGGGCAGGTTCTTCACGATGCTGGCCACCTTCTGCGCCTGCAGGCCGAGCACGCCGCGCAGCATCTCGGTCATGTCGAGCTTGAAGACCCGCGTGCGCCCCGAGGGCTTGGCCTCGATGGCGCGCGGCTCGGGCGTCATGTCGAGCAACGCATTCGCCAGCGCCACCGCGGCCTGGCCGTCGACGGCGGCGTGGTGCAGTTGGGTGTACAGCGCCACCCGTTTCTCGCCCTTGGGGCCGGGCGCCAGGCCCTCGAAGACATGGAACTTCCACAACGGGCGGCTGCGGTCCAGCAGCACGGGGTGCAACGCCGACACCTGCGCCTCCAGCTCGGCCAGGCCGGCGGCACGGCCGTTCACCTTGGGCAGGCGGATCTCGACGATGTGGGCCTTGAGGTCGGGCTCGGCGTCCACCCAGGCCGGGTTGGCCAGGTTCAGAGGCATCCACCACAGGCGCCGGCGCAGCACCGGCGTGACCGGCAGGCGCGACTCGATGTGCGCGCGCAGCCGCGTCACGAACTTGCCGCGCGTGCCCGGCGGCAGCTCGAACAGGTGCAGCGCGCCCACATGCATGGGCATCTCGGGGGTCTCGAGGTACAGGAAGGTCGCGTCGAGGCCCGAGAGCTGCTTCATGGGGTCGGTCTCCGCGGCGCGTCTGGTGCGCGCCGATGCAGCCGATGCTAGACCGCGGGCGCCGTGTGGCGGCCCGGGCTTGCCCTGAACCCGGGGCGCGGGCCGGTCCGGCTCAGGCCGCGGTGGCGACGGCCGTGCGGCGCAGGGCCAGGGCCTCGTTGCCGGCCAGCGCCAGCAGCACCATCGTGCCGCCGCCCAGCACGGCAGCCGTGGGCGCCTCGCCGGCGCCCAGCCAGGCCCACAGCACGCCGAAGATCACCTCCAGCAGCGCCAGCAGCGAGATCTCGGGGCCGGAAAGCACGCGGGCCGCCGCCACCGCCATCAGGCA
>JAIXTY010000107.1 GCA_027483705.1 Rubrivivax sp.
CCACGCGCATCGGCGTCGGGTTGCTGCCCAGGCCCAGGCTGATGGCCAGCGGCATCGGGCTCAAGAAGTGCGTGGCGTCGTACTCCTTGTTGAGCATCTTGTCGCGGATCAACGCCCAGCCGGCCGTCTTCACGACCTCGACGTTCAGGCCCTGCCGCGAGTAGAAGCCCAGCGGGTGCGCCATGATCAGCGGCGTGGCGCAGGTGATCGGGATGAAGCCGATCTTCAGATCCTTCTTCTCTAGCGCGCCCGGCGCGGCCGTCTGCGCATGCGCCTGCAGGCTGGCCAGCGCGCCCACCGGCAGCACGCTGGCGATCGCCGCCTGCGCCGTGCGGCGGCCGACGGCGCGGATGAAGTTGCGGCGCTCCGCGTCCTGCGGGAACAGCGCCTTCACCAGCGTGGCTTCGATGAAGGCGTTGGAGCGCTCGATGAAGCCGGCCTCCTCGCTGCGCGTGCGCAGCTCGGCCGCCGCGGCCTGGGACGACGCGTGCTCGGCGGCGCTGGCGTGCTGGCCGCAGGCGCAGGCCATGCGCAGCGGGCGGTCGGCGTCGTAGGGGTCGATCTCGCGGGCCGTGTGGGCGGCGGCAGCGTCGTCGGCAAAGCGGCGGTCCATGGGCGGGCCTCGGGCGTCTGGGGATGAACCCATTCTCGAAACGCACCCCGCCCCGCGGTATCGCGGCGGGCCGACAGTTGATGTAGTGGCAGCCCTACAGGGCGACAGGTCGACAGGGCCAGGGGGCCCCGGCGCTCGTCACGTGACCGGCGCCGGATTGAACAGCGTCAAGGCGTTGTGCAGCCCCCAGCGCTCGGCCCAGCTGCGCTGGCCGCTGGCCACGTCGATCAGCAGCTCGAACAGCGCCTCGCCCGCCTGGTCCACCGTCCACTCGCCGTCGGCCACGCGGCCGGCGTTCAGGTCCATCAGGTCGTGCCAGCGCCGTGCCAGCTCAGACCGCGTGGCCACCTTCACCACCGGGCAGGCGGCCAGGCCGTAGGGCGTGCCGCGGCCGGTGGTGAAGACGTGCAGGTTCATGCCCGCGGCCAGCTGCAGCGTGCCGCAGATGAAGTCGCTGGCCGGCGTGGCCGCGTACACCAGCCCGCGCTGGCCGGGTGCGAGCTTCTCGCCCGGGCCCAGCACGTGCGCAATCGGCATCGAGCCGCTCTTCACCACCGAGCCCATGGCCTTCTCGACGATGTTCGACAGGCCGCCGGCCTTGTTGCCCGGCGTCGTGTTGGCCGAGCGGTCGACGCGGCCGCGCTCCAGGTAGCGGTCGTACCAGGCCAGCTCGCGCACGATGGCCTCGGCCACCGCCGGCGTGGCGGCGCGCGCGGTGAGCTGCTCGACCGCGTCGCGCACCTCGGTGTTCTCGCTGAACATCACGGTGGCGCCGGCCTGCACCAGCCGGTCCACTGCCGCGCCCACCGCCGGGTTGGCGGTGACGCCCGAGAACGCGTCGCTGCCGCCGCACTGCACGCCCACCACCAGCGCGCTCAGCGGCACCGGCTCGCGGCGGCGCGCGTTCAGCCGCTCCAGGTGCGGCACGGCGCGCGCCACGATGCCGTCGAGCATGCTCTGCAACCCCACGTGCGCGGCGTCCTGCAGGCACAGCGTGTCGGGGCCGGCGTCGGCGTCGCGGCCGTCGGTGATGGGCCAGCTGCCGGGCGGCAGCAGCCGCTCGGGCTGCAGCTTCTCGCAGCCCAGGCTCACCACCATCACCTCGCCGCCGAAGTTGGGGTTCAGGCTGATGTGGCGCAGCGTGCGGATGGGGATCACCGCGTCGGGCGCGTCGATGGCCACGCCGCAGCCGTAGCTGTGCTCCAGCGCCACGACGCCATCGACGTGGGGGTAGCGCGGCAGCAGCTCGCGCCGGATGCGCTCCACCGCCAGCTGCACGACGCCGCTCACGCACTGCACCGTCTCGGTCACGGCCAGCAGGTTGCGCGTGCCCACCGAGCCGTCGGCGTTGCGGAAGCCCATGAAGTGGCGCTCCGGCGGCGGCGTGAAGGCCGGGCCGGGCCGCGTGGCCATCGGCAGGCCGTCGAGCGCGCGCGCGGGAGGCATCTCCAGCAGCTTCTCGTGCACCCAGTGGCCGGCAGGGATGGCAGCCTTCGCATGGCCAATCGCCACGCCGTAGCGCCGCACCGGCGCGCCGGCGGCGATGTCCACCAGCGCCAGCTTGTGGCCCTGCGGCACGGCGGTCTTCAGCACGAGGCTGGCGCCAGGCACGCCGTCGGGCAGCACGGTGCCGGCGGGCAGGCCGCCGTCGTTGGCCACGATGGCGACGTCGTCGTCGGGGTGGACTCGCAGCGTCAGCGGTGAGCGCGGGGTCATGGCGGCCTCGGGGTGGACGGCCGTGCCGGCGCACGCGGACGCACCGCCGTCTATGTCATCGGTTGTCGTACAACCTGATTGTCCACGATGGCCGCTCGCGCCGGGCTCCCCACCCACCCGCGAGTGCGGGCCCAGGCCGCCCAGGCCCGGTCGGCCAGCACGGCCAGCAGCGCGCACAGCCAGGCCGACCACAGCACGTGGCTCAGGTAGTGCGCGCCGCGCAGCACCTGCACCGCGCCGAAGGCCAGGCCCAGCACCAGCACGGCGGCCAGGGCCCAGCGCGCGGCGCGCGCCGATTGGCGCCGCAGGGCCACGGCCGGCACCAGCAGGGCCAGCGCGCCGACGACGTGGCCCGAGGGGAAGCAGTGCCCCGGCCCGCCGTCAGTCACCCACCACCACAGGTGCGGCACGTAGGGCACGCTGCCGCCGAAGTCGACCACGTCCCAGGGGCAGCTGGTGGCGCTGGCGCGCTTGAGCGCAGGCACGGCGGCCAGGGTCACGAGCGTGGCCAGCAGCGTGCCCCGCAGCGCCCAGCGCCGCGCGGCCGGGCGGCCGGGCCACAGCGCGTGCACCGCCAGCAGCGCCAGCAGCAGCCCCGACAGCACGCGCCCGGCGTCGTGCAGCCGGCTGGCCCAGGTGCCGGGCTCGCGCAGCGGAAAGCCCGCCGCGCCGCCGGCCCAGGTGCTGAGCGCGCGGTCGCCGCCCGAGAGGTCCCAGGCCAGCACCAGCAGCAGCGCCACGCCCAGCACCGCGGCGTCGCGGGTGCGCGTCGGTGGCGCGTTCATCGCGCCGCCATCGACTGCGCCCGGCACGCGGCCACGAGGTCGAGCGCGGGGTTGTGCAGCGCGGTGTGCACGTCCAGCAGGCCCAGCACGGTGTGGAAGACGTGCTGGTGGCCGACGCCGCCGCCCTGCGCGCGCTGCTTCAGCGGGCCCTGCAGGCAACCCGGCTGCAGCCCGGCGTTCTGCTCGAAGCCCCCCGAGGCCCAGAAGATCATCGGCACCTGCTTCTGCACGTCGGGGGCGATGGCGTAGGGCAGGCCGTGCAGGAACAGGCCGTGCTCGCCCAGCGACTCGCCGTGGTCCGACACGTAAAGCAGCGCCGAGTCCACCCGGCCGGCATGGGCGGCCAGGCGCTCGATGGCGCGGGCCAGCACCTCGTCGGTGTAGCGCAGCGCGTTGTCGTAGGCGTTGACGATCTCCTGCTGGCTGCAGCGGCCCAGGTCCTCGTCGCGGCACTCGGGCTCGAAGGCGGTGAAGGGCGCCGGGTGGCGGCGGAAGTAGGCCGGCCCGTGGTTGCCCAGCATGTGCAGCACCCAGATCTGCGTGCCCGGCGTCGTGCCTAGCCGCTCGAGGCGGGCGTCGAGGTCGTGGATCAGCGCCTCGTCGAGGCAGTGGTCGCCGTCGCACAGGCCCGGCGCCGTGGCTGGCGTGGGTCGGTCGCCGGGCAGGCCATCGCACACGCCCTTGCAGCCGCTCTGGTTGTCGCGCCAGTGCACCGCCACGCCGGCGCGCGCCAGCACGTGCAGCAGCGACTCCTGGCCGCGGATGCGCGACTCGTCGTAGTCCTGCCGGCCCACCGGCGCAAACAGGCAGGGCACGCTGACCTCGGTGTTGGTGCCGCAGGCCTGCACCGTGCCGAAGTCCAGCACCGGCAGCTGGCGCAGCCGCGGCGTGGTGTCGCGGGCGTAGCCGGCCAGGCCCCAGTTGGCGGCGCGGGCCGTCTCGCCGACCACCAGCACCAGCACCATCGGGCGCTGGCGGGCCAGCTGCGCCGGGCCGGGCTTCGCATCGGTGCCGATGGGCTCGCGCGGGCGTGCGGCGCCACGCAGGTCGGCCGCCACGACGGCCGCGGTGGCGTACAGCACGTTGGCCGGCGTGATGCGGTAGCGCAGCTCCTTGTGCGTGCGCATCAGCGAAGCCAGCGGCTGGAAGCTCAGCATCACCGCCAGCAGCAGCACCGCCAGCGAACCGGCCAGCAGCGCCAGCCGCACCCCGGCGGCATGCCGCCACGACGCCCGCGGCAGCACCTCCACACGCGCCAGCAGCGCGATCGGCGCCGCCGCGTACAGCAGCAGGTGCAGCAGCAGCGGCCAGCCCAGCAGCTCGGAGGCCTCGGCGACGTCGGTGTGCAGCACATTGCGCAGCATCGACGGATCGAGCACCACGCCGTAGCGGCTGCTGAACCAGGCCGCCACGGCCGTGACCACCGTCAGCAGCGCGATCAGCGGCTTCACGGTGCGCCGCTGCGCCACCAGGCCCAGCAGCAGCACGTGCAGCGCCACCACACTGAGCACCAGGGTCGCGGCCAGCTGCAGGCCACCACCGGCCAGCACGCTGCGCCCCTGCAGCGCCTCGCGCAGGAAGGGCTGGTTGCCGGCCAGCAGCCAGAAGAGGGCCGCCGCGAGCAGCAGCTCCTCCACGCTGGCGCGGATGCGGAACGGGCGGTCACCAACCAGGGTCATGGCGCCGGATTGGCCGCCCAGCGCATGAAGCCTTGCTGAAGACCACACGCGGCCGCGGCGCGATGGCGCTTCAGGTCGGCTTCACGGTCAGGGCCCATGCTCACGGCCCGGCCCTGGAGGCCCCGCGGGCCCACGAGCGGGGCGCCCCGGCACCGCGCCGGGCTCTGCGGTGATAGCGTCCCGCCTGCAGACCCCCACCCAACCATGCGATTGCTGCTCCTCGAAGACGACCTCCTGCTCGGCGAAGGCCTGCGCGACTGGCTGGCCGCCGACGGTCACGTCGTCGACTGGTGCCGCTCGCTGGCCGAGGTCGCCGCCATGACCGGCGAGCCCTTCGACGCGCTGCTGGTGGACTGGCAGCTGCCCGATGGCTCCGGCCTGGACTGGCTGCGCGGCCGCCGCAGCCGAGGCGACCGCACACCCGCCCTCATGCTCACCGCGCGCGACCGGCTCACGCAGCGCATCGAGGGCCTGGACGCCGGCGCCGACGACTACCTGATCAAGCCCTTCGCGCCCGAGGAGCTGGCGGCGCGGCTGCGGGCCGTATCGCGCCGCAGCGGCGGTGGCGCCGACGGGCGCTGGCGCAGCAACGACGTCGAGCTCGACCTGCACTCGCGCGCCGCCACGCTGGCCGGCGCGCGCGTCGACCTCACGGCCCGCGAGTGGGCCGTGCTCGAGGCGCTGGTGCTGCGCGCCGGCCGCATCGTGCCCAAGGCCGAACTCGAGAAGCTGGTGCTCGGCTTCGAGGCCGAACTCGCCAGCAACGCCCTCGAGGTGCACGTGTCGTCGCTGCGCCGCAAGCTCGGCCGCGATCTCATCGACACCGTGCGCGGCCTGGGCTACCGCGTCGACAAGCCGGCGCCGTGACGCGCATGCCGCCGCCGTCGATCGCCACGCGGCTGGCCCGGGCCATCCTGGGCTGGGCGCTGGTGTGGGGCCTGGCCGTGGGCCTGGCCGTGTGGCTCGCGGCCACGCACGAGGTCGACGAACTGCTCGACGAGGCGCTGCGCTCGTCGGCCGAGCTGATCACGGTGCTCGTGGCCGAGCACGACGAGGCCGACGACCCGGCCACGGGCATCGGTGCCGTGCCGGCCGAGCACTTTGCGTGGCAGCTGGTGGCCGCCGATGGCCGCGTGCTGCGGCGCTCGACGAAGGCGCCGACGACACCCTGGCATGCCACTCCACGCCCGGGTTATGCCGACGTGCCCGGCTGGCGCATCTACGGCCTGGCGGCCGGGCGCGACGGCCGCTTCCTGTACGCCGCGCAGACGGGCGAGGAGCGCGCAGAGGCACGCGCCGAGGTGGCCTTCGGCGCCGTGCTGTCGGCGCTGGCCGTCGGCCTGCTCGGGCAGCTGTGGCTGCGGGCGCGTGTGCGCCACGAACTGGAGCCGCTGCAGGCGCTGTCGCAGCGGCTGCAGGCCTGGCGGCTGGAGGACGGCCATGCGTCGGCCGCACTCGGCCTGCCGGCGCGCCAGGAGCTGATCGCGGTGCACGAGGCCATCGAGAGCCTGGCGGTGCGGCTGGCCACGCGGCTGGCCCACGAACAGGCGTTCTCGGCGCACGCCGCCCACGCGCTGCGCACGCCGCTGGCCGGCATCGATGCGCAGCTGGCGGTGGCCGTGCGCACGGCGCCGGCCGAGCTGGCCGAGCGCCTGGTGCGCGTGCGCAGCGCGGCGGCGCGGCTGCAGCACGTGGTGGCGGCGCTGCTGGGGCTGTTCCGCAGCGCCGACGGCACGGCCTCGCTGCAGCGCGGGCCGGTGCGGCTGGACGAACTCGTGGCGCGGCTGCCGCCGTTCGCGCTGCAGGTGGACGTGCTCGGCGCCGGCACGATCAACGCCGATGCCGACCTGCTGTCGGCCGCGTTGCTGAACCTGCTGGACAACGCGCAGCGCCACGGCGCCAGGCACGTGCAGCTGTCGCTGGCCGAGGGCGGCCGCGTGCTGCAACTGGTCGACGACGGCCCGGGTGTCGCCGCCGAACGCCGCGAGCACCTGGCGCAGGCCCTGGCCGAAGAGCGCTACGCCGACACCGGCGGCCTGGGCCTGATGCTGGCCGACCGCGTGGCGCGCGCGCACGGCGGCCGCGTCACGCTGCCGCCGGTGAGCCGCGGCTTCGCCGTCGCGCTGGACCTGGGCGACGCCACCGAGGAGCCGCGCGCATGACGGCGCCCGAAGAATCGACCGACCGCAGCCCCTTCAAGAGCCACGGCGGCCTGCGCCGCATCCTGCGGGCCGGCGGCTACTCCTGGGCCGGCCTGAAGGCGGCGCTGCGCCACGAGGCCGCCTTCCGCCAGGAGCTGGCCATCGGCCTGCCGCTGCTGCTGGCGGCGCCCTTCGTCGGCCGCAACGCCGTCGAGGCGCTGCTGCTGGCCGGCAGCGTGGTGGCGGTGTGGGTGGTGGAGCTGCTGAACTCGGCGCTGGAGGCGCTGGCCGACGAGATCGACCTCGGCCGCCGCGAGCGCCTGGGCCGCGCCAAGGACCTGGGCAGCGCCGCGGTGATGCTGGCGTTGCTGGTGGCGCTGGCGACCTGGGGCGCGGTGCTGGCCGCACGCCTGGCGGGCTGAGCAAAGGCATGCCGCGGGCCTGGCACCACGACCCTACGCGCCGCCGCGCCGTGGCGATGCTGGGTGCGCCCGGCCTGGCCACGCTGGCCGGGCTGGGCGGCTGCGCGCAGATCGCCACGAACCTGGGCCTGGCCCCGGTGCTGCAGCGCCTGGGCCTCATGGACGCCCCCGCGCCGCCGCTGCCCCCCGAGCAGGCCCGCGCCTTGCACGCGCTGGATGTGCAGGGCGCCCGCGCGCTGCTGGCCGGCGACGTGGACGGCGCCATCGCCGCCTGGCGGCGCTACACGCAGCGGGCCCCGGCCACGCTGCCGCGCGCTCGGCAGCTGCGCGGGCACCTGACGCTGCTGGAGCGCGAGGCGGCGCGCCGCTTCGTGCAGCAGGCCGTGGCCGGCGAGTCCGCGCTGCCCACGCAGCGGCCCAACCGGCTGCACGTGGCCGTGCTGCCGTTCAGCAACCAGCTGCCGCCCGCCGGTGGCGCGGCGCCGGTGTCGCCCGCCGGCTTCCACCGCGCGGTGGTGGCGATGATCGCGGTGGACCTTTCGCGCGTGCCCGGCATCACCGTGCTCGAACGCGAGAAGGTGGAGCTGCTCACGCGCGAGCTGCGCTTGTCGGAAAGCGCGCTCGTCGACCCCGCCGCGGCCGCGCGCCCGGGCCGCCTGCTCGGTGCCGGCACCGTGGTGGGCGGCTCGGTGCTCAACGTGCCGGGCCCCGCGGGCCCGGGCTCGGGCCGCTACCGGCTGAGCACGGCGGTGGGCGACGTGCC
Organism: Rubrivivax sp.; assembly: GCA_027483705.1. GTDB lineage: Bacteria > Pseudomonadota > Gammaproteobacteria > Burkholderiales > Burkholderiaceae_C > Rubrivivax. The sequence goes on from JAIXTY010000107.1 coordinate 8,120, forward strand.
GCGCAGCCGCCTGCTCGGGCAGGCCGAGGTCGAGGGCCTGCAGTCGGAGTTCTTCGCGCTGCAGAAGCGCATCGTGCACGGCGTGCTCGACGTGCTGGAGATCGGCGATCGCCCGGCCGCCGTGGACGTGATCCACACCCGAAGCTGGGAGGCCTACGCCCGCTTCGCGCGCGGCCTGCAGCTGCTGGCCGACAGCCGGTTCGCCGAGGCGCGCGAGGCCTTCGTCGCCGCGCTCGGCTTCGACCCCGGCTTCGCGATGGCCGAGGAGGCCTTCCTGGCCACGCCCGAGCGGGCGGCCACGCTGGCCGAGATCGCCGCCGCGGCCGAAACCGCGACGCGCTGATCGCACCCCTGGCCTGCGGCTTGCACCACCGCGGGCGTGCACACCACCGCCCTGCCCGCCGACCACCTGACGCTGCTGCTGGAAAGCACCGGCGAGGGCATCTTCGGCATCGACCTGGACGGCCGGTGCACCTTTCTCAACCGCGCGGGCGCGCAGACGCTGGGCTGGAGCACCGACATGGTGCTGGGCCGCAACATGCACGCGCTGATCCACCACTCGCACGCCGACGGCCGCCACTACCCCGAGTGCGACTGCCCCATCTTCAACGCCTTCCGCCGCGGCCTGCCCTGCCGCATCGACGACGAGGTCATCTGGCGCGCCGACGGCAGCAGCTTCCCGGCCGAGTACTCGAGCTACCCCGTCATCGAGGACGGCCAGGTGCGCGGCGCCGTCGTCACCTTCGTCGACATCAGCGAGCGCAAGCAGGCCGAGGAGCTGCTGCGCAAGAGCCGTGACGAACTGGAGCAGCGCGTGGCCGAACGCACCGCGCAGCTGCGCGACCTGGCCAACCACCTGGAGGCGATGCGCGAGACCGAGCGCAAGCGCATCGCGCGCGAGATCCACGACGAGCTGGGCTCGCTGCTGGTGGCGCTGAAGATGGACCTCAACTGGCTGGAGCGCCGCGTCGGCGACGAGCAGCAGCGCGCCGCGATGGTGGCCAAGTGCCAGCGCATGGGCGGCCTGGTGGACACGGCGGTGGACGCCGTGGGCCGCATCATCACCGACCTGCGGCCCAGCATCCTGGACCACCAGGGTCTGTGGGCGGCGCTGGAGTGGCAGTCGCAGGAGTTCGCGCACGCGATGGCCGACGAGTGCGAGGTCGACTTCAAGATGTTCGTGGCCGCCGACGTGCCGCCGCCCGAAGGCGGCATGGCGATCGCGGTGTTCCGCATCCTGCAGGAGGTGCTGTCCAACGTGGCGCGGCACGCGAAGGCGCGCCACGTGGCCATCCGCATCGACGTCGACGCACCACCGGCGCCGGTGCTGTACCTGCAGGTGCGCGACGACGGCATCGGCACCACGCCCGAGGCGCTGGCCGACCCGCAGGCCTGGGGCGTGATGGGCCTGCGCGAGCGTGCGGCGCACTTCGGCGGCCGCGTCGGCATCGAAACCGCGCCCGGCCGCGGCACCACCGTGCGGCTGATGCTGCCGCTGGCGCAGGACGAAGGCGCCGCATGATCCGCGTGCTCGTCTGCGACGACCACCTCATCGTGCGCCAGGGCATCCGCCAGGTGCTGGCCGATGCGCCCGACATCGCCGTCATGGGCGAGGCCGCCACCGGGCCCGAGGCCATCGCGCAGGTGCGCGCCGGCCGCGCCGCCGGTGGCGGGCCCGAGGTGGTGCTGCTGGACATCGCCATGCCGCAGCGCGACGGGCTGGACATCCTGAAGGCGCTGAAGGGCGAGTTCCCCAAGCTGCCGGTGCTGATGCTGTCCACCTACCCCGACCGCCAGTACGCGGTGCGCAGCCTGAAGCTCGGCGCCGCGGGCTACCTGAACAAGAGCGCCGACAGCGAGCAGATGATCGACGCCGTGCGCCGCGCGGCCAAGGGGCAGCTCTTCATCACGCCGAGCGTTGCTGAGCAGCTGGCCGGTGCCGTGGGCGCAGGCAGCGGGCTCAAGAAGGGCCAGGGCGGCATGGCCGATGAAGCGCCGCTGACCGAGCGGCTGTCGCACCGCGAGTACCAGGTGTTCCGCCTGCTCGCCACCGGCCGCAGCGTCGGCGAGATCGCCGAGCAACTGGTGCTGAGCCCCAACACCGTGAGCACCTACCGCACACGCATCCTCGAGAAGACCGGCGTGCGCAACGACGTCGAGCTGGCGCTGTATGCGGTGAGGATGGAGGGGCTGTGAGGGGCTGGGCGCCCAGGCGATCGTCGCAGGCGGTGCCGACGATCAGGCGGGCGCCGGCTGTCCGTTCGGGAGGCTGCGCGGCAAAGGGCTGTGCGGGCGGGGGCCGTGGCGTGAATTGAAGCGGTCGGCCCTTCGGGCCGACTCCCCTGCGATGCTCGGGTTCAGGGCCCCGCCGCAAAACTCGCTACGCGGCCTGCGGCCGCTGCGCTCGAACAGTTGCGGCGAGTCAGTTCACGAAGC
>JAIXTY010000220.1 GCA_027483705.1 Rubrivivax sp.
CGCTGCGGCTGTTGATCGAGCGCCACACGCGGCCGGGCTCGCTGCCGGCCGTGCTATAGTCTCGGGCTCTGCGGACCACGGTTCGTTAGCTCAGTCGGTAGAGCAGCGGACTTTTAATCCGTTGGTCGCAGGTTCGAATCCTGCAGGGCCCACCAACTCAATCAACGGCTTAGGCGCATCGCCTAGGCCGTTCTTCTTTGGGTGTCCCAGACGGAAGCGGAAAGGCCCCGCGGTCTCCTGGATCCTGATGTTCGGTTGCCGACCCCGTGCGCGCGGTACACAACTCGAGCGGGAGGGCTCAGCGAAGCGGCGCAGCGGCTCGCCAGCCGGCCCCGGGCCGGCGGCTGCGCCTTGCGCATCCGCAGCGATCCGGTACCTGAAGAGTGGCTCCTGGTCTGCGGTGATTCCCGGTCTATGGGGATCCGCGCGACTCCTCAATCATGGCCGTCGCTTCAGCGCACAACAGCGCCAATGCCTGGCCGAAGACCCTGTAGTCCTCGTCGCTGAGGCAGCTCCGCAGACGCGCCTGGCGGGCCTGTGACCCGACGATGCCCCGCCGCAGCACCTCCACGCCGTCGGCTGTGACAGACAGGCGCTGGCGTCGGCGGTCGGCCTGATCGCTGTCCATCGAGATCAGACCCTTGTCCACCAGCTCGTAGCTGGCCCTGCTGACCTGGCTGTGGTCCAGGCGCGTGGCCGTCGCCACCTGGCCCGAGGTGGTGGGCCCCAAGCGATTCAGCATCACCAGCACACGCCACTGGCGACTGGACAAGCCCAGTTCCTGGCTGACGGAGCCTTCCACCACGCGCGCCAGCAATTGCGAGAGCACCGAGACGCGGAAGGTGATGAGTTCCTCCGGTTCGTGTCGGCGCAGGGCGGCTGCGCTCGCGACGGCAGGCTTTTTATTTGTCATGGCAATACTTGCTATAGCACATAAAGCTCCGTATGCTGCGGCCCGCGACAACCCAACACCATGGAGACCTGCATGCATTCTGCGCCGCGCCGCGCCTTTCTGGCGGCGGCACTCGTCCTCTTCTCCGCGTTCCAGGCCGCCCACGCCGACACGTTCCCCAGCAGGCCCATCACGCTGGTGGTGACGCAGGGCACCGGCTCGGGCAGCGACGTCATGGCGCGCCTGCTGGCCGGCTACCTGGGGCCGCAACTGGGGCAGACCGTGGTGGTGGAGAACCGGGCCGGTGCGTCCGGCATCCTCGGTCATCAGTCGGTGTCGCGTGCGCCGGCCGACGGCTACACGCTGCTGTTCACCTCGACCGCGGGGCTGTTCGTCGTGCCGGTGATGAACCCGAATGCCCGCTACAGCCTGGCCGACTTCACCCCCGTGGCGCCGGTGATGCGCGCACCGTTCGCGGTGCTGGTCGCCAACACGCCCACGGCACCCAAGACCCTCGCCGAACTGCTGGCGGAGATGCGTGCCAAGCCGCAGAGCTTCGCCTCCGCCGGTGTCGGCACCATGACCCACCTGGGAACCGAGCTGGTGCTGCGCAAGGCCGGGGTGCAGGCCACGCACATACCCTACAAGGGCAGCGGTGCGGCGCTCACCGATCTGATGGGCGGCCAGGTGCTCTTCGCCACCGACTCGCTGACGGCCGCCATGACCCACATCAAGAGCGGCAAGCTGCGTGCCCTGGCCACGACCGACAAGGCCCGCGAAGGCTCCCTGCCCGATGTGCCGACCCTGGCCGAGGCGGGCCTGCCCGGCGTTCAGATCGCAGCCATCGGCGGGATCTTTGCGCCCAAGGGCACCCCCAAGGACGTGGTCGACCGCATCGCGGCGGCCATGGCCAAGGTGCTGGCCAACCCCGAAGTCGGCCAACGTTTCGCCGCGGTGGAGACCGACCCGCTGCAGGTCAGCATCCCGGCCTTCAACGAACTGCTGCGCAGGGAGTCCGAGGTCTGGAGCCCGCTGGTCCGCCAACTCGGCCTGAAGCAGGAATGAACGCCAGCCAAGCACTGCCGGTACAGCAGCTGCGGCCCCAGGCCACGGGGCCCCTGCAGGGCGTGCGGGTGGTCGACCTCTCGCGTCTGGTCGCCGGCAACATGCTGACGCTGCAGTTGGCGGACTTTGGTGCGGACGTGATCAAGGTCGAGGCGGCAGGTTCGGGCGACACGCTGCGCGAGTGGCGCGAGACCCATGCCGACCATCCCGGCGGCTTCGATGGCTGGTGGCGCACCTACGCGCGCAACAAGCGCAGCCTGGCGCTGGACCTGCGCAATGCTGAGGCGCTCGGCTGGCTGCGCCGCCTCATCGGCACCGCCCAGGTGCTGGTGGAGAGCTTCCGGCCCGGCACGCTGGAGGCCATGGGCCTGGGGCCCGATGAACTGCTAGCCCTCCACCCGCGCCTGGTCATCGTGCGCCTGTCGGGCTGGGGGCAGACCGGCCCTTACCGCGAGCTGCCGGGCTTCGGCAGCCTGATCGAAGGCTTCAGCGGTTTTGCCCACAAGCACCGCGGCGCCAACGGCACGCCGCAGCTGCCCAACCTGGCCATGGCCGACATGATCACGGGCATCACCGGTGCCTTTGCCACGCTCACCGCCTTGCGCGAAGTGGAGGTGCGGGGTGGGCGCGGGCAGGTGGTGGACCTCTCGCTGCTGGAGCCCATGCTGGCCATCATGGGCCCGGATGTCAGTGCCTATGCCGCCACCGGCGTGGACGCCGAGCCCGGCCGCAAGATCGCATCGCCGCGTGGCAGCTACTGCTGCAAGGACGGCCTGTGGGTGTCCATGAGCGGCTCCACCGACACCATGGCGCGTCGCGTGTTCGAAGCCATCGGCCAAAGCACGCTCTTCGACGACCCGCGCTTTGCCACCAACGCCGCGCGCCTGGCCCACGACCAGGAACTGGACGCCATGGTGGCCGGCTTCATCGCCGGGCTCACGCAGGCCGAATGCCTGGCGTTGTTCCGGCGGCATGGCGTGACGGTGGGCCCGATCTACGCGCCGCCGCAACTGCTGGCCGATCCGCACGTGGCGCAGCGCGGCGTCTACGTGCAGCTGGACAGCGGCGACGGCAGCCCGCCCACCGTGATGCATCAGGTCACACCGCGCCTGCAGGGCACGCCCGGCAGCATCCGCCGCGCGGCGCCGCAGCGGGGCCAGCACACGGCGGAACTGCTCCAGGAACTGGGCGCGACACCCGCCCAGTGCGCCGGCCTCCAAAGGCAAGGGGGCATCGAATGCCCCTGACGCAGAACCCGAGACCCAGCCTGCGGCCCGTGCGCTCGCTGCTGTTCCTGCCGGCCACGGCCGATCACCTGCTGGCCAAGGCCACCGAACGCGGCGCGGATGCGCTGGTGGTGGACCTGGAAGATGCCATCCCGCCCGATCGCAAGGCGCAAGCGCGCCCGATGGCGCGTGCAGCCGTCGAGCAGCTGGCGGCGCGCGGCGCCCGCGTGCTGCTGCGCGTGAACAGTGAAGCGGCGCTGTGGCAGCAAGACCTGCACGGCATGCCCCTGCAGCACCTGGCCGCCGTGATGCTGCCAAAGGTGGAGACGCCGGCCCAGGTGGACGCCTTCGCGCAGGCGCTGGCCGGCCAAGCAGCGGCGGCCGGACAGCAACCACCCCCCATCGCAGCCCTGCTGGAAACGCCCCGCGGGGTGCTGGCGGCCGCCCAGGTTGCGCCGCACGAGGCGCTGTGCGCCCTGGGCTTTGGCGCCGAGGACTACGCCGGCGCCTTGGGCGTGCCGCCCGAGCCCGCTGCGCTGACCTGGCCGGCGCAGCAGGTGCTGACCTGTGCGCACGCCTACGGCCTGGCCTGCTGGGGCCTGGCGGGCAGCATCGCGGTGGTGGACGACGTGGCAGGCTTCGAGCAGACCGTGCGCGCCGGGCGGGCGATGGGTTTCACGGGTTCGGTGTGCATCCACCCGCGGCAGGTGCCCATCGTCAACCGCGGCTTCTCGCCAACGGCCGAAGAGCGTGCCTGGGCGGCGCGTGTCATGGCGGCCGATGACGCCGCACGCGCCGCCGGCCTGGGCGCCGTGCTGCTGGACGGCCGCATGATCGACCGACCCATCGTCGAGCGCGCGCGCCGGTGGCTGGCCTTCCCGGCATGAGCCTGCCGCCGGCGGCTGCAGGCCACTGGGTCACCGTCTGGGCCGCTTCCGCACAGGCCGCATACCCGGTGGGTTCCACCATCGCGCAGCCCGATCTGCGTGCGGCCGTGCCCGATGCGGCGCTGGGCCTGGTCGACCAGTCCCTGCGCATGCTGCTGCGGCCCGCGCTGTGGTCCTCGCGCCTCAGGCTGCGATTGAGCAACCACTTCGGCAGCCGACCGGTGCAGTTTCGCGGCCTGAGCCTGGGTCTGCACCAGGGCGGCGGTGCGGTTGCTCCCGGCACGCGGGTCGGTGTGCCTGACCAGTCCGTGGCCGCAGGGTCCGCCGCATGGACACCCGCCATCGAGTGGATCACGCCGGCTGCAACACCGCAGATGCTGCTGGGCCGAAGCCTGGCCTTCAGCGCCTGCGTGGAAGGCGCCAGCGGGCCCATCACCTGGCATGCCAAGGCGATGGCCACGTCTTATCTCTCGGCGCCGGGCGACATGGCGGCGGCACGGTCCGACAGCGAACTGGGCTTCCCGCACAGCACCACGTCCATCTTCTTCGTGGACGCTCTGGACGCCTGGCTGCCGATGGAGACCCGGGCGCTGGCCGCCTTCGGTGACTCGCTGACCGATGGCACGGCCACGACACTGAACGGGCACGACCGCTGGACCGACGTGTTGCAGCGCGAGCTGCTCGCTGCGGGGCGCCAGGACACCGTCGTGGTCAACGCCGGCGTGGGCGGCAACCAGGTGTGCGGGCCTGATCCTGCGGCGGGCCCTTGGCGCGGCGGACCGGCGGCCATCGAGCGGCTGGAGCGCGACCTGCTCGCGCTCTCGGGCGTGCGCACGGTCCTGTGGCTGCAGGGCATCAACGACTTCAGCGACAACGGCCAGGCCGAGGCCGACACCGTGATCCGCGCCATGGCCGGCGCCGTGGAGCGCCTGCGCTCGCAAGGCCTGCGCGTCCTCGGCGCCACGCTTCCCAGCGCCCTGGGCAGCACGCGGGCGGGCCACGGCAGCGCCTTGCAGGATACGCGGCGGCGCGCCTTCAACACCGCTGTGCGCCAGGGTTTGCTGTTCGACGCATTCGTGGACCTGGACCATGCCCTGACGGACCCCGACTCCGGCGCGCTGAAGGCCGCCTACAACGGCGACAGCACCACGGGCGAGCCCGGCGACGGCGTGCACCCCAACCGCGCGGGCCATGCCGCCATGGCCCGCTGCATTCTCGAGGCCTTGCGATGAACCCGCTTCCCAACCCCTTCGACCCCCGCCTGCGCGACGATCTCAGCGCCAACGAGCGGACCTTGCTGCACTTCATGTCCGACTGCATGCATGGCCACGACATGAGCCTGGTCGAGCGCTACGTGGCCGAGGACTACATCCAGCACACGCCGGGCATCGGCCAGGGGCGTGACGGCTTGCGCCACTACCTGGAACAGGTGGCCTGGAAGCGACCCGGCCGCCTGGCGTGGCGGCCCATCCACCTCTTCGCCTGCGGCGACTTCGTCATCCTGCACAAGCTGCTGCCGGCCACCGTGATTGCCGACTTCATGCGCTTCAATGCCCAGGGCCAGATGGCCGAGCACTGGGACGTGGTGCAACCGCTGCCGGAGCCCGACTACGACCCGATGCGACTGTCCACCGAGAACCTGTCCCGGTTTGCCGCGTTGTTCAAGATCGGCTGACGTCGATTCAAGCTCATCGTGCCGCGAGGGAGCGGCCGTTTTGGGGGCCGACTCCTTCGGTCGTCATGCTCACCGTGCCCTTCAGCGGCGCAGTTCGAAGCGGTCGACCACCCGCCAGCGCGCCGGGTCACCCATCGGCTTCCACCGTGGCCAGCCTTCCGGGTTGCGGTGCCAGCGCTGGGGCACGTCGTCCAGGCCCAGCATGAAGACCTCCAGGCCGCCCGCGTGCAGATGCAGGCGCATGAAGCCCTTGTGGTGTTCGCCGGGCAGGGCGCTCGACGCGTTGTTGGGCAGCCGGCCGAACAGCGCGCTCGCCAGCGCCAGGTAGCTGCCGAACAGCAGCGCCGTGCCCAGCACCGCGGCGGGCAGCCGCCAGGGCCACGGATCGATGCCGCCGACGGCCGCGGCCAGCGCCAGCACGCCGGCCACCAGCGGCAGCGCCAGCAGCGCGTCGGGCCAGCGGGGGTGGGCCGGGTCGTTCTCGGTGGCCACGGTCACGGCGGCCAGCAGGCCGGGCAGCGCGCCCAGCCAGGCCGCGTGGCCGGGCAGCAGCGAGCCCAGCGCCAATGCGAGCCCGATTCCGAGCGCGAAGTGCGCATTGCGGCCGCGCAGCAGGGCCACCACGTTCCACCAGGCCCGGCGGCGGCTCACGGCCGGCTCGGGGTAGCAGACGCGGCGGCTGTCGAAGCGGTGCACCTGCTCCAGCGTGGCGTCGTGCGCCGGCGCGCCACCGGGCGAACGGCCCACGAAGACGCGCTCGCGCAGGTCGGCCTGCGCCGCCTGGGCGTCGATGCCCACCTGCAGGTACTTCGTGTCGCTCACCTCGCGGGCATGCGTCGGGTGGCCGAAGGCGCCGCCGCTGCCGCAGGTGACGATCTCGCTGCCGTAGCCCAGCGCCGCCTCGGGCAGGCTTTCGCGCACGTAGTGGTGCAGGTCGCCGGCCAGGCGCAGGCGGATGCGGCAGCCGTGCTTCATGAGCAGCGCCTCCAGCCGCTGGTAGCGGCGGGGATAGCCGCGCGGGCTGCGGTCGCCGATCTCGCGTGTCCAGTAGGGCTCGGGATACAGCAGCAGCACGTCGCTGCCCGGGGCGATGTCGCCGCGTTCCAGCAGCCCGCGGAAGGCGTCGAACTGCGCGCGGTCGAGGTCGCCGGCCAGCGCGAAGTCGAACCCGAGCCAGTGCCAGCCGTGCGGCAGCGCCAGCGCGAAGTAGCTGCGCGTCTGCGGCGCCTGGGCGCGCAGCAGGCCGGCCTTCTGGTCGTTGACGAAGTAGCGGCAGAACGTGGACAGGCTGTCCATCCAGTCGTGGTTCTGCGGGATGGCGACGACGACCTTGTCCTCGCCGAAGCCGCTGTGCGGGCGCGCCAGCTCGAACGGCTCCACCAGCCGGGCCTGGTAGTGCGCCGGGCTGGCGCCGGGGTAGGCGAGGTCGCCACCCAGCACCAGCAGCCGCGCCGTGGGCAAACCATCGGCGTGCGCGGCGGGCAGCCCCTCGGGCCGCAGGCGCGGGGCCAGCATCGCCTGGGCCACGGCGGTGGTGGCGCTGCCGCCGTCGCCGGTGTCGGCGATGAAGTCGACCCACAGCTCGCCGTCGGCTGCCGCCACCACCGGCAAGGCCCGGAACGGCCCGGTGAAGGTCTCGCGCCGGTCCAGGTTGCGCAGCAGGTTCAGCGACCACAGCTGCTCGCGCGCCACGCGCCACAGCCCGCCGAGGGCGTACCAGGCCATCGGCCGGCGCTCGTGCGGCGCGACCTCGAGTCCGAAGCGTTCCTGCATGCCCTGTCCCCGTGCTGACCGGCCGCGCCGGCGCCCGCGATGATGCCCGGCCGCCGTGGCCCCGCCGTCAGGCTGGTTCAGGGTCGGCCGGTACACTGCCTGGGCCATGAGCCTGCCGTCCACCCCCGCCGATCCCGTTGCCGCCGCGGCGAACGCCCCCTACGACCCCAGCGCCAAGCAGAAGTCGCAGGCCAAGACGGCGCGCATCCCGATCAAGATCGTGCCCGCCGGCGAGGTGCTCAAGAAGCCCGAGTGGATCCGCGTGAAGGCCGGCAGCCCCACCACGCGCTTCTACGACATCAAGAAGATCCTGCGCGAGCACAAGCTGCACACCGTGTGCGAGGAAGCCTCGTGCCCGAACATCGGCGAGTGCTTCGGCAAGGGCACGGCCACCTTCATGATCATGGGCGACAAGTGCACGCGGCGCTGCCCGTTCTGCGATGTCGGCCACGGCCGGCCCGACCCGCTGGACGCGGACGAGCCGCTGAACCTGGCGCGCACCATCGCGGCGCTGAAGCTGAACTACGTCGTCATCACCAGCGTCGACCGCGACGACCTGCGCGACGGCGGTGCCGCGCACTTCGTGGCCTGCATCGAGAAGACGCGCGAGCTCTCGCCAGCCACGCGCATCGAGATCCTGGTGCCCGATTTCCGCGGCCGCGACGACCGCGCGCTCGGCATCCTGCGCGCCGCGCCGCCCGACGTGATGAACCACAACCTCGAGACCGTGCCGCGCCTGTACAAGGAAGCGCGCCCGGGGTCGGACTACGAGTTCAGCCTGAACCTGCTCAAGCGCTTCAAGGAAGAAGTGCCGGGCGTGCCGACCAAG
>JAIXTY010000295.1 GCA_027483705.1 Rubrivivax sp.
GCGCGATGGCCTGCACCTGGCCCACGGCTTCGGTGAGGATGGACTGCACGCCGGGGTGCTTGCCGGCCGTCTGCAGCAGCAGGCCGGCCACGCCCTGCAGGTTGTTCTTGATGCGGTGATGCACTTCCTTCACCAGCACCTCGCGCTGCGCGATGGCGGCCTGCAGCCGCTCCTGCTCGGCCGCGCGCTGCTCGGTCACGTCGCTGGCCACCAGCAGCACCAGGGCCGTCCACGGCGCGCCCGGCTCGGCCAGCGGCGCGAGCCGGCAGTCCCACACGCGCGCTTCGCTGCCATCGCCGCTGCGCCACTCGTGCTGGCTCTGCACGCCGGTGGCCGCCACCTCGCGCAGCCAGCCGCCCAGCGCCGCGGCCAGGGCCGGGTCGGCCACGGGCACGCCGGGGCCGATGCCGGCGCCCAGGAAGCCGGCCGCCGTCTGGTTGGCCTGCTGCACGGTCATGCCGGCGGCGTCGAACAGGGCGATGGCGGCCGGCGCCGTCTCGATCACGCGCTGCAGCGAAGCCTGGGCCTGCGCGATGCGCAGCTCGGCCTGGCGGCGGCGCTCGATGTCGAGCAGCGCGAAGGTGACCTCGCGCCCGCCGCTGGCGCCGCGGCTGAGCACGGCGTTGCCGGCGACCCAGAACTCGCGGCCGTCGCGGCCGCGCAGGCGGCACTCGAAGGTCTCGGCCGTGCCCTCTTCCAGCGTGGCCAGCCAGTCGCCGCGGCGCAGCGGATGGTCGGGCTCGGGCGTGGCGACGATGGCGGTAGGCTCGCCCAGGAAGTCGGCCAGCTCCCCGGCGAACATGCGCCGCGCCGAGCGGTTCATCCACTCGATGCCGCGCTCGGACACGGTGACGATGCCCACCAGCACCGAGTCGAGGATGGCGCGCGTGCGTTCGGCCTGCACCGCCAGCGACTCGCGCGCGCGGCGCCGCTCGTCGATGTCGACGAAGCTCGAGATGACGCCGGCCTCGAGGTCGTCGCTGTCCACCTGGCGCACCGCCACCTGCACCCACACCAGGCTGCCGTCACGCCGCTTGAGCAGGCGCTCGCCGCGGAAGCGGCCCTCGTCGCGCAGGGCCCGGGCGATCTGCGCCTCGAAGGCGACGCAGCTGCGCGCGTCCTCGTAGAGCTCGGCCGGGTCGAGCGTGGCCAGCTCGGTGGCGCTCCAGCCCGTGAGCACGGCCATGGCCTGGTTGGCGCGCTCGATGCGCGTGCCGCGCTGATAGACGATGCCGACCTCGGAGACGTTGAACATCAGCTCGCGGTCGCGCACCGTGTTCTCGAGCTCGGCCTGCTGTGTCTTCAGCCGCGTGATGTCGGTGAGCACGGCCACGGCCTCGGCCTGCTTGCCGGCCGGGCCGGCGCGGCGCACCGTCAGCGAGTACCAGCGCGGCAGGCCGTCCTGGCGCAGCAGCGGCAGCTCGGCCTCGAAGGTGCGGCCCTCGGCCAGGGCCTCCAGCGCCTCGCGAACGCCCTGCGTCGGGCCGATGCTGCGCGCCAGGATCTCCTCGAGCGAGGCGCCGGCCTCCGAGCCGCCGCCGAAGCCCAGCATGCGCGAGAACCGCGCGTTGCAGCGCACCAGCGCCGGCCCGCGCAGGTAGGCGATGCCCACCGGCGAGCTGTCGAGGATGGTGGTCATCTCGTGCAGCAGCTGCTCGCTGCGCAGCTGCGCGTCGCGCTGCTCGGTGACGTCGCGCGTGATCACCGAGGTCGTGCGCCGGCCGCCCGGCAGCAGGTTGGGCTGCACGCGGGTCTGCAGCCAGCGCTGGCCGTGCACCGGGTGGCGCACGGCATAGGTGAAGCGGGCGGCCTCGCCGCGCTTGAGCGCCTGCTGCAGGCGCTCGTAGTCGGGCAGCGACGAGGGCAGCACCGACTCGCGGCTCACGCCCACCAGCGTGCTCGACGCCGCCAGGCCCTCGGCACCGCCGGCATCACCGGACGGCCCCTGCACCGGCGCCGGCGGCATCAGCCAGCCGCGGGCGGGGTCAAAGGTCGCCACACCGATGCTGCCGCTGTCCATCAGCAGGTCCATCTCGCGGTGGGCGCGGTCGCGCTCGTCCTCGGCGCTGCGGTCCTGCACCACGGCCATCACACGCGTCTCGCCCTGCTGGCCGGGCTGGCAGCTCAGGCGCGCCCACAGCCAGCGCGAACCCTGCGCCAGCGGCAGCATCACCTGGCGTTCGAGCGCCCGGGCGCCAGGCACGAGACCGGGCGCCAGCGTGCCACCCTGCCAGCCCAGCAACTGCTGCAGCTCCGCCGCGGCGGTGTCCAGCACCTCGGGCACGCGCCCCACGAGCGCGTCGAAGGCGGCGTTGCTGCGCAGCACCAGGCCGTGGCTGTCGTAGACCAGCATGCCCATGGGGCTGAGGTCGAACCACTGCACCACCTCGGCTTCGGCGCGACGGGCCTGCTCGCGCGCGACGTGCTCGGCCGTCTCGTCGTGCATCAGCGTCAGCCAGCAGGGCGGCTGGCCGGGCAGCGCCGCGTCGATGAGCGTGACCGAGAACCAGCGCAGATGTCCGTCGCGGTCGACGAGGCGCCGGCGCGCCGGGCCGGGCGGCCGCGGCTGGCTGCGTTCCTGCTGGGCGAGATCGCGGTCTTCGGGCGGCACCCATTGCAGCGGGTCCAGCCCGCGCAGCGCCGCGCGCGGCACGCCCACCAACTGGGCATAGGCCTCGTTGGCATCGACGAGGCGGAAGTCCGCGCCCTGCAGCGTCATCGGCACGGCCGACGCCCACAGGCCGCGCAGCACGGCCTCGGCCGCGGGCGCGACGACAGCGCCGCCGACGGCTGCGAGTTCGGGGCCGTCGGCGCGCGCGACGGTCATCCGTCGAGTTGCTGCGCCTGGCGCAGC
>JAIXTY010000138.1 GCA_027483705.1 Rubrivivax sp.
CGTTCAGACCGGCACCTTGCGCAGCATCTCGATACCGATCTCGCCGGCGGCGATCTCGCGCAGCGCGGTCACGCCGGGCTTGTTCTTGGTCTCGATCTTGGGCGCGTGGCCCTGGCTCAGCATGCGGGCGCGGTAGGTGGCCGCGAGCACCAGCTGGAAGCGGTTGGGGATCTTGGCGAGGCAGTCTTCGACGGTGATGCGGGCCATGGATGGGTCTCGTGGAGTGAGGTTCGGGTTCAGACCAGGCCCAGCGCAGAAAACACCTGGGTGCGGTTGCGCGCCTGGGCGGCGTACCTGAGGCGCTGGCTGTGCACGACCGTCTTCAGGTCGAAAAGCGCCGTTTCGAGCAAGCTGTTGATGATAACAAAGTCGAAGTGCCGGGCCTGGGCCACCTCGGTGCGGGCGTTGCCCATGCGGGTGGCGATCACCTCGGGCGTGTCCTCGCCGCGGCGGTTGAGGCGCTGCATCAGCTCGTCCCAGCTCGGCGGCAGGATGAAGATCAGCACCGCGTGCGGGAAGATGCGCTTGATCTGCAAAGCGCCCTGCCAGTCGATCTCGAGCACGACGTCCTCGCCGCGCTCCAGCCGCTCCTGGATGGCCTTGCGGCTGGTGCCGTAGAGGTTGCCGTGCACCTCGGCCCACTCGAAGAAGTCGCCATGGGCCACCATGGCGCGGAACTCGGGTTCGTCGATGAACCAGTACTCGCGGCCGTGCACCTCCTGCCCGCGCGGGCGGCGCGTGGTGTGCGAGACGCTGACGGCCAGCCGCGAGTCGAGCTCCAGCAGTGCCTTCACGAGGCTGGACTTGCCGGTGCCGCTGGGTGCCGCGACGCAGAAGAGGTTGCCGGGGGTTTCCATCGCCGGATTTTCCCCCAAGGCGGCGCGCCGGGTGCTGCGGGCATCATCGCGGGCCTGTGCAGGAGAACGCATGAACCCCGAGCCCGTTCCGGAGCCCGTCCAGGAGCCGATACGCGACATCGTCATCGTCGGCGGCGGCACCGCCGGCTGGATGACCGCCGCCGCGCTGGCCCAGGTGCTGGGGCCGGGGCAGCGCATCCGCCTGGTCGAGAGCGAGGAGATCGGCACCATCGGCGTCGGCGAAGCGACGATCCCCAACATCCGCAACTTCAACGCGGCCCTGGAGATCGACGAGGACGAATTCATCCGCGCCACGCAGGGCAGCTTCAAGCTCGGCATCCAGTTCCGCGACTGGGGCCGCGTCGGCGACGCCTACATCCACGGCTTCGGCAATGTCGGCCCGGACCTCGGCCTCGTGCCCTTCCACCACTACTGGCTCAAGATGCGCGCCCAGGGCCGTGCGCCGGGGCTGGAGGCCTTCCAGATCAACACCGCCGCGCCCGAGGCCGCCAAGTTCCAGCGGCCTGACCCGGCGCTGCGTGGTTCGCCGCTGGGCGAGATCGGCTACGCGTTCCACTTCGACGCCGGCCTGTACGCCCGCTTCCTGCGAAAGCGGGCCGAAGCGCGGGGCGTGCAGCGCGTCGAGGGCCGCATCGTGCAGGTGCGCCAGCGCGACGGCGACGGCCATGTCGACAGCGTGGTGCTGGCCAGCGGCGAGGCCGTGGCCGGCCAGCTGTTCGTCGACTGCTCGGGCCTTCGCGGCCTGCTGATCGAGCAGACGCTGCGCTCGGGCTACGAGGACTGGTCGCACTGGCTGCCCTGCGACGCCGCGGTGGCCGTGCCCAGCGAGCGCATCGATCCGCTTCTGCCGCTGACGCGCAGCACCGCGCGCGCCGCCGGCTGGCAGTGGCGCATCCCGCTGCAGCACCGCACGGGCAACGGCCTCGTCTACTGCAGCGCGCTGATGGGCGCCGACGAGGCGGCGGCCACGCTGCTGTCCAACCTGGACGGCAGCGCGCTGGCCGAGCCGCGTCACATCCGTTTCAAGGCCGGCCGGCGGCGCCACACCTGGCTGAAGAACGTGGTGGCCGTGGGCCTGGCGGGCGGTTTCCTGGAACCGCTGGAGAGCACCAGCATCCACCTCATCCAGCAGGTCATCAACCGGCTGATCGGCTTCTTCCCGTGGGCCGGCTTCGACGCCGCCGACATCGACGAGTTCAACCGCCAGTGCCGCGTGGAGATGGAGCGCATCCGCGACTTCATCATCTTCCACTACAAGGCCAACCAACGCGACGAGCCGCTGTGGCGCCAGAGCCGGCACATGGCGGTGCCTGAGACGCTGGCGCGCAAGATGGCCCTCTTCGCCGCCAACGGCCGCATCGAGCGCGAGGACTTCGAGCTCTTCGGTGCCTCCAGCTGGCTGCAGGTGATGACCGGGCAGCACCTGATGCCGCGTGGCTGGCACCCGCTGGTGGACCAGCGCAGCGACGACGAGGTGGCGGCCCTGGTCGCCCACAGTGCGCAGGTGGTGGCCAACTGCCTGCAGCGCATGCCCACGCAGCAGGACTTCATCGAGCGGCACTGCCGTGCCCCGAAACCGGAGATGGCATGAGTGACGACACCCGGCGCGTGGCGCTGATCACCGGCGGCGCCCGCGGCATCGGCCTGGCCATCGCCCGCGGCTTTCTGGCCCGCGACCACGCCGTGGCGCTGCTGGACATCGATACCACGACACTGGCCGCCACCGAGGCCCGGCTGGGCGCTGAAGTCGGCGCCGCGCGCGTGCTGGCGATCGCGGGCGACGTCTCGTCGGCCGACGACGTGGCGCGTGCGATCGGCGCCGTGCAAGCGCGCTTCGGCCGCCTCGATGCGCTCGTCAACAACGCCGGTATCGCGGTGTTCAAGCCGACGCTGGAGACGACCTATGACGAGTTCTCGCGCGTGCTGGCCGTCAACCTGCACGGCGCCTTCCTGTGCACGCAGGCGGCGGCGCCGCTGATGCGCCAGGGCGGGGGTGGCGCCGTCGTCAACATCGCCAGCATCTCGGGCCTGCGCGCCAGCACGCTGCGCGTGGCCTACGGCACCAGCAAGGCGGCGCTGATCCAGCTGACGCGGCAGCACGCGGTGGAACTGGGCACGGTGGGCATCCGCGTCAATGCGGTGGCCCCGGGGCCGGTGGACACCGACATGGCCAAGCTCGTGCACAGCGTGGCCATCCGCTCGGACTACCACGACGTGATCCCGCTCAACCGCTACGGCACGGTCGACGAGATCGCCGAGGCCGTGTGCTGGCTGGCCAGCCCGGCGGCCAGCTACATCAACGGCCAGGTGCTGGCGGCCGACGGCGGCTTCGAGGCCGCCGGCGTGGGTCTGCCTACACTGCGCCGGCAGCAGCAGGGCGGCTGAGGCGTCGGCCTGCGGCGCGGGCTACTCGATGTTCTGCACCTGCTCGCGCATCTGCTCCACCGCCACCTTCATCTCCACCGCGATGGCCGTGAGCTCCACTGCCGCGCTCTTGCTGCCGAAGGTGTTGGCCTCGCGCTGAAGCTCCTGGATCAGGAACTCCAGGCGCTTGCCCAGTTCGCCGCCGGCCTTGAGCAGGCGCTCGATCTCGTCGAGGTGCGAGGCCAGGCGGGCCAGTTCCTCGGCCACATCGATGCGGATGGCAAAGGCCACCGCCTCGGCCATGGCGCGTTCGTGCAGCGCTTCGGCCGGCAGGCTCTGCCCGCCCGGCGCCGCGGCCAGCGCCTCGTTCCAGCGCTCCAGAAAGCGCGCCTGCTGCCGCTGCACCACCTGCGGCACCAGCGGCCGGGCTTGCGCCGCCAGCTCGCGCAGCCGCGACACGCGCTCCATCAGCACCGCGGTGAGGCGAGCCCCTTCGCGGGCGCGGGCCTCGCGCAGGCCGTCGATGCAGCGCACGGCGGCCTCCAGTGCCGGTTCGTCCAGGCGTTCGTTGCCCGCGCCGGCGCGGCACCAGTGCAGGATCTCGTTCACCGACAACGTGCGGGCATCGGGCAGCCAGCCGCTGATGCTGCCCTGCAAGTGCGCCAGGCGGTTGAGCTGCTCCGGCGTCGGCTGCGGCACGGCGCTGTCGCCTTCGCGGGTGGTGGCGATGCGCAGCTCGATCTTGCCGCGGCGGAACGCTGCTGTGAGCTTGTCGCGCAGCACCGGCTCCAGCCCGCGCAGCTCGTCGGGCATGCGGAAAGCCAGGTCCAGAAAGCGGCCGTTCACCGAGCGCGCCTCCACCGTGACCGAGGCCGCCGCCGAGGCCGCCGCGCCCTCGTGTGAGGACGTCACAGCGGCCGCGATCGCATACCCCGTCATGCTATAAACCGCCATTCCACCCACCCCTGAAAGAAGCCGCGGCGATTATGTCGTCCAAGCCCAAGCCTGCTCCCTTGCCTTCGGGCACCGTGGTGGGCGGCTACACGGTCGTCAAGAAGGTCGCGGCCGGGGGTTTCGGGGTGGTGTACCTGGCCGAAGACGAGAACCGCCAGCTGGTGGCCGTCAAGGAATACCTGCCGGCCAGCCTGGCCGAGCGCAGCCCCGGTGAGCTGACCCCCCGCGTCAAGCCCGACAAGCAGCCGCTGTACCGCCTGGGTCTGAAGAGCTTCTTCGAAGAAGGCCGCAGCCTCGCGCAGATCAGCCACCCGAGCGTGGTCTCGGTGCTGAACTTCTTCCGCGAGAACGAAACCGTCTACATGGTGATGAACTACCTGCAGGGCGACACCCTGCAGGACTTCATCGTGACGGCGCGTGATCTCAAGCGCGACAAGGTGTTCCGCGAGAGCACCATCCGCAGCCTCTTCGACGAGATCCTCCGCGGCCTGCGCATCGTGCACCAGCACAAGATGCTGCACCTGGACATCAAGCCGGCCAACATCTTCATCACCAACGACAACAAGGCGGTGATGCTCGACTTCGGCGCCGCGCGCGAAGTGCTGTCCAAGGAAGGCAATTTCATCCGCCCGATGTACACGCCGGGCTTCGCCGCACCCGAGATGTACCGCCGCGACGGCACGCTCGGCCCCTGGACGGACATCTACGCCATCGGCGCCTGCATCTACGCCTGCATGCAGGGCTACCCGCCGAATGACGCGCCCCAGCGCCTGGAGAAGGACCGCCTGGCGCTGAGTCTCTCGCGGCTGCGCAACGTGTACTCCGACAACCTGATCGAGGTGACGGAGTGGTGCATGAGCCTCGATCCGCTGAGCCGCCCGCAGAGCGTGTTCGCGCTGCAGAAGGAACTCGCGCGCGAGACCGAGCGTCGCTACACCAAGCTGAGCTTCTCCGAGCGGCTGAAGCTGCAACTCGAGACCATCAAGACGGGTCAGAAACCGTAGCTATGCGTTTCTCCGTCTACCAGGTCAGCCGTCGCGGCGGCCGCGAGAAGAACGAAGACCGCATGGGCTACAGCTACACGCGGGAGTCGGGCCTGTTTGCGCTGGCCGACGGCATGGGCGGCCACCCCGAGGGCGAGGTGGCCTCGCAGCTGGCGCTGCAGACGCTGTCGGCGCACTTCCAGCGCGAGGCGAAGCCGCGGCTGAACGAACCGCTGCGCTTTCTGCACGACGCCATCATCGCCGGTCACCACCAACTTCTGCGTTATGCCACCGAGCGTGCGCTGATGGACACGCCGCGCACCACCGTCGTGGCCTGCCTGCTGCAGGGCAATGCGGCCTACTGGGCGCACTGCGGCGACTCGCGCCTGTACCTGGTGCGCGGCGACAAGCTCGTGGCCCGCACGCGCGACCACAGCTACAGCGAGCTGCAGCAGACCATGGCGCAGGTCGTGCCGATGCCCGACAAGGTGAACCGCAACGTGCTGTTCACCTGCCTGGGCAGCCCCGGCCGCCCGGTGGTGGACACCGCCGGCCCGCTGCTGGTGCGCCCGGGCGACAAGGTCATGCTCTGCTCCGACGGCCTGTGGGGCAGCGTGTCTGACGCCATCATCACCGACATCCTGGCCAACCGCCCCATCTCCGACGCCGTGCCCGAGCTGGTGGAGCGCGCGCTGCGCGTGGCCGGCGAACGCAGCGACAACGTCACGGTGCTCGCCGTCGAGTGGGAAGCCGCCGAAGATGCCGACACCACCGGCGTGAGCACCGACTCGCTGGGTGACGACGTCTTCGCCAGCACCATCCAGGCCAGCCTGGGAGCCGACAGCGTGGGCGGCGACGAGCTCGACGACGAGGAGATCGAGCGGTCCATCCGCGAGATCAACGAAGCGATTCAACGCAGCAGTAAAAAGGGCCCCCAAGCTCGCTAGCGCTCGCTACCCCCCGAGGGGGCCGTTCGCCAGCGGCCCGGCAGAGCCGGATCCGCGGCTTCGACTTGGCCCCCGCCTTCCCCCGAAGTTTCGGAGTTTGTTCATGTCTTTTGTGCGTTCTGCCGGCCGCGCGGCCGATGCCTTGCGACCCATCGGCCTCGAGCGTGGCTACACCAAGCACGCCGAGGGCTCGGTGCTCGTGAGCTTTGGTGCCACGCGCGTGCTGTGCACCGCGTCGGTGGAAGAGAAGGTGCCGCCGCACAAGCGCGGCAGCGGCGAAGGCTGGGTGACGGCCGAGTACGGCATGCTGCCGCGCGCCACGCACACGCGCTCCGATCGTGAGGCCGCCAAGGGCAAGCAGAGTGGCCGCACGCAGGAGATCCAGCGCCTCATCGGCCGCAGCCTGCGCGCCGTCTTCGACCTCAAGACCCTGGGGGAACGAACGATCTCGCTGGACTGCGACGTGCTGCAGGCCGACGGCGGCACGCGCACCGCCGCGATCACCGGTGCCTGGGTGGCCGCGCACGACGCCGTGAGCTGGCTGCTGGCCCAAGGCCGCATCACCACGAGCCCGCTGCGCGACGCCGTGGCGGCCGTGTCGGTGGGCATCGTCGAGGGCACGCCGCTGCTCGACCTGGAATACACCGAAGACTCGGCCTGCGACACCGACATGAACGTCGTGATGACGGGCAGCGGCGGCTTCGTCGAGGTGCAGGGCACGGCCGAGGGCGTGCCCTTCAGCCGCGCCGAGATGGACGCGCTGCTGGCGCTGGCCGACCGCGGCATCCGCGAACTCGTCGCGCGACAGCGGCAGGCCCTGGGCCTGGGCTGAAGGCGAATCGCGTCATGGCGATGCGCCTCGTGCTGGCGTCGAACAACGCCAAGAAGCTGGCGGAACTGCAGAGCCTGCTGGCCGGCTTTGCGCTGGAGCTGGTGCCGCAGGGCGCCCTCGGCATCACCGAGGCCGACGAACCGCACGGCACCTTCATCGAGAACGCGCTGGTCAAGGCGCGCCATGCCGCGGCGGCCTGCGGCGGCGCGGCGCTGGCCGATGACTCCGGCGTCTGCGTCGATGCGCTGGGTGGCGCGCCGGGGGTGATCTCGGCGCACTACGGCGGCCTCGTCGAGCCGCTGCCCGACCGCGAAGCGACACGCCGGCTGCAGGACGCGCGCAACAACGAGCGCCTTCTAGGCGAGCTGCAAGGCCGCGCCGACGAAGCCCGCCGCGCGTTCTTCCTCAGCACGCTGGTGGCCGTGCGCCACGCGGCCGACCCGCAGCCGCTGGTGGCCGTGGGCCGCTGGCCCGGCCGCATCCTGGCCGCGCCGCGTGGCGGCGGCGGCTTCGGCTACGACCCGCTGATGTTCATCCCCGAATTGGGCCACAGCGTGGCCGAACTCGACGCCGACACCAAGAACCGCCACAGCCACCGCGCACGTGCCTTCGTGCAGCTGCAGGCGCAGCTGCGCGAGGTGTGGGGGCTGTGAAGCCCGGCGTCAGCTTGCCGCCCCTGGTGGCGGCCCCGGGCGAGGCACGGAGCGCGCAGCTGCCCGGCCTGGAACACCACCTGCGCCCCGGCACGCTGCGTTTCGCCGCGCCGCCGCCGCTGGCGCTGTACGTGCACCTGCCGTGGTGCCTGAAGAAGTGCCCGTACTGCGACTTCAACTCGCACGGCACGGCCGCGCTCGACGACGCCACGCAGGCCCGCTACATCGACGCCCTCGTGGCCGACCTCGAGGCCAGCCTGCCGCTGGTGTGGGGCCGCCGAGTGGTGAGCGTGTTCATCGGCGGCGGCACGCCGAGCCTCTTCGCGCCCGCCGCCATCGACCGCCTGCTCGCGGCGGTGCGCGCGCGGCTGCCGCTGGAGCCCGGCTGCGAGATCACGCTCGAGGCCAACCCCGGCACCTTCGAGCGCGAGCGCTTCCGCGCCTTCCGCGACGCCGGCGTCACGCGGCTGTCGATCGGCGTGCAGAGCTTCGACGACGCCGCGCTGCAGCGCCTGGGCCGCGTGCACGACGCGGCGCAGGCCCGCGCCGCCGTGGCCGAGGCCGCCAGCGCCTTCGACACCTGGAACCTCGACCTGATGTACGCGCTGCCGGGGCA
>JAIXTY010000164.1 GCA_027483705.1 Rubrivivax sp.
CCTTGAGGGCGGCGCGCGCAGCGCGCTTCGTGGACTGACTCACGGCAACTGTTCGAGCGCAGCGGCCGCAGGCCGCGTAGCGAGTTTTGCCGTGCGCCCTCAAGGTGAGCAGCGCAGGGCAGTCGGTGCGCAGCACCGACCGCCACAACGTGCGCCCGCACCGCGCACCGCCTGCCGCGACGCGCGGCAGTGTGTCGATGACGGCCCTCAGCCGCCATCAGACAGCAGACAACAAAAAGCCGGCACAGCGGCCGGCCTGTCGTAATGGGTGTTGCTGCCTCAGGCCAGCAGCGCCCCGCCGCCGCCGTGGCGCTCGTTGCCGCCGTGGGCGGCGTACAGGGAAGCCGGCGCAGCGCGCGGGATCAGCACGTCGATGGCGCGGTCGAGCGAGGCCGTCGCGCGGGCCAGGGCCTCGCGCTGCGCGGCCACCTGGCCGCCGGCCAGTGCCAGCCGCTGGCGCAGCGGGGCCGGCACGTTGCCGCGGCGGGCCGCGAGTGTGAAATGGTCCACGGCCGCGGCCAGTGCCACGTGCAGCTGGGCGGCTGCGGCGTCGACGGCCACGACGTCCTGGCGGTGCAGGGCCGTCCCCAGCGCCACCAGTTGCTCTTCCACGGCCTGCAGCGGCCGCTCGAGAGCCGCCGCGTCGTGCACGGCGTCCAGTTCCTGTTGCGAATGTCTCATGCGACCGCCGACCCGTTCAGCTCGGCTTGCGGCCGAGCAGTTCCTGGGCGTTGACGATCAGCTTGTCGGCGATGGCCTCGGGGTTGACCTTGAACTGGCCGTCGCGGATGGCCTGCGCGATGCGCTCGACCTTGGCGCTGTCGAACGCCGGGTCGCCCTCGGTGGCCTGCAGGCCCTGCGCGGTGCTGGACAGCTGCACCTGCGCGCTGGGCTCGGCCGAGGCGGGCTGCGGCGTCGCCTTGCGCTCGGCGGCGGCCGGAGCGGCGATGGTCTTGGGTTCGAGAGGACCGATCTTCATGGTGGACTCCTGGCCGGGACCCCGTCAGTGCGACGAGCCCGGCAACATGGACGCTGTATCGGACTCGCGGCGACGGAACTTTAGGTCTTTCGCACGGATTCTCGTCGAACCCCCTGGTTCATGGGGGGTGCAGGGCCGCTTCGGCGCCATGGCGGGCTTCACAGGTTGACCTCGGCCTGGCGTTCGCCCACCGGCGTGGCCACGAAGACGCGGCCGCTGCTGTTCTTCAGGCGCGCCGGCCGGCCCTCGATGCCCGGGCTCACCGCCTGGGCTTCGGCGCGCACGGCAAAACCTGGACCCGTCGCGGTCACGCGGACCGTGTCGCCTGCCACGAACCACTGGCGCGCGCGCAGGTCGGCTTCGCGCAGGGGCTCGCCGGCGCTCAGCGGCCGCGCCAGCACGCGGCCCTGCGGGTCGGCCGACAGCGGCAGCGGCGGCGTCGCGGCGGCCGCCCAGTCGGTGACGCCCGGCACCAGCTGGCCGATGGCCAGCGTGTCCCCGGCGGCGCGTGGCGCGGCGGCCAGCCAGGCCGGCGCCCACACCTGCACCGTCACCGGCACGGCGATGCGCCAGGCGCCCGGGCCGTCGGCGCAGCGCAGCAGCACGCGCGTGCGCCCCCAGGCCGGCGCCCCGGGGCTGGGCTCGACGCGGATGTCGGCGCAGGGGGCGAGCTTCAGGCGCGCGTCGGGCGCGCCCGCCAGGGCCACGACGCGGGCCTGGGCGGGGGCGCGCGCCTGCGCGAGCTCGCGCGCCAGCGCCGCCGCGCGATCGAAAGCCGAGCTCGGCAACTCGCTGCCGGACGCCGCCGCCAGCCCCGGCCCGTGAGTCACGGCCAGCAGCAGGGCGGCGAGCCGCACCGGCGCGCTGGCGCGACGCCGGGAGGCGTGGTGCGGCACGGCGGGCGTGGAGCGGGCAGGCTGCGGCATGGCAACGCACTGTAGGCCGCTTGCGCAACGGCACGGGGCCGAAAAGGCCGGGCTTGCCGCCGCTTATCGGCCTACAGCCGCGGGCCTTCGCTTCCAACAATGCCCGCACACCCCCAACCCGGTGCCGACCATGATCAACCGCCTCACCGACGCGCTCGACTTCCACGGCCAGGCCCTGGTGCTGCGCGCGCAGCGCCAGCAGCTGATCGCCGGCAACATCGCCAACGCCGACACGCCCGGCTACCAGGCCCGCGACTTCGACTTCGCCTCGGCCCTGCGCGCGGCGCGGGGCACCGCCGGCACGGGGGAGGGCATCGCCCGCGACATCCTCAGCCCCGGCGGCCGGCCGCAGCCGCAGCTGCGCTACGTTCACCCGGCGCAGACCACCCTCGACAGCAACAGCGTCGACATGGACCGCGAGCGCGCCAACTTCATGGACAACGCGCTGAAGTTCGACGCCACGCTGCGCTTCATCAACGGCAACGTGCGCACGACGCTCGATGCCATGAAGAGCGCGAACTCGCCGTGAGCGGCACCCATGCTGCCGACAGGAGCTGAACCATGAGCATGATGCGGATCTTCGACGTGGCTTCGAGCGCCGTCAGCGCCCAGAGCCAGCGCCTGAACGTCGTCGCCTCCAACCTGAGCAACGCCGACACCGTGGCCGGCCCCGACGGCCAGCCCTACAAGGCGCGCCAGGTCGTGTTCCAGACCGCCCTGATGGGCAGCCGCGACGCCTTCAACCCGGTGGCCGACAGCAGTGCCGGCGTGCGCGTGAGCACCATCACCGAAAGCGCCGTGCCCGGCCGCCGCGTGCACGACCCCAAGCACCCGAGCGCCGACGCCGAGGGCTACGTCACCTACAGCAACGTGAACCCCGTCGAGGAGATGGTCAACATGATCAGCGCCTCGCGGTCCTACCAGAACAGCGTCGAGGTGATGAACACCGCGCGCAGCTTGCTGCAGAAGACGCTGCAGATGGGGCAATCCTGATGAGCACCACCGCGGCCGTCTCCGGCAACAACCTGTTCTCGTCGCTCTCCGGCAGCAGCGCCGCCACGCCCACCGCCAACGAGGCCGGCAGCGCCGACCGGTTCCTGAAGCTGCTGGTCACGCAGCTGCAGAACCAGGACCCGATGAACCCGATGGACAACGCGCAGATCACGAGCCAGATGGCGCAGATCAACACCGTCAACGGCATCGAGAAGCTCAATGTCACGGTCGAGGGCCTGAACACGCAGTTCGCGCAGCTGCAGGCGCTGTCAGGCGTGTCGCTCGTGGGGCGCGACATCACCGTGAAGGGCAACCGCCTGGCGGTGAGCGGCGGCAAGGCCGAAGGCAGTTTCGACCTCGCCGGCACCGCCGGCACGGTGAAGGTCGAGGTGCTCAACGGCGCCGGCCGCGTGGTCGGCACCATCGACATGGGCGCGCAGGACGCCGGCCGCCATGCCTTCACCTGGAACGCCAGCGGCCAGCCCGACGGCAACTACAGCTTCCGCGTCGCCGCCGCCCAGGGCACGACGAACGTGGCCACGACCCCGCTGATGCGCGACCGCGTCGAGGCCGTGCGCACCACCGGCAACACCCTCACGCTCGAGACCGCGTCCAGCGGGCTCGTGGCCTGGCGCGACGTCCAGGCCTTCAACTGACCGACCACCGAACCCCATTCGCAGGACCCCGCCATGAGCTTCCAGCAAGGCCTCTCCGGACTCAACGCCACCAGCAAGAACCTGCAGGTGATCGGCAACAACATCGCCAACGCCAACACCTTCGGCACCAAGGTGTCGCGGGCCGAGTTCTCCGACATGTACGCCGCGGCGCTCAACGGCGCCGGCGCCAGCAGCGTGGGCATCGGCACCAACCTCGCGTCGGTGGCGCAGCAGTTCACCCAGGGCAACATCAAGACCACCGAGAACCCGATGGACCTGTCGATCAACGGCGCGGGCTTCTTCCAGGTGGGCGACGGCGCCAGCCCCATCACCTACACGCGCAACGGCCAGTTCAAGGTCGACCGCGACGGCTACATCGTCAACAACGCCGCGCTGCGCCTGATGGGCTACGCCGCCGACGGCCAGGGCCAGATCCAGCCCGGCCTGGCCGTGCCGCTGCAGCTGCCCACCGGCGGCGTGGCGCCGTCGCCGACGACGAGCATGGCCTTCGAGCTGAACCTCGACTCGCGCGCCCGCGTCAGCACGCCCACCGCCGGCGCGGCCGTCGACTTCAACGACGCCGACACCTACAACAACGCCACCTCGCTGACGGTGTACGACGTGCAGGGCCGCGAGGTCGCGCTGACCTACTACTTCCAGAAGAGCGGTGACGAGACCTGGAACGTCTACGCCACCGCCAACGGCACCAGCGTGGCGGGCTCCAACGCCGCGCCGCTGCCGGTGAGCACGATCACCTTCGCCAGCGACGGCAGCGCGCCGACCGACCCCACCGCCCCGATCTCGATCGACATCCCGGCCACGACCACGGCCAGCGGCTCCACCACGCTGCCGATCGCCGGCGTGCTGCTGGACCTGAGCGACGCCACGCAGTTCGGCTCGCCCTTCGGCGTCACCGACGTGCAGCAGGACGGCTTCGCCGCCGGCCAGCTGACGGCGATCGTCGTGGAGAACAACGGCATCATCACCGCGCGCTACAGCAACGGGCAGAGCCGCCCGGCGGGCCAGATCGAGGTCGCGAACTTCCGCAACCCGCAGGGCCTGCAGCCCATCGGCGACAACCAGTGGGCGCGCACGTCGGCCTCGGGTGATGCCGTCGTCGGCGTGCCGGGCGACGGCAACCTCGGCGTGCTGCAGGCCGGCGCGCTGGAAGAGAGCAACATCGACCTGACCGGCGAACTGGTGAACATGATCGTCGCGCAGCGCATCTACCAGGCCAACGCGCAGACCATCAAGACGCAGGACCAGGTGCTGCAGACGCTGGTGAACCTGCGCTGAGCGGCTGACACGCCGTGGACAGGCTCATCTACCTCTCGATGGCGGGTGCGAAGGCGACGCTGCAGCGCCAGGACTCGCTCGCCAACAACCTGGCCAACGCGTCGACCACCGGCTTCCGCGCCGAGATGCAGGCCTTCCGCGCCGTGCCGGTGCGGGGCGAGGGCGCCACCACGCGCGCCTACGTGCTGGAAAGCACCATCGGCCACGACACGCGCCCGGGCGCCATGCAGGCAACCGGCCGCAACCTGGACGTGGCCCTGCAGGGCAACGCCTGGCTGGCGGTTCAGGGCCTCGACGGCACCGAGGCCTACACACGGGC
>JAIXTY010000335.1 GCA_027483705.1 Rubrivivax sp.
AGGCGCGTGGGTTCACCAGGCAACTGGCGGTCCTGTTCTGGAACACGTGGTCCAGGCAGGCCTGGTTGCAGGCGATGCAGGTGCTGATGAGGTCGCTCTGGCCGCGCGCCGCCTTGTTGACGAACTCGGCGTCGGCCAGCAGCGGCCGCGCCATCGACACCATGTCGGCAGCCCCATCGGCCAGCAGCTGCTCGGCCACCTCGGGCGTGTTGATGCGGTTGCTGGTGACCAGCGGCGTGGTGGTGCCTGCCGCGGCGAACTCGGCCTTCATCTTCTTCGTCACCCACGCAAAGGCCGCGCGCGGCACGCTGGTGGCGATGGTGGGGATGCGCGCCTCGTGCCAGCCGATGCCGGTGTTGATGAGCGTGGCCCCGCCCTGCGCCACGGCCTTGCCGAGCTGCACCACCTCGTCCCAGCGGCTGCCACCGGGCACGAGGTCCAGCATCGAGAGGCGGTAGATGATGATGAAGTCGTGGCCCACGGCCTGCCGCGTGCGCGAGACGATCTCCAGCGGCAGCCGCATGCGCTGGCTGTAGTCCCCACCCCATTCGTCGGTGCGCTGATTCGTGGCGGCGCTGAGGAACTGGTTGATGAAGTAGCCCTCGGAGCCCATGATCTCCACGCCGTCGTAGCCCGCCTCGCGGGCCTTGGCGGCGCAGTTCACGAAGGCGCGGATCTGCCGCTCCACGCCACGCGCGCTGAGCGCAAAGGGCGTGAACGGCGAGATCGGCGACTTCAGCCGCGACGGCGCCACCGCCAGCGGGTGGTAGCCATAACGGCCGGTGTGCAGGATCTGCAGCGCAATCCGGCCGCCGGCCTGGTGCACGGCCTCGGTCACCACGCGGTGCCGCCGCGCCGCGCCGGATGTGGCCAGCGTGCCCGCAAAGGGCTTGGTCCAGCCGGCGATGTTGGGTGCGAAGCCGCCGGTCACCATCAGCCCCACGCCGCCTTCGGCGCGCTCGCGGAAGTAGGCGGCCAGCCTGGTGAGATCGCGCCCTTCTTCGAGGCCGGTGTGCATGGAGCCCATCAGCACCCGGTTCTTCAGCGTCGTGAAGCCCAGGTCCAGCGGGGCCAGCAGGTGGGGATAGGGCGTGGGCGTCATCGGGGCGGTGTCTCGGCGTTCGCGAAGGAACGGGAGTGTCGCGCCTCGGCGCCCGGGCCCGCCGGGCCGGCGGTGCAGACGCCGATCAGGCGGGCGGCGCTTCGCCCGCGGCCAGCCGGCGTTCGATGGCCTGCAGCACCGGCAGCAGTTCGGCCACGGTGTCGATGGTGTAGTCGGGTTGCGCCTGTGCCAGCCGGGCCGCGGCGGTGGCACGGCGCTGGGCCTGTTCGTCGGCCGGCAGCGCGGCCCAGGCTTCGGCCGACAGGCCGGTCTCGTTGCCGCTCACGGTGACGGCCACCGTCCAGCAGCCGGCGTGGCGGCCTTCCATCAGGCCCGGCACGGTGTCGTCCACCTTCACCACGCGCCGGGCCGGCCACATGCCCAGCTCGATGAAGCAGCGGTACATGCCCAGCGGCGCCGGGCGGTTCTCGCTCACGTCGCCGGCGCACACCAGGTTGTCGGGCACGAAGCCCTGCGCCGCGGCCAGCGGCGCCAGCACGTCCATGATCTCGCGGTTGTAGCCGGTGGTGCTGCCGATCTTCAGGCCGCGCGCGCGCAGCTCGCGCATCAGCGTGGGCACGCCCTCGATCAGCTGCGCATGGCGCGGCACGGCGGCGCGGTTCATGGGCGTGAATCGCTCGTACAGCCGGTCGACATCGGCGTCGTCCATGTCGCGGCCGTGGCGGCGCCGCCAGGCCGCGGCCACCGTGGGCAGCCGGCCCAGGGCCTGGATGTGCTGCCACTTCGGCAGGCCCATCGGCACGCGCGCCTCGGCCACGGTGATGGCCACGTCCTCGGTGGCGAACAACTCGACGAAGGCGCCCATCGGCGCCTGGCTGCCGAAGTCCACCACCGTGCCGGCCCAGTCGAAGACCACGGCCGCGAGGCCCGATTCAGTTCCAGCCATCGAACACCTCCTCTGCAATGCCGAAGGCCGTGCTGGCCCCGGTGCCACTGGTCACGACGACCACGCGCGTGCCGGCGTCGGGCGCCTCGATCACGCAGTCCACCGGCGCACCGGTGGGATATACGCCCGTCCAGCGCTCGACGACCTCGGCGCGCTCCAGGCGCAGCGTCTCGTGCAGGTGGCGCAGGATCAGCGCGTCCACGCGCTCATCGGCAAAGGGCTCGGGCGTGGCGAAGCGGTGGTGCGAGTCGCCGACCACCAGCGTGCCGTCGGCGCTCTGCACCACGATCAGATGGATGCCGGCCTCGAGGCTTTCGGCCTCTTCCTGCTGCAGCCGCGCCAGCAGCGCCGCGGATTCGGGCAGCGCGGCATAACCGCCGTAACGCACGAGGCTCAGGTCGCCCATCACCGAGCTGCCGAGCACTCAGCCCGCGGGCGGCCGCACGCGCAGCATCTGCAGCCGCGTCAGGTGCAGTCCGTGGCGCGCGAGAGCAGGCGCGGCCACGCCGGTGAGCTCGGTGCCCGGGCACAGCACCACACGCCCGGCATGCAGCGTGCGCTCGGCCGTGCGCACGCGGCCACCGGCCACGTCAAGCACGGTGTGCCCCCAGTGGAAGACGACGCCGTGGCGCTCGGCCAGCCAGGCCGCGAGCTTCGGGATGGCCGTGCGCGACTCCACGCGCAGCTCGTGTGGCGACCACATCGCGGCCACGGCGCCCTCGGTGCGCAGCGCCGGGGCCCGCGCCGCGGCCTCGTCGGCCGCCACCAGCTCGTTGCCCGCGGCCATCTCGGTGCGCATGAAGGCCTGCAGAACGGCGGCTGCCTCGGGGCGCCGCGCCAGCAGCCACAGCCCGCGGTGCACGACGTCGATGCCGGCCTCTGGTGCCACGCGGGCCCAGATGTCGCGGCTGGCGCGGGCGCGCCGCCAGGTGTCGCCGGCCGGCTGCCCGGTGACGGTGACGAAGCCGAAGTTGCGGATCGAGGCGCCGACGCAGCGGTGGTCGCGCTCCAGCACCGCCACGCGCAGGCCGCGCTGCGCCGCCGCCAGCGCGTGCGCGAGACCGACGATGCCGGCGCCGGCGATGACCACGTCGTAGGCCACGCTCATGGGGCTCGTTCCATCTCGGCACCGATGAAGTTGCGGCCCCGCGTGCTGGCCAGCGCCGCCTGCACACGCGCCTCGCCGTCGTGCACGCCCCAGGTGGCCGGGTCGGTGGCCACGCCAAGGCTCGCGAGCCAGGCCTGCAGCACATCGGCGCACTCGGTGGCCGGCACCTCGAACACGGCCTGCAGCCGCGCGTCGATGCCGGCGTCGCGCCCCACCGCCAGCCGGCACGCCGTGGGCAGCCAGGTGGCCACGGCCAGACCGTGCGGCACGCCTTGCTCCAGCGTGAGCGCGTAGCTCAGCGCATGGGCCAGGGCCGTGCGTGTCTGCGCAAAGGCCAGGCCGGCTTCGAGCGCGGCCAGCGAGAGCTGCTCGCGCCCGGCCAGCGCCGCCGGCTCGGCCAGCACGCCGGCCAGGTGGGCGCGCACGCGGCGCGCGGCCTGCACCGCCAGCGCGTCGCTCACCGGGTTGGCGTGGCGGTTCCAGATCGCTTCGAGCGCGTGCGCGAAACTGTCGAGCGCGGTGTCGCGCGTCAGCGCCGCCGGGGCGCTGAGCGTGAGCACCGGGTCGACGAACGCGCGGTCGGCAAAGCCCCAGGGCTCGTCGAAGCTGCGCTTCAGCGCCACGCGGCCGTCCGTGTCCCACACCGTGGCCCAGCGCGTGACCTCGCTGCCGGTGCCGGCCGTCGTGGGCACCAGCCACAGCGGGGCGTGCGTCAGGGCCGGCCAGGGTGCCGTGCCGCGCAGTGCGGCCGCGATCGCTTCGAAGTCGCCGCTGTCGGGCACCGAGCGCAGCAGCTTGGCGATGTCGAGCACGCTGCCGCCGCCCAGCGCCAGCAACACCGCATCGGGCTCGGCCGCCAGCAGCGGCCACACCCGTTGCGCGAGAGAACGCGCCAGGGCCAGCGTCGACAGCCCGTCGGGCACGCGCACCCAGGCCCGCAGCTGCGGGCCGAAGCCCTGCGTCCAGGCCGCCTGCAGGCCCAAGGCCTCGGCGGGCTCGAAGGCCAGCACGACGACGGCGCGGTCATCCAGCTCGGCCGCCAGGGCCTGGCTGCAGCCGCTGCCGAAGCGCAGCTGCACCGGCAGGCGCCAGTCGAAGGCCAGGCTCATCAGATGAAGCGCTGGCGCAGCCGCGCCGACAGCAGGTCGATCAGCGACACCGTCACCACCAGGATGATCAGCACGGCGCAGGTCTGCGCGTACTGGAAGCCGCGGATCACCTCGAACAGCACGACGCCGATGCCGCCGGCGCCCACCATGCCCACGACGCTGGCGCTGCGCACGTTGCTCTCGAAGCGGTAGAGCGTGAAGCTCAACCACAGCGGCATGACCTGCGGCAGCACGCCGTAGACGATCTCCACCAGCTTGTGCGCGCCGGTGGCGCGGATGCCTTCCACCGGCCGTGGGTCGATGGCCTCAACCGCTTCGGAGAACAGCTTGGCCAGCGTGCCCGTGGTGTGCACGGCCAGTGCCAGCACGCCCGCAAACGGCCCCAGGCCCACGGCCACGATGAACAGCATCGCGAAGACCATCTCGTTGATGGCGCGGCAGGCGTCCATCAGGCGCCGCACGGGCTGGTGCAGCCAGGGCGGCGCGATGTTGGCACTGCTGAGCAGCCCCATCGGCACGGCAGCCAGCACCGCCAGCACCGTGCCCCACAACGCGATGTGCACCGTGATCACCATCTCGCGCGCGTAGATGCGCCAGTCGGTGAAGTCGGGCGGGAAGAACTCGCTGGCGTAGGTGCCGATGTTGCCGCTGTCGCGCAGCAGGTCCAGCGGGCGGATCTCGGCGCCGCGCCAGGCCCAGGCCAGCACGCCGAGCGCCAGCGCCCAGCCGGCGTAGTACAGCCAGCCCGGGCGCTCGGCCGCCGCGCGCTGC
This sequence comes from Rubrivivax sp., assembly GCA_027483705.1. Lineage (GTDB taxonomy): Bacteria > Pseudomonadota > Gammaproteobacteria > Burkholderiales > Burkholderiaceae_C > Rubrivivax. The sequence continues at coordinate 4,998 of JAIXTY010000335.1, forward strand.
TCGATGCGCGCGAGCGAGGCCGCGCTCGGGGCCACCGCGGCCATCATGGCTGCCCCGGCCGCGTCACTTGCCCGACAGCGCCGCGAGCCGGCGGTCGATGTCGGCGAGTTGCTTGGTCTTCTCGTCGGCGGCCAACTTCTCGTCGTTCTGCACCTTGGCGCGGTCGCGGAACAGCTCGAGTTGACGGATCGGGATCAGCTGGTCGTTGTTGCTGTCGCGGAAGCCGCCGTAGTTGTAGATGACGCCGAGGATCTTCTTCTCCTCGGGGTCGGTCTTGGCGTAGCCGAGCACGAAGTTCTTCAGCTTGGCCTTCACGGCGGGGTCGAGGTCCTTGCGCCAGACGAACGGGTCGCTCGGGATCAGCGGGCTGCGCCAGAGCACCTTCACCTGGCTGGCCAGCTCGGGCTTGCTGCTCTGCAGCTTGCCGACGTCCTCGGTGTTGTTGGTGGCCACGTCGACCTGTTTGGCCAGCACGGCCTGCAGATTGGCGCCGTGGCTGGCGTTGCGGATGGACTTGAACGCCGTGCGGTGGTCGATGCCGTTCTTCGCGAAGATGTAGAACGTGGGCACCAGGAAGCCCGAGGTGGAGTTCGGGTCGCCGATGCTGAAGTTGATGTTCTTCGCGTTCTTCAGCACGTCGTCGAGGTTGTTGTACGGGCTGTCCTTGTGCGCGATCAGCAGCGCGTGGTAGCCGAACGTGCCGTCGGCGTACATCACCTGCGCGAAGATCTCGCCCTGGGCGCGGTCCACCGCTTCCATCGCGGCCTTGTTGCCGTACCAGGCCACCTGCACCTTGTTGAAGCGCATGGCCTCGATGACGCCGGCGTAGTCGGGCGCGTAGAAGCTCTTGATGGTGAGGCCGGTCTTCTTCTCCATGTCGCGGAAGAAGGGCTCCCAGCGCTCGCGCTGCGTGCTGGCGCTGTCGGTGGCGATGACGCCGAAGCTGATCTCCTGCGCCTGGGCCTGCGCGGCCGCCAGGCCCAGCGTTGCCAGCGCGGCCAGGGTGATGCGACGGGTGATGTTCTTCATGGGGCTCTCCTCGGGTGGTTCAGGCGGCGGCCAGCACGGGCAGCGGCATCGGTTCGGATGGCGGGTCGTCGGTCTCGAGCTCCTCGACGGCGGTGCCGTAGAGCTCGCGCAGGAAGGCGGGCGTGAGCTGCGCCGTGGGGCCGTCGAACACCAGCGCGCCGTCGCGCAGCGCGACCACGCGCTCGCAGTAGCGGCGTGCCAGGCCCACGTGGTGCAGGCTCACCAGCAGCGTGAGCCCCTGCTCGCGGTTGAGCTGCAGCAGCAGGTCCATCACGCGGCGCGTGGACTCGGGGTCGAGCGAGGCCACCGGCTCATCAGCCAGCAGCACGCGGGCGCCCTGTACCAGCGTGCGTGCGATGGCGGCGCGCTGCTGCTGCCCACCCGAGAGCGTGCTGGCGCGCTGGAAGGCCTGTTCGCCCAGGCCCATGGCATCGAGCGCGTCGAGCGCGCGGGCCTGCTCGGCGGCGCTGAAGCGGCCGAGCACGGCGCGCCACAGCGGCAGCTCGGGCGCCAGGCCGGTGAGCACGTTGGTCAGCACCGGCAGCCGGCCGACGAGGTTGAACTGCTGGAAGATGATGCCGATGGCGCGGCGCTGCGCGCGGATGTCGGCCGCCAGTCGGCCGCCGGTCTGCAGGCGGCGGCCCAGCACCTCGATGTGCCCGGGGCCGGCGTCGAGTGTCTCCAGCCCGCACAGCGTGCGCAGCAGCGTCGACTTGCCCGAGCCCGAGGCGCCGAGCAGCGCCACGCGCTCGCCGCTGCGCACGACGAAGTCCACGCCGCGGAGCGCGCGGCGGCCGCCGGCAAAGGTCTTGCCGGCCTGTGCGACGCGCACGGCCAGATCGGGCACAGCGGGCTCGGATGCCATGCGGCGGCACGGTAGGCCGCCGCGGTGACGGCACGGTGACACGATCGTGTCAGCGCACCGTCACACGGCGGCGCGAGCATGGGGCGATGACCGCGGACGAGATCGCCGACCTGTACGCCCGCCGCGGCGGCCTGGCCTACGACGGCGAGGGCATCACGCAGTGGCAGCACGCCTGGCAGTGCGGGCAGCTGGCGCTGCAGGCGGGCGCGCCGCCGGCCCTGCAGCTGGCGGCCTGGCTGCACGACCTGGGCCACCTGATGACGGGCCTCGGCGGCACGCCCACGCTGCAGGGCCACGACGACCGCCACGAGGCCATCGCCGCCAGGGCCCTCACGCCGCTCTTCGGCCCGGCCGTCGCCGAGCCGGTGGCGCTGCATGTGCAGGCCAAGCGCTACCTCGTCGCCGCCAAGCCGGGCTACCGCGAGCGCCTGTCGCCCGACTCCGTGCGCAGCCTGGCGCTCCAGGGCGGGCCGATGGACGCCGCCGCCTGCGCGAACTTCCTGCGCCAGCCCTTCAGCGCCGATGCGGTGCGCCTGCGCGCCTGGGACGAGGCGGCCAAGCAGCCCGCGTGGCGGCCGCCCGCCGACGCGGCGGCAGCGCTGGCGGCGCTGATGGCGACGCTGAGGGCGACGCTCAGTCCCTGAACTCGGGCGCGGCCGGCGGCGGCGGCGCGGGCGGTGGCCCGCCGTCCTTCTCGTGCATCCAGGCCTCCAGCAGCGTGTAGCCCACGGCCAGCACCACCGGGCCGACGAAGATGCCCACCAGGCCGAAGGCGAACAGGCCGCCGATGACGCCGGAGAAGATCAGGATCAGCGGCAGGTCGGCACCCAGCTTGATGAGCACCGGCCGCACGACGTTGTCGATGGTGCCCACCACCAGCGCCCACGCCGTGAGCGCGATGGCCCAGCCCAGGCTGCCTTCGCCCCACCAGGCCCAGGCCGCGGCGCCCAGCAGCACCGGCATCGGTCCGATCTGGGCGATGCACAGCATGAACATCACTGCCGTCAGCAGCGTGGCTGCCGGCACGCCGGCGATGACCAGACCCAGGCCGCCGAGCATGGCCTGCACCAGCGCCGTGCCACCCACGCCGAGCGCCACGCCGCGGATGGCGCCGCCGGCCAGCACGACGGCGCCGTCGCCCTGCTCGCCCCCCAGCCGCCGCGCGAACAAGCGCACCTGCCGCGCCGCCTCTTCGCCCTGCGCGTACATCACCGCCGCGATCAGCACCGTGAGCAGAAACTGCAGCAGCAGCACGCCGACGTTGCCGACCTCGGCCACGAACCAGCGCGTCAGGTCGCCGGCGTAGGGGCTCACGCGCGGCAGCAGGTCACGCAGGCCCAGCGCCGTGAGCTGCGCCCACAGGCCGTCGACCAGGCTGCCCACCATCGGCAGCGTGCGCAGCCACTCGGGCGCCACCTCGGGCAGCCGCCAGGCCGCGGCCAGGCGGGCCCAGTCGATCAGCCGGTCGGCGTTGCCGACGATGGTGACGATGGCCAGCACCAGCGGCACCACGAACAGCAGCAGCAGCAGCAGCGTCATCGCCGTCACCGCCAGCCAGCGCCGGCCGCCCACCGCCGCCTGCACGCGCAGCATCAGCGGCCAGGTGGCCACCACCACCATCGTGGCCCAGATCGCCGGGCCCAGGAAGGGCCGCAGCACCCACAGCGAGACACCGAGCAGCAGCCCGATGAACAGCACGCCGAAGGTCAGCCGCGTGAGGTCACGACCACCGCCGGCGCGCGGGTTCACTTGCGCTTGTCCTCGTAGCGCGTCACCGCGTCGGCCTCGATGCGGTAGCCGCTCACGCCCATGTAGCTGTCGGTGCGCGGCGTGGTGAGGCGGCCGCTGATCCACACCGTGTCCATCGACTTGAAGCCCTTGGCCGGCGCCTTGGGCAGCACGTGGATGATCTGGTTGGCCGGCGGCGGCGGGCTGTGGATGCAGGCGCCGAAGTACGGCACGAGCAGGAACTCCTTGAGGCCGTCGTTCGTGTCTTCCAGCGGCACCACGAAGCCGGGGATGCGCACCACCTGGCCCACGAGGCGCGGGTTGGTGGGCGCGGCGTCCCAGACCTCGCGCATGCGCTTGAGCAGCGCGTTGGCGCGCGGGTCGCCGTCGTCGAGCATCTGGAAGTTCAGGTCCTTGAAGTCCTTGAACGGGTCCCAGTCGGCGGGCACCAGCTCGTCCCACTGGATGGTGCGCACGCCGCCCGGCGCGGGCGTGGCCGGCAGCGGCGGCTTCATCGCGGGCACGCCGGCCGGGTTCTGGGCCCGGGACAGCACGGGGGCCAGCGCCGTGGCGCTCAGCGCCGCGGCAAGCCACAGTCGACGGGAGATCATGGGCATCAGGTTCGAGGGCTCAGGCCATCGGCCAGTGAAAGACGGTACGCGCGCCACCCAGGCACGAGGCTGGCGAGCATACCCGCGGCGACGACCGCGCCGAACAGCCCCCACTGGGCCGCGGTGGGGGCCGCGGCGCTGAGCGTGATGCCGAACTCGCGCTGCAGCAGCGGCCCGGCGCCCAGCACCAACGCCGCCGCCACCGCCGCGCCCAGCAGCGCGCCGGCCAGCGTGACGAGCATGCCCTCGGCCGCCAGCAGCAGCAGCACGTGGCGCGGCCCGGCGCCCACGGCGCGCAGCACGGCCAGTTCGCGCCGGCGCTCGTTCAGGCCCGCCAGCACCACCGCCACCAGCGAGGCCAGGCTGACCACCGCCACCAGCGCGCTGATGGCCAGCAGGCTCTGCTCGGCCGGGCCGATGACCTGCCAGAGTTCGTCCAGCGCCACCGCGGGCAGCACGGCCAGCAGCGCCTCGCCTTCGTACTCGGCCACGAAGCGCTGCACGTTGAACACCGCGACGCGGTTCTTCAGGCCCACCAGCGCCGCCGTCACCTGCTTGGGTGCGAGGTCGAACTTGCGCGCTGCCTCGGCCGGGATGCGCATGCCGGGGATGGGCGCGCCGCCGGCCCAGTCGAGGTGGATGGCCTCCAGCGCCTCGAGGCTGACGTGCACTGTGCGGTCCACCGGCGTGCCGGTGCGCGCCAGCACGCCCACCACCGTGAAGGGCTTGTCGGCGTGCTCGGCAGCCAGCGTGTCGCCGCCGCCGTGCGTGAGCGTGATGCGGGCGCCCGGCGCGTAGCCCAGCGACGCGGCCACCTCGGCGCCGACGACGGCCTCATAGAGGCCATCGAGCGTGCCGGCGAAGGGCCGCCCGGCCGCAAAGGCCAGCAGCTGCCGGTCGCCATGGCGGAAGCGCTCGAAGTACGCCGGCGTGGTGCCCAGCACCGGGCGGCCGCGGTGCGAATCGCCCAGCGACAGCGGCACGACCCAGGCCACCGCGCGGTGCGCCTCGACGGCGCGGATGCTGGCCATGCTGACGTTGTTGGTGGCGCCGCCGACGCGGAACACCGCGTACAGCATCAGCTGCACCGGGCTCGTGCGCGCGCCGACGACGAGGTCGGTGCCGCTGACACTCTGCGCAAAGCCGGCGCGGATGTCGGTGCGCAGCCGCTCCAGGCCCAGCAGCAGCGCGGTGGCCAGCGCAATGCTCAGCACCACCAGCGCCAGCGTGCCGCGCCGGTTGAGCGCGCTGGCCCAGGCCACGTGCAGCAGCGCCTTCATGACACGGCCGCCGCCGCGCGGTTGAGCGTGGGCAGGTCGATGCGCTCGTCGAAGCGCGCGGCCAGGCGTTCGTCGTGGCTCACGAACACCAGCGTGCTGCGGGCGGCCGCGCAGGCGTCGAGCAGCAGCGCCATGAAGTCGTCGCGCCGCGCGGCGTCGAGCGCCGAGGTGGGCTCGTCGGCGATCACGAGTTCGGGCGCGCCGATCAGCGCCCGCGCCGCGGCCACGCGCTGCTGCTGGCCCACGCTCAGCGCGTCGGCGCGGCGGCCGTGCAGATCGGCGCCCAGGCCCACGCGCTGCAGCAGCGCCGTCGCCGCGGCCGCGGGGCCGCCCTCGCAGCGGCCCGCACGAAGCGCCGAGAAGCGCGTGGGCAGCACGACGTTGTCGAGCACGCTCAGGTAGGGCAGCAGGTTGAACTGCTGGAAGATCACGCCCACGTGGTCGGCCCGCCGCGCGTCGCGCCGGCCGGCGGGCAGCTCGGCCCAGTCCTGGCCGAGCAGGCTGACGCGGCCCTGGCGCGCCAGCAGCACGCCGGCCATCAGGCCGAGCAGCGTGCTCTTGCCGCAGCCGCTGGGGCCGTGGAGAAAGTGCGTGCGGCCCTGGCTCAGCGCCAGGTGGCCGATGGCCAGGCAGTCGGCACCGCCAGGCCAGGCGTAGCGAACGTCGCGGAGCTCCAGCACGCGGCGGATGCTACCCGCCGGTGATGGCCCTGCCCGTCTTCAGGCGGCCAGCGGCCAGCGGGCGGGCGGCGGGGGCAGCACCAGCAGCGCGGGCGGCGTGTCCAGGTCCTCGAAGAAGGCTTCGCTGCGCGGCGGCTCCCAGGCCGGCGCCCAGGCCGCCTCGACGCGGCGGCGGCGGTTTTCGGGGCGCTGCTCGATGGCCAGGGTGGACAGGTCGGCGGTCATGGCGGCTCCGGCGGGTGCTGACGTCGGGATGGTGGGGACTGTGCCCGCCGCATGTGGCAGCGCGATGAACGCCCGCGGCCGGCCGTGGCGCTCCGTTCACAATCTCACGCATGCCCGCCACGCTCGAAGGCCAGCTCGTCGTCGCCATCTCCTCGCGCGCCCTCTTCGACTTCGAGGAGGAGAACCGCGTCTTCGAGGCCACCGACGACCGCGCCTACATGCAGCTGCAGCTGGCGCGGCTGGAGCAGCCGGCGCGGCCCGGCGTGGCGTTTTCGCTGGTCAACAAGCTGCTGGCCTTCAACACGCCCGAACGCTCGCGCGTGGAGGTGGTGATCCTGTCGCGCAACGACCCCGTCTCGGGGCTGCGTGTGTTCCGCTCGGCGCAGCACTACGGCCTGCCGGTGCAGCGCGGCGTGTTCACGCGCGGCGCGCCGCCCTGGCGCTACCTGCGGCCGCTGGCGGCCAACCTGTTCCTCAGCACCAACGAGGCCGACGTGCGCGAGGCCCTGGCCGCCGGCGTGCCCGCGGCGCGCGTGGTGCCCGAGAGCGCCCGCGCCGGCGCCAACCACCCCGACGAGGTGCGCATCGCCTTCGACGGCGACGCGGTGCTGTTCTCCGACGAGGCCGAGCGCGTCTACCAGAGCCAGGGCCTGCCGGCCTTCCAGGACCACGAGCGCGAGCGCGCGGCCACGCCGCTGGCGCCGGGCCCCTTCAAGCCGCTGCTCGAGGCGCTGCACCGCCTGCAGCGCGAACCCGGCCCCGGCGGCCTGCGGCTGCGCACCGCGCTCGTCACGGCGCGCAGCGCACCGGCCCACGAGCGCGCCATCCGCACGCTGATGCAGTGGCAGATCGACGTCGACGAGGCGCTGTTCCTGGGCGGGCTGGCCAAGGGCCAGTTCCTGCGCGAGTTCGAGCCCGACTTCTTCTTCGACGACCAGACCGGCCATGTCGAGAACGCCGCACCCCACGTGCCGGCGGGGCACGTGGCACACGGCGTCAGCAACGGCGGCTGAGGCGCCCGCCGCTCAGCGGCAGCGGCGCAGCACCGGCAGGGCGGCCAGGCCACCCAGCCACAGTGCCCAGGTCGCGGGCTCGGGCACCGGGGTCACCTCCAGCGCCACGAACTGCGTGAACTGCGTCGCGCCGAAGTTGTTGTCGGAAACGAGGATCAGCGTCTGCTTGCCGCCGACGACCGGGCCAAGCGTGATGCCCTCGATATTGTCCAGCGCCAGCGGGCTGCCGTCGTCGTTGCGGAAGTCCGAGAGGTCGGCGAGCAGGGTCTTGGCCACCGGCGTGTAGCTCGCACCGGCCAGGCTGTTGAGGCCCGACACATCGGTGGCGCCGCGCGCGTCGACGTGGAACAGGCGGATCGTGTTGCCGGTGGGCAGGCCACTGGGGCCCACGCCCGGCGTGGCCGCGCCGGCCGCGAACGAGCGCTCCACGGCGATGAACTCGCGGTCGCCGATGGCCAGCAGCTCCACCAGCCCGTTGGTCGCGAAGCCACCGGCCGGCACCGGCGGCAGCACCACCGGCGCCACCTCGTAGACCCACTGCGCGCCGGCGGCGCCGGTGGCGATGTCGAAGGACAGGATGCGCGACGGCGAACCCGTGCCCGTGCCGCTGGCCGGGCCGTCCTGCACCAGTGCGTTTTCGGTGGCCGTGTACAGCGTCGCGCCGTCGGTCGACACCGTCAGGCTCTCGAAGGCGAGGTTGTTGCGCACGCCCAGGTCGCCCGGTGTCGTGCCCGCCACGCTGCCGGAGGGCTTGAAGAAGCCGGGCACCGCAAACTCGCGCACGGCGCTGCCGCCGGCGCTCATCTCGCGCACCGTCGGGTCCTGCAGGCCGGCGGCGGCGCGCTGGCCCTCGTTGCTCCAGAACAGCGTGCCGGTGGCGGGGTTCACGCGGATGGACTCGGGGTCCACCGTGTTCAGCGGGAAGGTCGAGCCGTCGGGCCGCAGGATCGTGGTCACCGCGGTGAAGGCCACGCCGTCGAAGCCGGGCGTCGCCGAGCGCTGGAACTTCGACAGGTCCAGCGTGAGCTCGTAGAAGCGCGCCGGCTGCAGCGCGCTGCGGTCGTCGGCGATGGCGATGTAGCGGCCGCTGGACGCGACGCGGTCGATGCCCGACAGGCCACCGACGGTGGTGCCGGCGTAGCTGGTGCCGCTGGGCACGATCTGCTGGCCAAGGTAGCTGAGCGTCTGCGCCGACACGCCCGACGGGGCGGCGGCGGCCGACAGGACGGCCGCGGCGGCCAGGGTCTGCAACAGGGGTCGGGTCATCATGGCTGTTCCTCCGGACACGGGTTTGTGCGGGAGTCTGGGCGCGGCCCGTGACAGCCTGTCGACGGCACCCGGTCCGCCTGGACCGCTGGCCCTCATCCGGCGCTCAGACGTTGCCCGCCCAGGGCAGCAATTCCTCGGGCGCCGGCTCGACGCGGTGCAGCGCACCGAAGCCCAGCACCGCGGCGGCGGCACGCAGCGCGTGCAGCAGGTTGGCCGGGCGCTCGGCCAGGACGGCGCGGGTGCCGTCGTCCAGGCGCAGCAGCAGCAGCATCAGCAGGCGGCCGGGCAGCAGCACCAGGCGGGGCGGGGGCGGGGCGGCAGCGCTCATGGCGCATCCTGCCCCAGCCCCGGCGGGGGCGTGCGGCCGAAATGCCGGGCGCAGGCGGTGCAGTTCGGGGCGGCTTCAGCGCCGGCCCAGCAGCGCCCAGGCCAGCGCCGCCACCGCAGCGAGCGCGATGACCACGGCCGCCACGACCCAGGGCGGGCGAGAACTCGTGCCCGGGGCCTGCCGGGCCGGCACCGGCGGCATCGGCTCCAGCGCCAGGTCGACGCTGGCCGGCTCGGCCACCGGCAGCGTGATGTCGGGCTCGGCCGGCTCGGGCCGTGCCAGCAGCGCGCGGAACTCGTCCAGCGTCTGCGGCCGCTGCTCGGGGCGCACGGCCAGGCCGGCGTCGATGGCCGCCAGGAAGCTGGCCGAGTAGCGCCCGCGCGCCGCCACCTGGGCCGGCACGAGATCGTCGCGCACCAGCCGCGAGATCGACGGCCCCGGCGGCTTGCCCACCGCGGCCGCGTACAGCACCGCGGCGAGCGAGTAGACGTCGCTCCAGGGCCCCGGCTTCATCGCATGCCCGTGGTCGTACTGCTCCACCGGCGAGTAGCCGGTCTTCAGGATGGAGGTGAGCTGCTGCGTCGCCTCGGCGGCCACGCGGCGCGCGGCGCCGAAGTCCAGCAGCACGGGGCGCGGCGCCTGCTCCAGGTAGTTGCCGGCACCGCGGTCGTAGAGCAGCAGGATGTTGTCCGGTGCCACGTCGCGGTGCACGATGCCGTAGCTGTGCAGCACCTGCACGGCCTCCATCAGCGGCTCGACCAGCTGGCGCAGCCAGCGCTCGCTGGGCGGGGCGCCCAGGTCGGCGAGCCACTTCTTCAGCGTCGTGCCCTCGTAGTAGGGCATCGCCATGTACGCCGTGCCATGGGCCTGCCAGAAGCGGTAGACCTTCACCAGCGACGGGTGGTCGAAGCCCCCGAGCAGCCGCGCCTCGTTGATGAAGCTGGCCATGCCCTTGTCGAAGCTGTCCTGGAAGCGCGGCAGCCGCGCCACGACATCGCCGCCGGGCGCGCGCGCCGCCAGCGTGGCCGGCAGGTACTCCTTGATGGCGACGCGGCGGTCGAGCTTGGTGTCCTGCGCCAGGTAGACGATGCTGTAGCCGCCCACGCCCAGCACGCGCTCGACCATGAACTCCTGCAGGAAGGTGCCCGAGGACAGGTTGGCATCGCGCTCGCGGCGCGGCACCAGCATGGTCTTCTGCTCGGCCCGCTCGAGGGCGTCGGGCGACGCCGGCGGGCGGTGCGGCTCGGTGGGGTCGAGGTCGGTCACGGCGGCTCGGTGGCTCAGGGCTTGGCCTTGAAGTCCCCACCCCAGGCGATGACGAGCCGGGCAGGGTCGATGTGGCGGCGCCAGGCTGCGTTGAGCTGCTCCAGCGTCACCCGGGCCAGCGCGTCGTCGACCTGCTGCTCGCGCGCGAAGCGGCGGTCGTGGTACAGGTTGCCGGACAGGCGCTCCACCAGCACGCCGTCCTGTGCGCGCGACAGCGCCCGGGCCTTCAGCAGCCCGGCCCGGCCCTGCTCGAGCTCGGCCTGCGTGAAGCCTTCGCTCACCGAACGCGCCAGTTCCTCCTGCAGCGCCTTCTCGACACGCGGCTGGTTCTGCGGCGCGAAGATGGCGGTCACGTTGAACACCGCGCCGGTGTCCTGCACCGGGAACTCGAACCAGGTCTGCACGCCGTAACTCAGGCCTTCCTTCTCGCGGATGCGCATCCACAGGCGCGAATCGGTGCCGCCCCCGAACAGCCGGTTGCCCAGCTGCAGCGCGGCATGGTCGGGGTGGCGGTCGTCGATGGGCAGCACCAGGCGCGCCATCAGGTTGGCGTTGGCCTTGTCGGGCGTGGCCTCGACGAAGCGTGCCGCCGGCGCAGGCACTTGCGGCCGCGGCACGCGCGCCTGCGCCTCGGGCCCGCCGGCGGGCTGCTTCCAGTCACCGAAGGCCTTGGCCAGCGCGGCGCGCACCGCCGCCACGTCCATGTCGCCGACGGCGGCGAACTCGGCGCGCTGCGCACTCACGAAGCGGCGGTGGAAGGCCTTCACCTGGTCCAGCGTCACGGCGCGGATCGCGGCGGCTTCCTCCTCGTAGGTGGGCTCGTAGCGCGGGTCGCCGGCGGGCCAGCGGTTGCCGTGGCGCTGGATGCGCTTGGCCACCACCTCGCCCGGCTCCTGCCGTGCCTGCTCCAGGCCCGCGAGCCACTGGTTGCGGGCCTCCTCGAGCGGGCCGGCGTCGAAGGCGGGCTCGCGCAGCAGGCGGCCGATCAGCTCGATGACGGCGGGCAGCCGGTCGCGGCGCGTCGTGGCCGAGACCCAGATGGACTCGCCGGTGCCCTGGAACGACACCTGCGCCTGCAGCGCGTCGAAGCGGTCGGCGATCTGCTGGCGCGTGAGGCCCGCACCGCCCTTGTCGAGCAGCGCACCGGCCAGCTCGGCCACCGTGCGCTTGCCGACGAGGCTCTTCTCGGTGCCGTGGTGCAGCGACAGCCGCAGCCGCACCGCGCGGCCGCGCGTGCCCTTGGGCAGCAGCGCGTAGCGGAAGCGCGCCGGCCCGGCCAGCGTGCCCTGCACGGTGCGTGCATCCAGCAGCTCGGGCTTCGGATCGAAGGCCTCGGCCAGCGCCGCGGCCGGATCGCCCTTGTAGCCGTCGACCAGGCGGGCCACGTCGACCTTGGCCGGCGTCGGCGCACGGTCGGCGGCGGGCACCGGCTCGAAGACCGCGACACTGCGGTTGTCGCGCTTGAGGAAGCTGCGCACGACGCGGTTGACGTCGTCGAGCGTGGCCTGGCGCACGCGGTCGCGCGCCAGAAAGTACAGGCGCCAGTCGCCCTGCGCGACGGCTTCGGAGAGCGCGACGCCGATGCGCTCGGGGTCGGCGAAGCCGTTGTCCCAGTCGTTGAGCCAGGCCTGGCGCGCGCGCTGCAGCTCCTCGGCCGTGACGGGCTCGGCCGCCACGCCGTCCAGCACCGCGGCCATCGCGGCCCGCGCCGCCGTGGCGTCCTGCCCCGACGCCAGTGCCGCCCCCACGAGCAGCGCCGAGGGCTCGGCCCAGGCCAGCGTGGCGCTGAAGGCCTGCGCGGCCAGGCCCTTCTCGACGACCCGCTGGTGCAGGCGGCCGCCGGGCGTGTCGCCCAGCACCAGGGCCAGCAGCTGCACGGCGCCGAAGTCGGGGTGCGGGCCCGGCGGTACGTGGTAGCCGATGTAGATGAGCGGCGCGCCGCCGACGCGGCGCACCGTGACCAGGCGCTCGCCGTCCTGCGAAGGATCGAGCGTGTAGGTGGGCTCGAGCGTGCGCGCGGGCTTCGGGATCGCACCGAAGAACTGCTGCACCCAGCCCAGCACCTTCGGCGTGTCGAACTTGCCCGAGACGATGAGCGTGGCGTTGTCCGGCTGGTAGTGGCGACGGTAGAAGGCCTGCAGGCGCGAGATGTCGACGTTCTCGATGTCGGCGCGCGCACCGATCGTGTTCTTGCCGTAGTTGTGCCAGTCGTACATCGTGCCCAGCAGGCGCTTGAAGAGAACCCGGCCGGGGTTGTTCTCTCCACTCTCGAACTCGTTGCGCACGACCGTCATCTCGGTGTCGAGGTCGGCCTTCGCGATGAAGCTGTTGACCATGATGTCGGCCTGCCAGCTCAGGTACCAGCGCAGGTTCTCGTCGTCGGCGGCGAAGCTGGCGAAGTAGTTCGTGCGGTCGGGCGCGGTGCTGCCATTGGCGCGCAGGCCGCGGCGGCCGAATTCGGCATCCACGTTGCGCGTGGTCGGCGTGCCCTTGAAGACGAGGTGCTCCAGCAGGTGGGCCATGCCGGTCTCGCCGTAGTTCTCGTGCCGGCTGCCGACGCGGTAGGTGACGTTGACCGTCGTCGTGGGCTTGCTGTCGTCGGGCACCAGCAGCAGCTGCAGGCCGTTGGCCAGGCGGTACTCGCTGATGCCCTCGACGGTGGTCACGGGCACCGGTGCGGTGGCGGTCTGGGCCTGCGCCGGCGGCAGCAGCAGCGCCGCGGCCGGCATCAGGACTCGGCAAAGTGTGAGCAAGGCACGCATCGAGTCAGTGTAGAGCGCCCGAGCCCCCCCCGGCTCGTGGGGGACCGTGCCGCATGGCGTCGGCCGGTCACGCACGATTCATGCTTCATCCTTTCAATGCCGCATCCCCTCTTGCGGCTGCGGCCGCCATGGCGCTGCGCCGCCCATCCTTCCACACACCAGGAGAGCACTCGATGAGCAAGACCCTCTGGGCCGCTGCGGCGGCCATCGCCTTCTCGTTGCCCGCGCACGCCGTCACCGTCGTCCAGTGGGACTTCGAAGGCACCACGACGCCGGCGGACCTGATCGACTCGACCACCTCGCCCTCGGTGGCGGCCAGCCTGGGCACCGGCACGGCGCTGGGCGTGCACGCCAGCGCGCTGAGCGACTGGACGACGCCGGCCGGCAACGGCTCGGCCAACTCGCTGAGCAGCAACACCTGGGCGGTGGGCGACTACTACCAGTTCAGCCTCGCCACCACCGGCTACCTGGACGTGCTCGTCAGCTTCGACCAGATCGGCAGCAGCACCGGCCCGCGCGACTTCGGCCTGAGCTACAGCACCGACGGCGTGAGCTTCACCTCGTTCGCCACCTACAGCCTGACCGGCGCGCCCGCGTGGAGCTCGAGCACCTACAGCCCGGTGCACACCTACAGCTTCGATCTCTCCGGCGTGTCGGCGCTGGACGAGCAGGCGCTCGTCGTCTTCCGCCTGTCCAGCCTCAACACCACCTCCATCGGCGGTGGCACGGTGGCCGCCGGCGGCACGGGCCGCGTCGACAACTTCACCGTGATGGCCACGCCGGTGCCCGAGGCCGGCACGGCCGCGATGCTGGCCGCCGGCCTGGCCGTGATCGGCTTCGTCGCCCGCCGCCGCCGCGCCTGAGCCCGGAGCCCTCGATGAGCACCCCTCTTCGCGCGCGGCTCCACCCGCTGGGCCGCGCCGCCCGCACCGCCCTGGCCGGCTCGATGCTCGGCCTGCTGGCAGGCGGCGCCCTGGCGCAGTCGATCGGCACGCTGCAAGGCACGTCGCACCGCTCGAGCTTTGCCGGCAGCAGCGTCACCGGCATCGCCGGCATCGTGACCGCCACCGACGTCAACGGCTTCTGGTTCCAGGATGCCGGCGACGGCAACCCGCTGACCTCCGACGCGCTGTACGTGTTCCGCGGCAGCAGCGGCACCAAGCCCGCGGTCGGCGACTCGGTTCTGGTGGCCGGCCAGGTGCAGGAGTTCCGCCCCGGCAGCGACCCCACCAACCTGACGACCACGCAGATCAACGCCACCAGCAGCTTTGCCGGCAGCTGGACGCGGGTGAGCGCCGGCAATGCGCTGCCGGCGGCGCTGGTCATCGGCACCGGTTTCCTGCCGCCGGGCGCGATCTCCACGCACACCGGCAACGTCGAGGCCGCCGGCTACACGCTCAACCCCAGCGCCAACGCCATGGACTTCTACGAGGCCATGGAGGGCATGCGCGTGAGCATCCCGAACGCCATCTCGGTGGCCCCGCGCAACAGCTTCGGCGAGGTCTCGGTGATGTCGGCCGACCAGGTCGGCACGCCCGGCTTCCTGAACTCGCCGCGCGGCGCGGCCGTTCTCAATGGCGTGCACTTCAACGGCCAGAAGATCTACATCGACGACCGCATCACGCCCACGCCGCTGGTGAACAGCGGCGCGCAGCTCAGCGGCATCGTCGGCGTCATGGACTTCAGCTTCCAGAACCCGAAGCTGTACGTCACGCAGGCGCCGGTGGTCGTGAGCAACGCGCTGCAGCGCGAGGTGGCCGCCCCCATCACGGGCGGGCGACTCGGCATCGCCAGCTACAACGTCGAGAACCTCGGCGGCAACGCCACCGATGCGCGCTTCACGGCCATCGCCACGCAGATCAGCGTGAACCTGTCGGCGCCGCACATCGTGTCGCTGCAGGAGATCCAGGACAACAACGGCGCCACCGACAACGGCGTGGTGGCGGCCGACGTCACGCTCGGCAAGCTGGCCGCGGCGGTGAACGCGCAGACCGGGCGCAGCTACGCGTGGGTCACGGTCAACGGCGTCAACAACGCCGACGGCGGGCAGCCCGGCGGCAACATCCGCCAGGCCTTCCTGTACGACACCGCGCGCGTGAGCTTCTCAGGCGTGGTGGGTGGTGCGCTCGACGCGATCACGCCCATCGCCACGGCGGGTGGCGGCGTGAGCCTGAGCCTGGGCGCCGGCCGTGTCGACCCCACGAACTCGGCCTTCACCAACAGCCGCAAGCCGCTGGTCACGGAGTTCACGGTCGACGGCCAGCAGCTGATCGTCATCGCCAACCACTTCAACAGCAAGGGCGGCGACGGCGAGCTCTACGGCCCCGACCAGCCGCCGGTGCGGTCTTCGGAGGTGCAGCGGCGTGCCCAGGCCGAGGTGCTGGCGACCTTCGTCAGCAGCGTGCTGGCGATCAACCCCGACGCCAACATCGTGCTGACCGGTGACCTGAACGACTTCCAGTTCGCCGACACGCTGGCGCCGCTGTCGGCCGCGGGCCTGACCAACCTGACGAACCTGCTGCCCGAAGGCGAGCGCTACAGCTACAACTTCGAGGGCAACTCGCAGGCGCTGGATCACATGTTCGTGAGCCGCAACCTGCTGAACAAGGCGGGCTGGGCCTACGACATCGTGCACGCCAACAGCGAGTTCATCGACCAGGTCTCGGACCACGACCCGCTGCTGCTGACGCTGGACCTGGTGCCGGCCCCGGTGCCCGAGC
>JAIXTY010000052.1 GCA_027483705.1 Rubrivivax sp.
CACGGCACCCGCCGCCGCCGCCAGCGCCCCGGTGTTCGCCCTGGCCACGCGCACGTTGCGCACCCGCACCGAGAGCCAGCAGATCGCCGAGGCGCTGACTGCGCTGCTGGTGGTGCCCGGCAGCCCCGTGCAGCGCGTTGACGTGCTGCGGGCCGGCGACGACTTCCGCGTCGTCGCCTGGCCCTACCCGGCCCGCGCCGACGCCGAGCGCGCGCAGGCCGCGCTGCTGGCACGCGGCCACCGGCTGCAGGTGATCGCGTTCTAGCCTTCCTTCCACGCCCCAACCGAATCGGAGCCTCATGAGCACCCCCTTCATCCGCCTGCCGGCCCTCGCGGCCGCGCTGCTGGCCCTGGCCGGGCCCTGGCTGGCCCCGACGCAGGCCCAGGCCCAGGAACGCCGCAACGAGATCGGCCTGCACTGGACACCTGACGTGCTGGCCAGCGACGACCGCCGCACGCGCGGCCTGGCCTACGACCGCGACTTCGGCAACGGCTGGAGCCTCGGCGGCACGCTCGGCTATGGCCGCATGGAGCGGCTCGGCGAAGGCGACGGCGCCTATGCCGTGCTGCGCATCCGCAAGCGCTTCGCGCCGCTGGCGGGCCTGCCCAGCCTGAGCCCGCAGGCGGGCCTGGAGTACGGCGGCACGACCGACCTGTTCGACACCTCCGAGATCGTCGGCGGCTTCGTCGGCCTGCACATCGCGGCGTCGCCGGAGCTGGCCTTCACGGTCGACGGCTGGTTCGGCAAGATCCGCTTCGAGAGCGGGCCGTTCAGCAGCCCGGGGCAGACGACGCGGCGCGAGAACGTGCAGAACATCCGCCTCGGCCTGGTCTTCCGCTACTGAACCCCCTGGGAGCCCCCGCCATGCAGTCCGGCAAGATCCTCGTCGCCCAGGGTGGCGGCCCCACCGCCGTCATCAACCAGAGCCTCGTCGGCGTCGTGCTCGAGGCGCGGCGCCACGCCGGCATCACGCGCGTGTACGGCGCGCGCCATGGCGTGCGCGGCATCGTCGACGAGGACTTCGTCGACCTCACGCAGGAAACCAGCCACAACCTCGAGCTCGTGGCGGCCACGCCGGCCGCGGCGCTGGGCAGCACGCGCGACAAGCCCGACCTCGCCTACTGCCGCGAGATGTTCAAGGTGCTGCAGGCGCACCGCATCGAGCACTTCTTCAACATCGGCGGCAACGACAGCTCCGACACCGTGCGCATCGTGGCCGAAGAGGCGCGCGCGGCCGGCTACCCGCTGCGCTGCATCCACATCCCGAAGACCATCGACAACGACCTGGTGCTGAACGACCACACGCCGGGCTTTCCCAGCGCGGCGCGCTTCGTGGCCCAGGCCTTTGCCGGCGCCAACCTCGACAACGCGGCGCTGCCGGGCGTGTACGTCGGCGTCGTGATGGGCCGGCATGCCGGCTTCCTGACGGCCGCCAGCGCTTTAGGCAAGAAGTTCGCCGACGACGGCCCGCACCTGATCTACCTGCCCGAGCGCGTGTTCGAGATCGATCGCTTCCTGGCCGACGTGAAGGCCACGTACGAGCGCCACGGCCGCTGCGTGGTGGCGGTGAGCGAGGGCATCCACGACGCCGCCGGCGCGCCCATCCTGGCGCGCCTGGCCAAGGATCTGGAGCGCGACGCCCACGGCAACGTGCAGCTCTCCGGCAGCGGCGCGCTGGCCGACCTGCTGTGCGAGGAGATCAAGCAGAAGCTCAAGATCAAGCGCGTGCGCGGCGACACCTTCGGCTACCTGCAGCGCAGCTTCGTCGGCTGCGTCTCCGACGTCGACGCGCGCGAGGCACGCGAGGTCGGCGAGAAGGCCGTGCAGTACGCGATGTGGGGGTTCCAGGGCGAACTTCGCGACGGCTCGGTGGCCATCCAGCGCAACGACTACTACAGCGCCGACTACACGCTGCTGCCGCTGGAGGCCGTGGCCGGCAAGACACGCACGATGGACGACGCCTTCATCAGCGCCAGCGGCACCGACGTCACCGACGCCTTCCGGCTGTACCTGCGCCCGCTGCTCGGCTCGGGCATGCCCGATGCGTTCCGGCTGCGGCCGAACGCGGTGCCCAAGGTGCTGCGCCCCTGAGCCCAGGCGCCCGGGCCCCCGGTGCGTAGCATCGGGCCATGAGCACCCGCCCCCTCCGCCTCGACGGCCTGCACATCCACGTGGCCGGCGACGGCCCGCCGGTGCTGCTGGTGCACAGCATCAACGCCGCCGCGGGGGCCCACGAGATGCGGCCGCTGACCGAGCGGCTCGCGGCCACGCACACCGTCTACGTGCCCGACCTGCCGGGATTCGGCGCCAGCGAGCGGCGCGACGTCGCCTACTCGCCGCGCCTGTACACCGACGCGCTGCACGCGGTGACCGACACGATCCGCGCGCGCCATGGCACGGCGCCGCTGCCGGCGTTGGCGCTGTCGCTGGGCTGCGAGTTCCTGGCCCGCGCGGCCGGCGAGCGGCCGGCGGTCTACGCGCGCCTGGCGCTCGTCAGCCCCACGGGACTCATGGGCACCACGGCCCGCCGCGGCCCGGCGGGGGCGAGCCGCGCCGTGCCCGGGCTGCATGCGGTGCTGGCGGCGCCGTGGTGGGGCGAGCGGCTCTTCCGCCAGCTCACCAAGCCGGGCGTGGTGCGCTACTTCCTGCGCCGCACCTGGGGCGCGGATGCCATCGACGAGCAGCTGTGGGCCGACGCCGTGGCCGCCGCGCGGGCCCCCGGCGCGCACCACGCGCCGCTGCACTTCCTGTCGGCGGGGCTCTTCAGCGCCGACGTGCTGTCGCTGTACGAGGCACTGGCCGTGCCGGTGTGGGCCAGCCACGGCACGCGCGGCGACTTCACCGACTACCGCGGCCGCGTCCACCTGGCGGGCCGGCCCAACTGGCGCTGGACGGTCTACGACGGCGGCGCGATGCCCTACTTCGAGCACCCGGCGGCCTTCGGCCGCGACCTCGATGCCTTCCTCGCCGGGGTATCCGAGCAGGTCTGACGGCACCGGGATCGTGGCACCATCGCGCCTCATGTCGAGCCTGTGCCCACCGACACCGCGTCCGCTGGACGGCCCCTTGCTGGAGGCCATCGCCGCGCGTGCCACCGTCCGCAACTTCGCCGCCCACACCGTGCTCGTCACCGAGCAGGACGACAGCGACGCCCTCTACATCATCCTGTCCGGCCGCGTGAAGGCCTACGGCGCCAGTGAAGACGGCCGCGAGGTCATCTACTCCACGCAGGGCCCGGGCGAGTATTTCGGCGAGATGACACTCGACGGCGGCCCCCGATCCGCGAGCATCATGACGCTGGAGCCGACACGCTGCGCCATCGTGCCCGGTGCCGACATCCGCCAGTTCCTGGCCGAGCAGCCCGACTTCGCTCTGCACCTGGTGCAGAAGCTCATCAGCCTGGTGCGCGCCAGCACCGAGCGCGTCAAGAGCCTGGCGCTCGACGACGTCTACGGCCGCGTCACCAAGCTGCTCAAGTCGCTGGCCAAGGCCGAGACCGACGGCACGCTGGTGGTGTCCGAGCGCCTGACGCAGCAGGACATCGCCGAACGCGTGGGCTCGTCGCGCGAGATGGTCAGCCGCGTGCTGAAGCCGCTCACCGTGGGCGGCTACATCGAGCAGCGCGACGGACGCATCGTGCTGCTCAAGAAGCTGCCGGCCCGCTGGTAGGCGCGCCGGTGCGCGGCGGGGCTTCGGCATCGTGAACGAGGTCCTGGACTGGCTGTCGCGGCAGGCCGCGCTGATGGTGGCCTCGCTGGCCGACCCGGTGCAGCTGCTGGCGCTGGTGTCGGCCGCCGTCGCGGCGGCGCTGGTGATCGTCAGCGCCTTCGTGAAGACCATGATCCCGCTGCGCTGGCTGGCGGTGGCCAGCAACCTGGGCTTCATCGTCTACGGCCTGGCGCACCCGGCGCCGCTGATGGTGGTGCTGCACGCCGTGCTGCTGCCGGCCAACCTGTGGCGCGTGGGCCAGATGGTGCGGCTGACCAAGCGCGTGCACGCCTCGGTGGCCGACTCGCAGCAGCTCGAGGTCTGGCTGCGCCCCTACATGCGCGCCAAGATCTACCGCGCCGGGCAGCGCGTCTTCGGCGTCGGCGACGTCGCCGACCGGCTGTACTTCGTGGTCACCGGCACCGTGGAGCTGCCCGAGGTGGGCCGCACGCTGCAGGCCGGGCAGATGTTCGGCGAGATCGCGTTCTTCGCCCCCGACCGCCGCCGCTCCAGCAGCGCGCGCTGCGTCACGCCCTGCCAGCTGATGTCGATCGACGAGGACACCTTCCGCCAGCTCGTCTACCAGAACCCCGACTTCGGCCTCGAGGTGGTGCGCCTGATCGCCGGGCGACTGTCGGCCGACGTGATGCGGCTGACACGCAAGACGGGGGACGATGCGGGCTCGCCGCCGGCGGCGTCGTGATTACACTCCGCGCCGATCGTCCCCCCTGCATGTTGAGAGGCCCCATGAAGCGTGTCGCCCTGTCGTCCCTCCTCGTTCCCGTGCTGCTTGGCATGGCGGGCACCGCCGCGGCCCAGGCCGACGTGCCGCACTCGCGCGACGTGAAGAAGACCAACCTGCTGGATCACTCCAACCACAACCTCATCGACACCGCGGTCGCCAAGGCGGTGCTCACCGACAACATCCCGGCTCGGGTGTGGAAGATCCACAAGCCCGGCGACTTCGCCTTCCTGAGCCAGGTCGAAGGCGGCCTGAACGCCCAGCGCACCTGCGTCGTGACGGCCCGCGTGATGCTGCTGCCGCTGACCGGCACGCTGAACGTGCCGATGTGGCGCCCGCTGCCCAAGATGACGGCCACCGCCTACGACGCGCAGGTGAATTCGTCCACCGATCAGTGCAAGGAAGTGGCCAAGGAAAAGCTGAAGGAAGCGACCCTGGCCATCGTCTCCGGCATCGTCAAGATCTGAACGAGCCCCCAGGCTCCCTCCGGTCGCCACCCCCCGAGGGGGCTCTTGCAGCGGACCGGCGGAGCCGGATCCGCGCAAGCGACTTGGCCCAAGACCGCTAGCCTGACGGGTACAGCCCACGCTCGCGGGCCATCAGGCGCACCAGGCCCAGCAGCGCGTCGAGCATCGGCGTCGGGTGCTGCAGGCGCACGCCGATCTCGCGCACCGCGCTCACCAGCGCGTCGATCTCCAGCGCGCGGCCGGCCTGCAGGTCCTGCAGCATGCTGGTGCGCACGGGCCCCAGCTTGGCCGTCACGGCGTTGCGCTCCTCGGGCGTCTGCGCGATCGGCAGCCCCAACGCCGCGCCCAGCGCCTGCGCCTCGCTCATCACGCCGCTGCAGAAGCCGCGCACCAGCTCGTCGGCCAGGATGCGGTCGAGCGTGGCGCCGGTGAGCGCCGACACCGGGTTCATCGTGACGTTGCCCCACAGCTTGAACCAGACGTCGCGCTGGATGCAGGCCGAGGTCTCCACCTCGGCGCCCGCCTCGGCCAGCAGCGCCGCCACGGCCGCCGTGCGCGGGCCCGCGTCACGGCCGGCACCGGTGGCGTCGCCCAGCACCAGCCGACGGCCCATCGCGTGCCGCACATGCCCGGGGCCGGCCGTGGACGCCGCCAGGTGCACGACGCCGCCCACGGTGCGCGCCGACGGCATGCGCTCGCGCAGCCGGCCGCCGGGGTCGACGCTGTCGAGCACCCAGCCGCGCGTGGCCACGGGCGCCTCTGCGGGCAGCCCGTCGAAGAACCACCAGGGCACGCCGTTCATCGCACCCAGCACCGTGGTGTCGGCGTGGCTGAGCGCGGCCACGGCGTCGGCCACCGCGGGCAGCGCCGGCGCCTTGACGGCGACGATGACAAGGTCCTGCGGGCCCAGCGCCGCCGCGGTGTCGGCCACGGTCAGCGCGATGCGGTGCGTGCCGGCGGCGTCGTCGAGCACCAGGCCGCGCTCGCGCACGGCGGCCAGCGTGTCGCCGCGCACCAGCGCACTCACCTGCACGCGGTCGGCCGGCAGGCGGCCCAGCCAGGCCGCGAGCAGGCCGCCGATGGCGCCCAGGCCGACGATGCACACCTTCATGGTTCGATCTCCAGAGTCAGGGGTTGAAGCACCGCCGCCGCGGCGCGGCGGACGGCCTGTGTGAGCGGCGCCAGCAGCGACTCGGCCGCGCGCAGATGCTGCCAGTGCAGCGGCACGTCGAGCACGGCGCCGGGCACCAGCTCGCACAGCGTGCCGCGCGCGAGCTCGTCCTGCACCAGGGGTTCGGGGTTCAGGCCCCAGCCCAGGCCGGCGCGCGCGGCATCGACGAAGCCGCGGGTCGACGGCAGCCAGTGGCGCGGCGGCGCCAGGCCGTCGGCACCGGTCTGCTGCGCGATCCAGCGGTCCTGCAGGCGGTCCTGGCGGTTGAACACCAGGCAGGGCGCGGCGGCCAGCGTGGTGGCATCGACGCCCGGCGCGAAGTGCCGCGCCACGAAGGCCGGGCTGGCGGTGGCGCGGTAGCGCAGCGCGCCCAGCGGCTGGCTGCGGCAGCCGCGCAGAGGCGCCGCCAGCGCGGTGACGGCGGCCAGCACCTCGCCCCGCGCCAGCTGCTCGGCGGTGTGGTCCTGGTCTTCGAGGCGCAGGTCGAACAGCCAGCCGTGCTGCGATGCCACGGCGGCCACGGCGTCGATGAACCAGGTCGCCAGGCTGTCGGCGTTGACGGCCACCGCCAGCGTGGGCCGCGCCGCGGCGGTGCCGCCATCCGCATCCAGCAGGCCGGGCACGGCCTCGGCCAGCTCGCGCTCCATCAGCATCAGCCGCTCGGCGTGGCGGCACAGGGCCTCGCCGGCGGCGGTGGCGCGGCAGGGCTGGCCGCGCACCACCAGCGGCCGGCCCAGGCGCTCCTCGAGCAGCTTCACGCGCTGCGACACCGCCGAGGGCGTGACGTGCAGCGCCTCGGCCGCGCGCTCGAAGCTGCCTTCGCGCACCACCGCCGCGACGGCGGCCACCAGGGAGTAGTCCAGCATCAGGGGGCGCGCGTCGGCGGGGCGGCTGAAATCGGCTTCGGGGTTCGCAGCAAGTCTAAGCCGCGCCCTGCGCCGGCCGCGGCAGCATCACGGCCATGATGACCTCGGCCCTTGCCACCGGCTTTGCGCTCGGCCTGACCCTGATCGTGGCCATCGGCGCGCAGAACGCCTTCGTGCTGCGCCAGGGCCTGCGGCGCGAGCACGTGGGCGCCATCGTGGCCTTCTGCGCCACCGCCGACGCGCTGCTGATGCTGGCCGGCATCGCCGGGCTGGCCACGGTGCTGGGCCACCAGCCGGTGCTGGCGCAGGGGCTCACGGCCGGCGGCGCGCTCTTCCTGGCCGTCTACGGCCTGCGTGCGCTGGCCCGCGCCCGCCGCGGCGGCACCTTGGGCGCAGCGGCCGGCTCGGCACCGCTGCCGCTGGGCGCGGCGATGGCGCAGACCGCCGCCTTCACGCTGCTGAACCCGCACGTCTACCTCGACACCGTGCTGCTGGTGGGCAGCGTGGGCGCGCAGATGGGCGAGGCGCGCTGGTGGTTCGGCGCCGGCGCGGCATCGGCCAGCCTGCTGTGGTTCACGGCGCTGGGCTACGGCGCGCGGCTGCTGGCGCCGGTGTTCGCGCGGCCGCGGGCCTGGCAGGTGCTGGATGCGCTGATCGGCCTGACGATGCTGGGCATCGCGGCGTTGCTGGTGAAGCGGCTGCTCAGTCCTTGAGGAGCGCCCGCCAGCCCGCCAGCCCCAGCCGCCGCAGCGTGGCGATGTTGCGGCCGTAGATGGCCTCGGCGTCGGGGTAGGCGGCCACGGCGCGGGCGACGCTGTCCTCGCGCAGCAGGTGCAGCGTCGGGTGCGGCGCGCGGTTGCTGTGGTTGGCGGGGTCGTCGGCTGTGCTGCCGTCGAACACCCAGCCCGGGTGGAAGGCGGCGATCTGCAACGTGCCTTCCAGGCCGAGCGCGGCCAGCGCCTCGTCGGCGACGCCGAGGAAGTCGTTGAAGTCGTCGAAGTCGTCCAGGCGCGGCAGCAGCGCCGGCGCCACGATCAGGGTGGTGTCGGTCTGCGCCGCGTCGGCCGCGGCGAGCGCCTGCAGCTCCTGCACGAGCAGCTCCAGCACGGCCCGCGGCCGGGCCTCCGGGCAGAGCACCCAGCGGATCTGCCCCTTGGCGTGCACCGCCTTTGCGAACGGGCACAGGTTGAGGCCGATCACGGCCCGCTCGAGCCAGCGCCGCGTGTCGGCCAGCGCGTCCGGCGCCGTCATGCGCCCTCGCCAGGCCGCCGTACGCGCAGCGCGTGGCACAGCCCGGCATCGGCCCAGCCGGGCGGCGGCAACCCCAGCGCCACGGTGGCCAGCAGCTGCCCGGCGGCCACGCTGGACTGGATGCCGTAGCCGCCCTGCGCGGCCAGCCACAGGAAGGCCGGCTCGACGGGATCGGCGCCGATGACGAGGCTGCCATCGGGCACGAAGGACCGCAACCCCGCCCAGGTGCGGCGCGGGCGGCGGATCTGCAGCGTCGTCGCCGTCTCGATGCGGTGGATGGCGGTGGCGATGTCCAGTTCCTCGGGCATCACGTCGTGCGGCGGCACGGGGTCGGCGTTGGCGGGCGAGCCGAGCAGCAGCCCGGCCTCGGGCTTGACGTAGAAGCTTTCGTCGATGTCGGTGACGAGCGGCCACGGCGCGACGTCAGCGCCCGCCGGCGCGTCGAAGACGAAGGCCGAGCGGCGCTTGGGCTGCAACCCCACCGGCGGCAGGCCGGCGCGCGCGGCCAGCTCGTCGGCCCAGGCCCCGGCGGCGTTCACCACCCGGGCCGCGTGCAGCACGCCGGCCGCGGTGTCGAGCCGCCAGCCGGTGGTCGTGCGCTGCAGCTGCCGCAGCTCGGCGTCGCAGCGCAGCCGCACGCCGGCGGCGCGGGCGCTGCGCAGGAAGCCCTGGTGCAGCGCGTGCACGTCCAGGTCGGCGGCGCCGGGGTCCAGCACGGCGGCGGCCACGGCCTCGGGGCGCAGCACGGGGCACAGGGCCAGCGCCTGGGCCGTGTCCAGCCACGCGGCGGCCACGCCCTCGGCCACGAGCGTGTCGTGCAGCGTGCGCAGCGGCGCCAGGCGGTCGGCGGCGGCGATGAAGAGGGCGCCACGCGGGCGCAGCAGCGGCACCTCGGCAAAGCCGGCCGGCGGCTGCTGCAGGAAGGCGCGGCTGGCGCGCGTGAGCGCGCGCACGGGGCCGGGGCCGTAGCTTTCTTCGAACATCGCGGCGCTGCGGCCGGTACTGTGCAAGCCGGGCTGGGCCTCGCGCTCCAGCAGCAGCACGGCCGTGCCGGGCGACTGCTGCGCGATGAAACACGCCGCCGCCGCGCCGGCGATGCCGGCCCCGACGATGGCGATGTCGACCTCGTCCAGGCTCATGATCGGTCCATCTCCTGGGGCTCCTGCGTCTGCTGCGCCAGCTGCACCAGCAGCGCCGTGGCCTGCTCCAGCAGCGGCCCGCGCGGGCGCTGCGCCGAGGTGGCCAGCGACAGCGTGGTGGTGAGCGGCCGCCGCGGCGCCAGCAGGATGGGCCGCGCCTGCAGCGGCGTGTCGGCGTCCAGCGCCGAGGCCGCCAGCACCGCGTGCAGCGGGTGGCGCTGCACCAGCGCCAGCATCGCGCCGACGCTCTCGATCTCCAGCGCCACGCGTGGCGTGAGGCCGGCCTCGGCCAGCGCCGTCTCGACGCGCATGCGCAGCGCGTGCGGCCGGCTCGGGATGACGAGCTCGCGCGTGGCCAGCTCGGCCAGCGTCACCGGCCGCGGCGCGGCGTGGCGGCCCGGCGGGCGTGCGGAGATGAGGTGAAGCCGCTCCTCCAGCACCGGCACCAGTGCCACGCTGCTGGACGGCGTGGCGTTGTAGACCAGCGCACCGTCGATGCGGCCCTGCACCAGCCACTCGAGCATGTAGTGCGTGAGGCCTTCGACGACGCTGACGCCGGCGCGCGGAAAGCGCGCGCGGAAGGCCTCCACCAGCGGTGCGGTGAGCGTGCGGCTCAGGCTGGGCGGCAGGCCGATGGACAGCACGCCGGTGGCGACGCCGCGCAGCTCTTCCAGGTCCTGCACCGCGCGCTGCACCTGCTGCAGGATGCCGCGGCCGTGGGCCAGCAGGCGCGTGCCGGCCGGCGTGAGCGTGACGCCGCGGCCGTTGCGCTCGAACAGGGTCTGGCGCATTTCCTCTTCGAGCGCGCGCACCTGGCGGCTGAGCGCCGGCTGCGCCACGCGCAGCACGGCGGCGGCGCGCGTGAAGCTGCCGAGCTCGGCCACCTGCACGAAGCCGGTGAGCTGCTTCAAATCCATGCTCGCTCCATGGCCGCCATGGTATGCCGAAACGTTCTAGCAGCTAGTGGGACTGTGCGGTTGAAACATGGGCCGGGCCGCCGAAGAATCGGCCCTCCCATGAGCACCCTCACCGGCATCTCCTCGATGGCCACGCGGCACGTGCTGGCCGAACTGGCCGCGCATGCCGCCGCTGCCGGCGGCCCGCGCATCGTGTTCGAAAGCGTCGGCGGCGTCGATGCCGCGAAGCGGGTGGCGGCCGGTGAATCCTTCGACCTCGTCTGCCTGGCCGCCGACGCGCTGGACAAGCTGCTCGCCGCCGGCCACGTGCAGGCACCGCGCGTCGACCTCGTGCGCTCGGCGATGGCGGTGGCGGTGCGCGCCGGTGCGCCAGGCCCGGCCATCGACACCGAAGCGGCGCTGCGCGAGGCCGTGGCCGCCGCCCCCAGCGTGGGCTACTCCACCGGCCCCAGCGGCAACCACCTGCTGGCGCTGATCGAGCGCTGGGGCCTGAAGGACACGCTGGCCGGCCGCCTGGTGCAGGCGCCGCCCGGCGTGCCGGTGGCGCAATTGGTGGCGCGGGGCGACGCGGCGCTGGGCTTCCAGCAGATGCCCGAGCTCGCCGGCCAGCCGGGCATCACCGTGCTGGGCACGCTGCCCGGTGCAGCGGCGCAGATCACCACCTTCAGCGCCGCGCTCGGCCTGGGAACGCCGCACGGCGATGCCACGCGCGCCCTGCTCGCCCTGTTCAACGACGACGCCGCGGCCGCCATCAAGCGGCGCTGCGGCCTGGAGCCCGCCTGACATGATCATCGACATCCACGGCCACTACACCACCGCGCCCAAGGCGCTGGAAGCCTGGCGCAACGCGCAGATCGCCGGCATCCAGGACCCGGCCAAGATGCCCAAGGCCGCCGACCTGAGGATCTACGACGACGAGATCCGCGAGACCATCGAGACCAACCAGCTCGCCAAGATGCGCGAGCGCGGCAGCGACCTCACGATCTTCAGCCCGCGCGCGAGCTTCATGGCGCACCACATTGGCGACTTCCAGGTCTCCAGCACCTGGGCCGCGATCTGCAACGAGCTGTGCTACCGCGTCAGCCAGCTGTTCCCGGACTCGTTCATTCCGGCCGCGATGCTGCCGCAGAGCCCGGGCGTCGACCCCGCCACCTGCATCCCCGAACTCGTGAAGTGTGTGGAGCAGTACGGCAACGTCGCGATCAACCTGAACCCCGATCCGTCGGGCGGCCACTGGACCAGCCCGCCGCTGACCGACCGCCACTGGTACCCCATCTACGAGAAGATGGTCGAGTACGACATCCCGGCCATGGTGCACGTGAGCACGAGCTGCAACGCCTGCTTCCACACCACCGGCGCGCACTACATCAACGCCGACACCACGGCGGTGATGCAGCTGATCCAGGGCGACCTGTTCAAGGACTTCCCGACGCTGAAGTTCATCGTGCCGCACGGCGGCGGCGCCGCGCCCTACCACTGGGGCCGCTACCGCGGCCTGGCGCAGGAGCTGAAGAAGCCGCTGCTGGCCGATCACCTGCTGAACAACGTGTTCTTCGACACCTGCGTGTACCACCAGCCCGGCATCGACCTGCTCAACACTGTCATCCCGGTGAAGAACATCCTCTTCGCCAGCGAGATGATCGGCGCGGTGCGCGGCATCGACCCCGAGACCGGCTTCAACTTCGACGACACCAAGCGCTACATCGAGGCCAGCACGCTGCTGAGCGCGGCCGAGAAGCACGCCGTCTATGAAGGCAACGCGCGGCGCGTGTACCCGCGGCTGGACGCCGCACTCAAGGCCAAGGGGCTCTGACCATGTACGAACTCGGCGTCGTCTACCGCAACATCGAGCGCACGCCCGGCCACCTGGCCGATGCGCTGGCCAAGTTCGGCAGTGCCACCGTGCACGAGGCCATGGGCCGCGTGGGCCTGATGCACAGCGGCATCCGCCCCATCCACCCCGGCGCGCAGGTGAGCGGCACCGCCGTCACCGTGCTGCTGCACCCGGGCGACAACTGGATGATGCACGTCGTGGCCGAGCAGATCCGCCCCGGCGACATCGTCGTCGCGGCCATCACCGCGCCCTGCACCGACGGCTACTTCGGCGACCTGCTCGCCACGTCGTTCCAGGCCCGCGGCGCGCGGGCGCTCGTCATCGACGCCGGCGTGCGCGACGTGAAGACGCTCGGTGAGATGGGCTTCCCGGTGTGGAGCAAGGCCATCAGCGCCAAGGGCACGATCAAGGCGACTCTCGGCAGCGTGAACATCCCGGTGGTCTGTGCCGACGCGCTGGTGCACCCGGGCGACGTGATCGTGGCCGACGACGACGGCGTGGTCTGCGTGCCGCGTGCCTTGGCCGAGAAGACGCTGGAGGCCGCGACGAAGCGCGAAGCCAACGAAGGCGAGAAGCGCGCCAAGCTGGCCAGCGGCGTGCTGGGCCTGGACATGTACGCGATGCGCGAGCCGCTGGCCAAAGCCGGCCTGCGCTACATCGACTGAAGCACCCGACCTCCGGAGACACGACCTTGTTCACCCGCAGACCCCTGCTCGCGGCCCTGCTCGCCGCCACCCTGGGCGCCGGCCTCGCGCCCGCCCACGCCCAGCAAGCGCCGGCCTGGCCCACCAAGCCGGTGCGCGTGACCACGCCGTTCCCGGTGGGCTCGGGCCCCGACGCCTGGCTGCGCGTCGTGGCCGAGCGTCTGGGCAAGCGCTGGGGGCAGACGGTCATCGTCGAGAACAAGCCCGGTGCGAACGGCTTCATCGCCATCGACGCCTGGAAGCGCGCCGGCAGCGACGGCCACGAGCTGATCCAGCTCGACAACGTGCACCTCGTGGCCTACCCGCACCTGTTCAAGAAGCTGCCCTACGACCCGGCCAAGGACTTCGACGTGCTGCAGCCGCTGTTCCGCGGCTACTTCTTCTTCGCGGTGCCGGTGGACAGCAAGTACAAGACCGTGGCCGACATCGTGGCCGACGCGAAGGCGCGGCCCGGCGCGTTGAACTACGGCTCGTGGTCGGTGGGCAACCCGGTGCACCTGGGCTCGGCGCTGTTCGAGGCGATGACGGGCACGCAGATGCAGCACGTCATCTACAAGGAAGTGCCCATGCTCTACACCGGCGTGGCCAACGGCGAGCTGCAATGGGCGCTGGGCACGCTGGCCAGCACCGGCCCGCTGTTCCGCGCCGGCAAGCTGCGCTACCTGGCCGTGGCCGCGCCGACGCGGCTGCCGCTGGCGCCCGACGTGCCCTCGGTGACGGAAAGCGGCGGCCCCGCCGGCTTCGAGGCCACGGGCTGGACGGTGCTGGCCGCGCCGCCGGGCCTGCCGAAGGCGCTGTCGGACAAGCTGCGCGCCGACCTCGCCGCGGTGCTGGCCGACCCCGAGCTGAAGGACCGCTACGCCACCTTCGGCTACACGGCCTTTGCGCCGACGCCCGAGCAGTTCCGGGCCTTCATGGCGGCCGAGTCGACGAAGTACGCCGACGTCGTGAAGCGCGCCAAGGCCTCGCTCGACTGACCCGCATGGCGACGATCGCGCTCATCGGCTACGGCGAGGTCGGCCGCATCCTGGCGGAGGACCTCGCGCCGCGCGGCCATGCCGTCGCGGCCTACGACCGCCAGCTCGCCGCCGCCGACGGCAGGGACGCGCCGCTGCGCACCCACGCGGCTACGCAGGGCGTGCGGCTGGCGGCCACGCATGCGCAGGCCGTGGAAGGCGCCGCACTGGTGATCAGCGCCGTCACCGCCAGCCAGGCCGTCGCGGTGGCCGAGGCCTGCGCCGCCGGCCTGGCGCCGGGCGCGTTCTTCCTCGACTTCAACAGCGCCAGCCCCGGCGCCAAGATCCACGCCGCCGAGGTGGTGCACGCCGCCGGCGGCCGCTATGTCGAAGGCGCGGTGATGACCAGCGTGCCGCCCTACCGCAGCCGCGTGCCGCTGCTGCTGGGCGGGCCGCACGCCGAGGCCATCGAGCCGCTGCTCGCCGAGCTTGGCTTCGCGCCCAGGGTCCACAGCGCGCAGCTGGGCGTGGCCAGCGCCACCAAGATGTGCCGCAGCGTGATGATCAAGGGCCTGGAGGCCATGGTCATCGAGAGCTTCACGGCCGCGCGGGCGCACGGCGTGGAAGACGCGGTGATCGCGTCGCTGCAGGAAACCTTTCCCGGCATCGACTGGGAGAAGCAGGCCAGCTACTTCTTCCAGCGCGTCATCGAGCACGGCCGGCGCCGCAGCGAAGAGGTGCGCGAGGTGGCCGTCACCGTGCGCGAGGCCGGCCTCGAGCCCTTCAGCGCCGCCGGCACGGCCGAGCGCCAGGCGCACATCGCCGACCTCGCCGACGCCGGCGTGTTCGGCGTGCGCGGCGAGCCGGGTTTTGCGCGCAGCGCCGACTGGCGCATCGAAGCAGACCGCCTGCTGGCGGCCCAGAAGGACACACCCCCATGAAGACCCAGGTCGTGATCATCGGCGCGGGCCCGGCGGGCCTGCTGCTGTCGGAGATCCTGCACCGCCACGGCATCGAGAGCCTGGTGCTGGAGCGCTCCAGCCGCGAGCACGTGCTGGCGCGCATCCGCGCCGGCGTGCTGGAGAGCACCACGGTGGACGTGCTGCGCGAGTTCGGCCTCGCGGGGCGCATGGACGCCGAGGGCCACCCGCACGACGGCATGCGCATCGCGTGGGCCGGGCGCGACAGCTTCTTCGTCGACACCTACCAGACGCTGGGCCGCCGCTTCATGGTCTACGGCCAGACCTCGATCCAGGAAGACCTGTTCGCCGCCGCCGACCGCCGCGGCCAGACGGTGCTGACCGAGGCCTCCGAGGTGGTGCTGCACGAACACGACGGCACGCCGGGTGCCCGGCCCTTCGTCACCTTCATGCACGGCGGCGAGGCGACGCGCATCGACTGCGACTTCATCGCCGGCTGCGACGGCTTCCACGGCGTGAGCCGCCGCTCCATCCCCACGAGCGTGCGGCGCGAGTACGAGAAGGTCTACCCCTTCGGCTGGCTGGGCGTGATGGCGCGCGTGAAGCCGCTGCCCGACATCACCTACGTCAACAACCCGCGCGGTTTTGCGCTGGCGAGCTACCGCAACCAGAACCTCTCGCGCTTCTACATCCAGGTGCCGCTGGACGACAAGGTCGAGCAGTGGCCCGACGAGCGCTTCTGGCCCGAGCTGAAAGCGCGCTTCCCGGCCGAGATGGCGGCCGGCATCACCGAGGCCGACACCATCGAGAAGAGCATCGCGCCGCTGCGCAGCTTTGTCTCCGAGCCCATGCGCTATGGCGCGCTGTTCCTGTGCGGCGACGCGGCGCACATCGTGCCGCCCACCGGCGCCAAGGGCCTGAACCTGGCCGTCAGCGACGTGTTCTACCTCTCGCGCGCCATGGCGCGCTGGTACGGCCGCGGCGACGCGAGCGCGCTCGACGGCTACAGCGCCACGGCGCTGCGCCGCGTGTGGAGCAGCGTGCGCACGAGCTGGTACCTCACCACGCTGCTGCACCGCTTTCCGGACACCAGCGAGTTCGACCAGAAGGCGCAGGAGTACGAGCTCGACTACCTGAAGAACTCCGAACGTGCGCAAGCCGCACTGGCCGAGCAGTACGCCGGCCTGCCCTTCGAACTGCTGGACTGATGGCGATGAGCACCTTCGAGAAGACCCCCGGCTGGCTGGACTGGTACGCCGGCCCTGCCAAGCCCCGTTTCCAGATGCCTGCGGGCGCGGTGGACGCGCACTGCCACGTCTTCGGCCCCGGCGCCGAGTTCCCGTTCGCGCCCGAGCGCAAGTACACGCCCTGCGATGCCAGCAAGGCGCAGCTCTTCGCGCTGCGCGACCATCTGGGCTTCGCGCGCAACGTCATCGTGCAGGCCACCTGCCACGGCGCCGACAACCGCGCCATGGCCGACGCCTGCGCCACGAGTGGCGGCCGGGCGCGCGGCGTGGCCACCGTGCGCCGCAGCGTCACCGACCATGAGCTCGAGCAGCTGCACGCCGCCGGCGTGCGCGGCGTGCGCTTCAACTTCGTCAAGCGACTGGTGGACTTCACGCCCAAGGACGAGCTGATGGAGATCGCCGGCCGCATCCGCGCTTTAGGCTGGCACGTCGTCATCTACTTCGAGGCGCAGGACCTGCCCGAGCTGTGGGACTTCTTCACCGCGCTGCCCACGACCGTGGTGGTGGACCACATGGGCCGGCCCGACGTGAGCCTGCCGGTCGACGGCCCGCAGTTCGCGCTCTTCATGAAGTTCATGCGC
>JAIXTY010000334.1 GCA_027483705.1 Rubrivivax sp.
CAGCGATGAAGACGTAGGGTGCAGGCCCTTCACCCCAAACTCACGCGCTGCGTAACCTCGGCCGCCGCTGGCGCGGCCGCTCCTGAGGCTTCGTCCAGCGCGTTCTCACACAGCCTCGACCCGTTGCGGTCATCGGTGGGCAAGAACTCATGGCCTTGAAGCTGTCGCTCAACGCTCGAGCCCTGCCTTCCCTAGCCTGTTGCCCGAACTGCGGCGGCAAGCTGAAGATCATCGCCGTGATCCTGGAGCAGCCAGTGATCGAGAAGACTCTCATGCATCTGGGGCTGCAGGCGCGTGCTCCCCCTTGGGCGCCAGCCCGTGGCCAGGCGCTGCGAACGGCCTGACGCTGCCCACTCGTGACCGTTCAAGCAACCCGGCGACCAGGGTCGATGGAGTCGGCGAGGCTGTAAGCGCCCAACAGATCGAAGCCGAATCCGAAGACAGCTTCAAGAGCACCAAGCACCGTGCTCGGTCGCGTTCGCGGTGCCGTGAGAAACGAAAGAAGCCGTTTGCAATGCCAATCCTCCCGCGAGAGTGTGGTGGTGCACCGTGAAGCTTGCATGGACTTGATCTTCGTGCGGCAGCTGAAGGACTGAGAAGCGTCGGCCACCTGCAGGCTGCCCCTAGGCTCGTGTGAGCTACCGAGCAAGGGCGCGAACATGTTGAGTCACTACCGCAGGGAGTGCGGCCATCGACTCCAGCTGGGCCAGCAAGGCCAGGGCGGCTTGGGGCGTGCCATCAATGCCCGGCGCCCAACGCGCCAGGTCGGCCATGTGATGAGGGTGACGCATCTCGAACCGACGGTCTGCATTGAACGGGTCGCGCCGAACGCCAACCGTGGGAACTTCGTGGCGGTCGATCCATTCGAGAACGCGGTCCAAGGCGTAGACCTGCACCATGCGCATGGCGGCCAATCGCTCGCCGCGGCGGTAGCGCAGCATGCCGACGAGCAAGTTGCTCAGCGCTTCGCCGACCAGCCAGTCGTCATCCCGCACCTTTGGCAGCGGTACACGAGCCTGCGCCTCTACACCGGCCAACATGGCTCCGGCCCCTTCTTGGCGCCACACCCAACGACCGGGTGCGTAGGGAATGCCGGCCAACTCATGCGGATCAAACACGGCGAACTCGCACAACAGGCCATCGGCCATCACAGCCTTGTAGCCGTCCTCTGTGTTGCGGAAGGCCCACGCCAGAGGATGGGCCGCCGCCAGCCAATCCAGGTGAGCCAGGTAGCCGGGCTTGGCGCCGGCTCGCACGACGACAAAGAAGTCGAGGTCAGAGTAGGCATCGGCTCGCTCGGTCTCCTCGCCCACCGAGCCGAGGGCCAGCAGACCCAGGGCATCGGATCGCCTCGACAGGGAAGCGCTGATCGCGCACAGACGGGCGTGCAATCGATCGGGTAGGTTGGATGGGTTCACGTCTTCAGATGTCAGTGCTGGAGAAAGCAGTTTGCTTCGAATCAAGCCCTCAGTCGCCAAGCCGGCGCCTGGGCGGCAGCACGGCGCACTTGCTCAAGTGTTTTGCGGTGGCTTCAGCCCCGCCCGCGCGGCCACGCGGGCTTCATGCCCTGTCGGGCCCGCGTGAAGGTCGCGTGCGGGCCAGCGCCGTGCAGCGCTGCTTCACCCAGGTGGAACATGGAAGCCGGCGGGCAACTCCAGCCACCGCTGGAGCGAGAAGTCCGCCTTGTCCACCACCAGCGGCGAACATGGACGCCGCGAGCCAACGGGCCACGGCGAGGAAGAGACAGCCTTCGCGCCGTGTGCTGGCAGCCAGCGGTCAGGCCGTCATCAGGCCAGGCGCTGGCGGCAAGTCCAGAGCGCGCGCCAGCTTGGTCCAGGCCTGCTGGTCCAGGTGGGGTTGAACGATGTCAAGGACCCAGCGCATCGCTTCAGGCGGCATCTGCTGGGCCATCCCGCCCAGCATGCCGGCGCGCTCGGCGGGGCTCATGGCCGGCACCATCCAGCGCAACCAGATGGCCATTTCTGCAGGCTCGATCGAGGCCAGCAGGCTGCCCTCGATGCCTGCCAGCTCGGCGTCGCTGTAGGCTGCCCAGAGGGCCGCGTTGTGCGCCGTTTCCTCGATGTCCATGTGTGCGAAGTTTTCCGCCACGAACACGGCCAGATGGCGATACAGCCGGTGCAAGGCCGCTGCCGTGGGCCGCGCCTTCAGCGCGGCGGTGTCGCCGACCAGGGCCGCGATGGCGCTGAGGTGGTCCTCGTGCTCGCCTGCGATGCGCAGCGAAGCGCCCGGCTGGTGCGCTTCGATGGCGGTGTGGATGAACTCGTTCTCATGACCCAGATGACTGCGGCAGGAAGCGAGCAGTTCATCCAGTTGACCGAGCGTGGCGCCCAGTTCCGTCGCGTCGTCCAGGTCGAGCCGGCCGACCCGAGTCAGGGTGTCGGCCATGAACATGCGCAAGCCCTTGTGGACGCTGGCATAGATGTCGAAGCGCGCGCCAGTGGGGGCGGCCGTCGCGGCGGAAGCGCCGGCTTGGGCGGCGGGCTTGGATTCGAGTGTGGTGGTCATGGATGAAAGCTCCAGCAAAGACATGCCGATGGGTGGATGAAGGGTTGGCGTTGCGGCATGCTGCCCAGTGTTGTCAGCCAGGGCGGTGTGGTCATCGCCCGTAGGAGCCAGTGGTGCAGCGACGACGGGCCATTGGGCACAGCTGCGGACCGCTGCCCGGCAGCAACGTGCTTTGCCCACTCGGCACCTTCGCGCGGCCAGGATGGCGGCTCCCGCAGTCGATGGCTGCGACCGATGGCGCCGGCAGCACAGCGAGCGCCGCCGCGCACAGCACCGAGAGCAGAGACACGGCCGGCACATAGGCCGATGCCAGCCGCTGGCGCAGCCTGGCTTGCAGTATGTTCATGGGTCTCTCCAAGGCAGCGGCGGCGCAGCGCTTGCGCGCCGCCCTGCGGGTTTCACACGGTCATCCGGCCATGAACCGGGCGCAGTCCCAGGCCGCGGGCCACGCGGGCCCAGCGCTGCACCGGCATCACGTCCTCGATGTCGCCCGCCGTCACTGCATAGACCTCCGCCGGCGCGTGCGCGCGCAGGTCACCCAGGAGGGCGATGGCCTCGCTGGCATTCAATCCTTGGCCCATCCAGTGCACGTAGAAGGCCATGTCCTCGGGCTCGAGGGTGGCGTGCAATGCACCCTCGATGGCCGCCAGCTCGGCGTCGCTGAAGTGCGCCCACAGCGCCTGCGTCAGCGTGCTTTCTTCTTCGGCCATGTGCGCCAGGTTCTCGCCCACGAAGACCGACAGGCGCAGGAACAGCTCGTAGGCCAGCACCGGGGCCTTCTCCGGCGCCGCGTCGCGGAGGCGCTGCAGCAGCCGGTGCAATGCGCTGATGGCCTCCAGGTGATGCAGGTGGTCGTTGTGGAAAGGCCGCACGGCGCTGGGGGCACGGGCGCGCAGCGCTTCGTGGAAGAACCTGTTCTCGTGCGCCAGGTGGTCGGTGCAGGTGGCCAGCAGGCGTTCGACCTCCTTGACGATGGCGGCGCGGTCGGCCTGGTCGGCGGCGTCCAGCGCCCCAGCGCGCTGCAGCGTGTGAGCCATCAGCACGCGCAGGCCCTTGTGGATGTAGCGGTAGGGCGCCACGCGGCTGGCGGCCGTGGCGCTGGCAGTGGCGATGGCGTCGGTGGCCGGGGCAGCGGCGGCAGCTGCGGTGAGAGCAGAAGCATTCATGGCGATGTCCTTTTGGGGAAGCGGCATGGGGAGGGGTTTCGAAGAGGCCGGGTGTCGGCTGTCGATGGCATGCATCCTCCCGCTGGACACCCTGACCCCACATCGGCCACAAGAGCCATCGGCCGCCCAACGGCGAGCCAAGCGCGCCGTTCGAGGCCATGCTTGGACGCTTGACTACGTCACTCCTGCGACAACCAGCGTGCCAAGTCCGCCAACATCTCCGCATCCACCGGCCGACTCCATGCGTATTCGGCCGGAGTCATCAGGCCTTCGCCTGCTTGCATCAGGTGGTTGAGCGTGGGAAACACCAGATAGGCCACTTGGGTAGACGCGGGCAGCGCAGCGCGCCATGCCGCGAGATCGTCTTGGGTGACCAGCGAATCGCGCCCCCCGTGAACGATCAAGACGCGCCCCGCTCGTTGCGTCAGGGACTCGATGTGCTCAATCGGCTGCGCTTGACTGACGGACCTCCAATACCAAGCTGGCGCTCCCAGCAAGACCGTGTGTGGCGGCTCCAGGCCGCTCTTGATCTTCAGCGCGGCCGCGATGACCTCCTCGGCCTCGTTTCTGGCTTTGGCGTCAGAGCCTGCCCGCTCGAGTGCGAGGCGTGCCTGCTGAAGAATGATGTCGCCCGGTGTCCGCATGGACCCGGCCATCATGACGACGCCCCTGGCCGTCACGTTGTTGGCGATGCGAGGTGCGAGCGCCGCGCCCTGGCTGTGCCCGACGACAAAGACCCGACCAGCGTCCACCTCAGGATTGCTCATCAGGTAGGCCGCTGCGCTGGTGGCGTCGGCGACGAACTCTTCATCCACCGTCGCACGCCTCTTCAGCTTGTCGAAGGCCCCGGCGTGCGCCGTCGTGCGCTTGTCGTACCGAATGACGGCGATGCCTTGCCTGGCAAGCCCATGAGCGAGATCCCGAAAGATCTGGCTTCCTCCGACCGGGAGATCGCGCAGGCCCGGGCCGGAACCGTGCACCAGTACGACCGCGGGAACCGGGCCGCGTACGGTGGGCAAGGACAGCGTTGCCGGCACTGACCATTCCCCATGGCCGAGCTTGAGCTCGCGTTCGGTGAACTCGGTCGCGCCTGCCGATCCCCATGCACCTGCGAGAACCAGCAGGGCGGCAAACACTTTTCGTTGAACTTTCATTCCTCATTCCTCGGCAAGGCGTCTATCGAAGTCGCGTGCGATCGCGATCAAGGCTGTCACGTCCGCTCTGGCCCGGATCGGCCATACCGCCGCATGCTTGGCCACCAGCCGCTGCCTGTCCGTGGCTGGCTGTTGCCCATGCCCTGGCGGTACCACGACAAGGTTTGACGGATACCGTCGAGATAGGGCGTCGGCGATGCACCGAATGCACGCCGAAACTTCTCGGCATCCACGACGTACGGCGCATCGAACTGGTAGATCAGCTCGGCACCCTGCCGAGCCACCGGCCACACCAGCGCCAGCACTCGAACCAGCACCTGGTTGAGGGCAGTCACGGGGGACTGCGTCCCCGCTTCCGCGACGAGCAGTTGCACAAACTCCCGCCCGGTGATGGGCGCCGCCGCAGGCATGTGCCAGACCTGCCCGAGGGCTTCGTCTCGTGTGCCGAGCGTCATCAGCCCACGCGCGAAATCGTCGATGTACGTGGGGTTGAGTGGCACCCCGAGGCTGCCGGGCCAGAACATCCTGCGTCCACGGAGGGCCGCCTCGAACAGGTTCGCGCCCAGCATCGATTCGACGCCCGGGCCGTACAACTCCGAGGCACGCCCGATGGCTGCGCGCACGCGCCCTTGTCGATGTGCTTCGAGCAAGTTGGCCGCCAACTGAGCACGCAGCGCACCCAGCGCGCCAGCAGGTCGCTGCGGATGTTCCTCGGTCAATGGACCGGTGGGCGGGCCATACATCCAGGTGTCATCTGCAAAGACCAGCACGGCATCGGCACGGCCTGCCGCCACGATGAGATTGGTCATCACCCGGGGAAAAAGGGCGTGCCACTGCGTGAAGGGTGGATTGACACAGTTGTAGACAACAGCTGCGCCCTTGCACACCTCGCACAGGCGCGCCAAGTCGAGTGCATCAGCCGGTGCCGCTTCAACGGCGGCTGGCAGCCCCGGCGGAAGACTTCGAGCCACGGCCCGCACG
Source organism: Rubrivivax sp. (assembly GCA_027483705.1). GTDB lineage: Bacteria > Pseudomonadota > Gammaproteobacteria > Burkholderiales > Burkholderiaceae_C > Rubrivivax. The sequence continues at coordinate 5,828 of JAIXTY010000334.1, forward strand.
CGCACCCCGGCGCAAGCCAGCGCTCGCACGAGCGCGCTTCCCGTACCACCCGTGGCGCCAACGACCACGTGGAGTTGGTCCATGTCGAAGGTCATGAAGTGGCTCCGGCGGAGATCTGGTGACAGATCAGCGGCGCAGCGTGGTGCAGGCAGCTGAAGTGCGACAGACCTTCCAGCAGATGGAGTCGTCGGCAGTTCGGCAGCTGTTCTCGCAGGCTGGTCGCCATGTCGGCCGGCGCCCAGGTGTCCTGCGTGCCATGCCACAGGCTTGTGTCCGCCGTCACCTGCGCCGGAATGGCCGACCAGTCCTGGACGTAGGTCAAGATGTCACGCTCATAACCAGCCCGGTGCTCGAGAAGACTGGAGCGAAGCACATCGCTCATGAGCAGGCGGAAAGCCGAACCGGACGTCAGCTCGCGTTCCACGCCCGTGGCGCCGCGAAACAGAACGGCCTGCATCCATCCAGGCGCCCACCGGGCGAGCGCGGCCTGGCCCAGCACAGCCGCCTTGAACCTCTTGGGTGACACCGAAGCTGCGCGGAAAACCGCCTTGCCGGCCATGCGGGGCAGGAAGTGGCCCGATTGAAGCGGTGCTGCCGCAGAGACCAGGTGCAATTGACCGACCTGGGGCCCCAGCATCTGGCTGGTGCGCAGGGCAATGAAGGCGCCGATCGAGAACCCGATGAGGTTGACTTGATGTGCACCCGCCACCGCGCGTACCGCCGCCGCCAGCGCCGCGAAGTACGCCGGGCCGGTGAGGGCCGCATCAAGCGCAAAGCGATCCCAACACACCAGCTTCAACCCAAGGGCACGAGCGGGCGCGTCGAAAATCGCCAACTCGCTCGGCGCACCCGGGGCGCCATGGAAGTAGATCGTCAGAGGGCCGGCAGGATCGCCGGCTGTGCAGGCCGGCAGGTCCTGCAGTTGCGTCTGCACATGGGTGTTCTGCATCATCGACGCCCCATCCCCGACGTCGGTGTCATGTGCCGCCCGTCGCTGCCCGAGCTGCGTACAGCGGGGGCAACAAGGCTTCGAGCATCCCGACTTCTTCGACGTTGTGCTTGAGCCAGGCGTTGCCCATGGCGTCCGAGAACACCCGCGGTTGCACCCATGCGTTGAAGACGGGTTTGAACCAGCCGTCTGCTGCGCCCACCACCATGCGTGAGCGGTAGCTGGCGCCGCCGGCGGTTTCGCCGAAGCGGTGCTCGAGGCGGAAGATTTCGTGGCCGAAGATCCGGCGCACCAGGGCGATGCCGGTGTCGTCGAGTCTCTCCACCCACTCGGTGGAATCGACAGACCACTCTGGCCTGGCATCAAAGGCCTCGACGATGCGAAAACGGGCACCCTGGCGTGCACCGCCGCCCGGCGCAGGCGCGGCCAACTCCCAGTGGATGTGGTCGCGCGGGTGCCACAGCAGGTAACGCGGCCAGGTCCGGCCTTGATGGCGCATCGTGCCGCCGATGTTCTCGAACCACCATCGCAACATCGGCGGCGCCAGGCCACGCAGCGTGTCGTGTTCGATGGTCAGCACCAGTTGGCCATTGGGCAAGCGCTGCTGCGTCGTGCGGGCGCTGTCCAGGGACTTGAGCGGCGCCAGGTAGGGCCGCTCGGGCGGGATGGCGGGTCGGGGCATCACAGCGCTCCTGAAGGTTGGGGCGGGCAGCAGCGCATCGCGTCAGGGCGCACGCAGGCCCGAGGCAAGGCGGGACGGAAAGCGGCGCCAGTGTTGTCGTCCCGGTGTGCATAGGCATCGCCCGGAAGAGCCACGCCGGCGGGCGCGGGCGTGGCTCTGTGCCGTGTGAAGGCCCTGGCCCGTCTGGCCGATGGCGGCCGGCTGGGCGGCCGTCACAGTGCCGCTCACCGCTTTTCGCCTCATGGCATCGACATGAACCACCCCGTCTTCCGGAGCATCCTCCCCGCGCTGATCGCTACCGCCCTGGCCGCTTGTGGCGGCGGCAGCAGCGACCCGGCGCCGCCCACCCCACCCGCGCCGTCAGGCTTCAGCTTCACGCTGGACACATCCAAGGCGATCGTGTGGCAGGGCGAGCAGGCGGCGCGTGCCATCACCGTGCAACGCGACATCGGCTTCACCGAGGCCATCCAGTTCAGCGTCGACAGCCTGCCGACAGGCGCCACTGCGGGCACCATCAGCGTGCCCGCCGGCAGCAACACGGGCACGCTGACCCTGCAGGCCACTTCGACTGCGCCGCATTCGCTGCCCATGACCGTCACGGTCAAGGGTGTCGCCGGCACCGTCCACGCCAGCCAGCCCCTGACCGTGACCGTGCGCGGCGAGGCGGGCGACATCGACACCAGCTTCGGCGGCGGCACCCTGGTGACGCCCGGTGGCACCCTGGTGACGCCCGGTGGCACCACCGACGACTATGTGCGCGGCGTGGCCGTGCAGGCCGACGGCAAGGCCATCGTGGCCGGTTTCGGCAACCTCAACGCGTCCACCGGCACTGATTTCATGCTGCTGCGCCATCTGCGCGACGGCGGCCTGGACCCGAGCTTCGGCAGCGGCGGGCGCGTTTCCACCGCCTTCAACAACGGCGCGCGCAGCGACGAGGCCCAGGCCGTGGCGGTGCAGCCCGACGGCAAGATCCTCGTGGCCGGCACCAGCGACCAGGGCGCCACCGGCTACGACTTTGCGGTGGCCCGCTACAACGCCGACGGCACGCTGGACGCGGGCTTCGGCAGCAACGGCCGGGTGACGACCTCCTTCGGCCCGGGCGCTGACAAGGCCTATGCGCTGCTGCTGCAGCCCGACGGCAAGATCGTGCTGGCCGGCGACAGCTACCAGGGTGCCACCGGCAGCGACTTCGCGCTGGCCCGCTACAACGCCGACGGCAGCCTGGACACGAGCTTCGGCAACGGCGGCAAGGTGCTGACCGCCGTCGGCAGCGACGGCGCGCGTGAGACCGTCTACGGCCTGGCGCTGCAGACGGTCGGCGGCGTGGCCCGCATCGTCGCCGTGGGCGGCGAAGGTGACTTCATCGCCGCGGGCTACCGCGCCGACGGCACGCTGGACGCCAGCTTCGGTGCCGGCGGCATCGTGCGCGGCCTGTTCGGCAGCGTCACCGGCGCCGCGCGCGGCGTGGTCGTCACGCCCGCCAACCAGCTGGTGCTGGCCGGCCACCGCGACCACGACTTCGCCGCCGTGCGCCTGCTGCCCAATGGCAGCCTAGACCCGGCCTTCGGCACCGGCGGCCGCGCCGTCGTCGCCGTCAGCGCCGACAACTGGGACGAGGCCACGGCCCTCGTGCGCCAGTCCAACGGCCGGCTGCTGCTGGGCGGCTGGGTCTACACCGGCGACAGCTCCAGCGCCGACACCGTGCTCGTGCGCCTGAACGCCGATGGCAGCCGCGACACCGACTTCAGCCCCAACGCCATCCGCATCACGGCCGTGGCCGGCGGCACCAAGACCGACGCCGGGCGCGAGCTGGCGCTGCAGCGCGCCGCGCGAGTGCCCAGCGTTCGCGTCCTGCAGGCCGGCGAAGCCAATGGCAGCGACCTCGATGTCGTGCTGATGCGCCATTGGCTGTGAGCCACCTCGATCTGATCCCCAGCAACTCAACCTGACCAGGAGTCAAACATGCCTCCCCATCCACATCAAGCACTGGCGGCCGCTTGTCTGCTCACGGTCTCGCTGCACAGCCTCGCAGCGGTGCAGCAAGGCTCTACGTTCGGCGCGACGGCCGAGGCCGGCGGCGTCAAGGCCGGAGGCTGGTACCAGTCGTATGCCGAGGCCTCCCACCGCAGCGACGGCGGGAACACCGAAGCGCGCGCATGGGGTGACTCGGAGTCTTTCGCCGTCCATGCCTAGCCTGGACGTCAGAGAACCCCACCTTGCCCGCCTACTGCACGGTCTACACCTGCAGCTGGCAGACCTATGCCACCGTGTCGGTGTGGGACACCGTGATCATCACCCCCACCGCAGGAAGCACCGAGACGCTCCCCTACAAGTTCAGCATCGACGACATCAAGAAGCGGGGCCCGTGGGCCTACGGCGACGGCGCAACGGCCCAGTCCTCGTACTACATCGGCACGTCCAGCAACGGCTGGTACGCACCCACGACCCGCTCCCTCTCCACCGGCAGGGTGGAGGTGGCAGGCAGCGTGCAGGCCCGCGATGGCCAGCCCATCACGCTGTATGTGTTCGGTGAGCTCTCGGTTTCGGCGCGCAGCGGCGGCATGGCCGACTTCAGCCACACCATGTCGTTCCACTGGGACCTGCCGCAAGGCTGGACCTACACCTCCGCCTCCGGGCGCTTTTCGCCCGCGCCGGCGCCTGTGCCGGAACCGACCAGCATGGCGCTGATGGCGTGCGGTCTGATGGGCCTGACCCTGCTGCTCCGGCGGCGCGGGAGCGCCCGTCGGTGACAGCCTGCGACAAGCGGCCGGCAACACGGCATGGCCGGTCGGGCTCCTAGAATCCGGGCGCCCGCCGCCGCCCGGTATGGAAACCCGCCCACCCGTCGCAACGTCTAGCAAGCACTGCATCCCGCGCCCACGGCGAGAAGCCGTGATGCGCCCGGCCTTGCTGGCGCGCACACTGGAGCAGGCGGCTCAGGCCAGGCTGGTACTGGTGCAGGCGCCCGCAGGCTTCGGCAAGACGACTCTGCTGGTGCAGCTCGCCACGGCGCTGGCGGCCGTGCCCGGCGGCGAGGTCGTCTGGGTGTCGCTCGACGCCGAGGACAACGACCCCAACCGCCTTTTCGCCGCGCTGTTCGGCGCGCTGGCGCCACTGGAGTTGCCTTGGGCCGTGCCCCCGGCCGCAGTGCTGGCCCAGTTGCAAGACGCCAGCCCTGCGGCGCGTGCGGCGCTGGGTACGCTGGTCGACGCGCTGGGCGGGCGGCCCGACGCCCGCATCGCGCTGGTACTGGACGACCTGCACCACGTCAGCGACACAGCGGCGCTGCAGCTGCTGGACGCCCTCATCGCCCGCGCACCGCCCGAGCTCTGCGTCTACATCGGCAGCCGCGTCACGCCGCCCCTGTCGCTGGCGCGCTGGCGCGCCGGTGGCGAACTGGTGGAGCTGGGCTTCGAGGACCTGCGTTTCGATCTGGTTGCCGCCCAGGCGATGTGCCGGCTGCGCGGCCTGGACGCACTGTCCGACGAAGTCCTTCAGGTGGCGCTGGCGCGTACCCACGGCTGGGCCGCCGGCCTGCACCTGATGCTGGGCAGCAGCCACCATCAGCCCAGCCTGCCCACCCCCATCGGCCCGGCCGCCCACCGCCACCTGTTCGAGTACTTCGCGCAGGAGGTGCTGGCCGAACTGCCGCCGCCGCTGCAGCAGTTCGTGCTCTACAGCAGCGTGCTGCCCGAGCTCAGCCCGCCGCTGTGCCAGGCGGTCACCGGTCGGAGCGATGCGATGGCGGTGCTGCACGCGCTGTTCAAACGTCAGCTGTTCCTGAGTGCACTGGACGAGGCCCAGCCGGTGCTGCGCTTTCACGACCTGTTCCGCGATTTCCTGCGCGACGAGCTGGAACGCCGCGAACCCGGGCAGGCCGCCGAGTTGCACGCACGCGCCGCCGCTATGGAAACGCGGGCCGAGCGCGCCGTGCCGCACTGGCTGGCGGCGGGGCGCTGGGCCGAGGCCCTGGCCGCGCTGCGCCAGATGGCCGAAGGGCTTCTGGCCGTCGGTGGCACGCTCCGGCTCGAGCGCTGGCTCGAGCAGTTGCCGGCGGACTGGCGCGAGACCCAGGCCGACGCCGCTCTGCTGCGCGGCCTGTGTGCCTGGTCGCGCTGGGACTGGGTGCACGCCCGCGACGAGTTCCAGCGCAGCCACGACGCCTTCGAGAGCCAGGGCCAGCCGCGTGACCGTTACATCGCGCTGGGCATGCTGGGCGCCTGCCACAACGCCCTGGGCGACCTGACGCAGGCCGGCGAGGTGCTGGCCGCTGCGGCCGCCGCGCCCCTGGCGCCGTCACTGCAGGTGGCCTTCGATTCGCTGCGCGCCTGGCATGGTCTGGCCCGGGGTGACCACGCGGCCGTACTGGCCGGCCTGGCCGCGATGGCCGACAACGTGGCGCTGGCGCCCGAGACGCGCTACCCGAACATCGTCGACATGAGCTACGGACACTTCGCCGGGGTGCCGGGTGCGCGGCCGCTGATGGAGAGGCTGCGGGAGTTGTGCCGCAATGACCGGCTGGGCGAAGTCCAGGTGCCGGCGCTGGACGCCTGGCTGGCCTTCTGGCACGGCGAGCCGGCCGCCGCCCGCGACGCCCTGCAGGCCCTGCTGCTGCGCCAGCGCCAGCTGCCCGGCGACCTGATGCTCAGCACCAGCGCGCTGCACCTGCACAGCCTGCACCTGGCGGCACAGGGCCACGGCGCCGAGGCGCTGGCGCTGATCGCGCAGGTCCACGCTGCCATGGCCCCCGGCTACAGCCGAGGCTGGCGGCGGGTTTATGTCCATGCGCAGGCGCGCATCCACTGGCGCTTCGAGGACGCCGACGGCCTGGCGGTGCTGCTGCCTGAGCTGGCCCAGCCGCGATTGGCACGCGAGTGGCCCTGGCTCGACGGCGGCGCCGCGCTCGTGCAAGGCCAGCATGCGCTGTTGCGCCGGGACTTGGCCGTGGCGCGCGAGCTGCTGGAGCGCGCCACCCTGCTGCAGCGTGGTGGACGACTGCCCGCCTTCATGGGCGATGCGCGCTTCGCGCTGGCCGCTTGTCTGGCCGAGCAGGGCCAGCTCGACGCTGCAGCCACACCGTTGGACGAGTTGCTGACCGAAGCCGTTCAGGACGACGGCGTGGGTCTGCTGCTGGAGCCGCCCGCCCGGCTGCAGGCGCTGTGGCAGGCCCTGGCTTCACGGCTGCGCTGCCCGCTCGCTGCACAGGCCCAGCTGCGCCGCCGCCTCGCCGCGTGGCAGGCAGACGCGCCGCCGGCCGACGTGGCGCCCGGCGATGATCCCCTCTCCGCCCGGGAACGCGAGGTGCTGGCGCTGATGGCCGATGGCCAGAGCAACAAGCTCATCGCCCGCGCGCTGGACCTCAGCCCGCACACCGTCAAGCGCCACGTGGCCAACATCCTGACCAAGCTGGCGCTGGACAGCCGCACCCAGGCCGCCGCCTTCTGGCACAGGCGCTGAGCCGCCCGTGCAGCACGCCCGGCGCTGACCGCGGCGACGCGGCGCAACGGTTGGGCAGGCCAGCGCCGCCTGGCCCTCCGCCGGCCGCGCGATGGCTCCACTGGGCGATGTTGCCGACGCGCCCTCTTTCCAAGATGCCGGGCATGGCATTCACACCACGTGAAGCCACCCACTGCACGTCTTGGAGATGCCCATGTTCCCGTTCCGTTTGCTGGCACCGGTGTGTGCCGGCGTCCTCTGCTCGCTGGCGCGTCCGGAATGACCGCAGCCCAACGCCCCGTCGTGGCCGTTTTCGGCGCCACGGGCGCCCAGGGTGGCGGCCTGGTGCGGGCGCTGCTGCGCGACCCGTACCGCCGCTTTGCCGTGCGCGCGCTGACACGCCGGCCGGGCGCCCGCGCTGCCCGCGCGCTGGCGCAAGCCGGCGCCGAGGTCGTCGAGGCGGACCTTGACCGCCCGGGCACCCTGGCCGCCGCGCTGCAGGGCGCGCACGGCGTCTTCGGCGTCACCGACTTCTGGGAGCACTTCAGCCCCGAACGCGAACTGCGGCAGGCCGAGCAGCTGGCGCGCGCGGCCGCGCTTGCCGGCGTGCGGCACGTGGTGTGGTCGACGCAGGAAGACACGCGCGCCGCCGGTGGCCCCTGGCAGGTGCCGCCGATGGACGCCAAGGGGCAGGCCGACGCCTTCTTCGCCCAGCTCCCGACAACCTACGTGCTGCCTTCGTTCTACTGGGACAACCTGGTGCACCTCGGCCTGCATCCGCAGCGTGACACACGAGGCGGCCTGCAGTGGCCACTTCCGATGGGCACCGCGCGCTTGTGTGGCATCGCGGCCGAGGACATCGGTGTGTGCGTGGCGGCCTTGTTCATGCGCGGCGAAGCCGTCATCGGGCAGCGCATCGGTCTGGCCGGCGAGCAACTGACGGGTGTGCAGATGGCCGAGGTGCTGTCGCGGGTGCTGGGCCTGCCGGTGCGCCACGTGGCGCTGTCGGCGGCTGAGTTCGGCCGTCAACCCTTCCCCGGCGCGCCGGAGATGGGGCGCACATTCGCCTACCAGGAAGCCCATGAGTCGCATTGCTGCGACACCCGTGATCCCGAAGTGGCCCGCGGGCTGCACCCCGGCTTGCTCGGGTTTGTGCAATGGGCCGAGTCACGCGCCGCTGTGCTGAACCGGCTGGCTGGCGACACCCCTGTGACCGGATCGCGGCTGGGCTGGGCCGCGCGCGGGCCGGCGACCTGAAGGCACGCTGCGACTTCCGGGCCCACCGCCATGGCCCGCTGCCCGACCACCCCGATGGGCCAAACGGGCGATGCCGCGCCGGCTCCTGCCCGGAAGACTGCGAAGCATCCCGGTACGTGGCTCGGCCTGCAACACCGAGGAGTCTTCCCATGCAACCCACTGCCCGGCCTCGTCACCGTCTGACCACGGTCCCCCTTTTCGACTGCCCGCTGAACACAGGCGGCGCGCCATTCCCTTCAGCTGCTTCTACAGGAACCCTCATGTCGACTCGATTGCTCATCACCCGCGGCCTCATCGCTGCGGCCATCACCACCTTGCTGGCCGCGTGCGGCGGCAGCGGTGCGCCGGACAGTGGCAGCGCGACCTCGCTGTCGCTGCAGGCGCAAGGCAATTCCGCGCACACCGTCACGCTGAGCTGGACGCGGGTACCCGGTGCCAGCGGCTACACGCTGGAGCGTCGCAGCGACAACACGGTGGCGTGGGTGTTGATCGCCACCTTGAACGAGGGCGACAACAGCTACCTGGACGACAGGCTCGCGCCCAACACCGCCTACAGCTACCGCGTCGCCGCACGGGGCGGGACGGCTGCAGCCACGGCGCGGTCAACGGCCCGCACCACGGCCGATGCGCTGTTGATGACGGCCGTGCCCGCGGCACTCGACACCGCGCCCGACAATGCCAGCCTCGGCCCTGAAGGCGGCGCCGTCAGCACCCACGACGGCGCCGTGAGGCTGAGCCTGCCACCTGGCGCCTTGGCGGGGAGCACGGCCGTCAACCTGCAAGCCACCACCAACCCTGTACCCGACGGCCAGGGCTCCGGCGTGCGGGTGCGCCTGGCTGCCCTGCCCACGCAGCCCATGAGCTTGAGCCTGCGCTACGAGCCGGCCATGGACCGGCAAGCAGACGGCTTGGGCGTGGCGCTGCAGCGGGCAGACGGCAGTTGGCTGACGCTGCCGGTGAACGCCATCGACAAGACCGAGCGGCGGCTGACGGCCACCCTTTCGCCGGCCATGCTGGCGCGCGAGGCCGCCCGCCCGCAGCAGTCGAGCGTGCACAAGACGGCGCTGGCTGTGGCCAGCGTCGGTGTCGAGTTCCACGTCGTGCGCTACCTCAACCTGCACCTCGTGCCACGCGCGGCCACCATCGCCACGGGCGCAACGCAGCTGCTGGTGCCCTATGCGTACACCTTCGGCACCATCGGCAACCTGTGCATTCCGGAAGAGGATTTCGGCTGCATCCCGTCGCCATTGGTCGAAAAGCGCGAGGTGCCGTTCGACAACCAGAAGGCAGGTTTCTCGCGCAAGTGGCTGGTGTTTGCCGATGAGGGCGGTGCGCCGGGCCTGGGCACCGTGACACCACGCGCCGGCAGCGGTGCCATCTACCGCGCGCCGCAGCAGGAGCCCGCGCCCAACCCCGTGCTGGTGAGCTTCGTCTCCAAGCACCTGGCCAGCGGGCGCACGGTGACGCTGACCGCATCCATCCGCGTCAACGAACCGGTGTGGACCATGATCATCCAAGGCCGCCTGAACCAGATCGAGGATATCGGCTTCGCCTACGGCGCCGAAGGCATTTGGACGCGCGAAGCAGGCAGCGCCGGTACCTACCGCGTGACGGGAACACAAAGCGTCACCGTGATCAACAACGCCTGCTCTGGCACCGCGTCGCCGGCCAGCGCACCCTTGCCGCCCGGCGCGCTCGTGATCGACCGCAGCGTGGAGCCCGCGCGCTACCGGCTCGACGTCGGCAGCGTGTGGAACACCGTGGTGACCGCGGTCTGCCCGGATGGCCAGGGCAGCGCACCGGCGCCGGTGTTTGGCCAGCTGGTCGTGGAAGGCACGCTCAGCCCCGACGGCACGACCATCGAAGGCAGCTCGAACCAGAACGGCATCACCTGGCAGTGGGCCTTGACGAACCGGCTCTGACGCCCGGAAGGCCTGGAGCCAAGCACCCACCTGTCCTGCGGGGCCAACGATGAACGCACGCATGTCCAAGCTTGTCGCCGCATGCGCAGTCGGCCTGGTGAACCTCAGCGCCCACGCCTTGTGCTGGATCGACGCGGAGCACCCGAAGGCGGCCGACAACACTCCCACCACCGATGCGCGAGTCGCCACGTCGCGCCAGCTCGCCCAGCGCATCCACGCCATCGTCAAGGGCAACGCCGCGATGCAATCGCTGCAAGGCACACGTGTGCGCTCGCGCTGGCAGATCGGCCACGGCGCTGGCGTGCCGGCACGCTCGATCTGGTACCAGGCGCGCGACCATCGCCAGCCGATGTGGGTCGGTGAGTGCGGCGTGCTCGAAGGCGCCGACCGCTGGCCGCCACGGGCCTCCGTGATCGTGCACGTCAACCACGTCAACGATCTCTTCAATGGCCCCCCCGAGCTTGATGACGAGAGCCTGCGCGCCTGGCGCGAGCCTCCGGTGGTGGGCCAGGCGCAGGGCCGGGCGCTCTACTTCGGTTGGCAGCTGGTGTTCACGCCAACAGGCCGCCCGCCCTGGGTGCCGGTGAGCACGGCCGAATTTCTGGACTTCGCGTCGCGCGAGATCATGCGCCAACACGCAGCCAATGGCGGCGGCGCCTTCTGGGTCGCGCAGCGGGCGGCGTTGGAGCGCCATCGTGCCGGCTTGACGGCAGATGCGCTGGCCGCGCAGGCGCGCAACGCCTGGGTCTGGCAGCACCCGGATGTGCCGGCCGAGCGCTACCCGTTGCTGGTCAAGCTGGACCCGGCGTTTCCGTGGGACCGCAGCAACCCGCAGCGCGCTCAGATCGTGGCGCTGTCGATCATGGGTTCTGAAGAGCACGCCCAGACCATGCAGCGCGTGCTGCAGACCCTGGACTTCGCCGCCTTCGAGGCCCTGGTTCGGCCGCGCTGAGCCACCCACCATGCCGCCACCGCCGTGCGGGATGCGGCGGCCGTCTTGTCGAGGGTGATGGCGACATGGCGCTTGACGGCGAAAGGGCATCGGTTGAACGCACGCGCGATCAGCTTGCCGATGGGTCGGGTCAGTTGATCGACCCCAAAGCGGTCCGTCGCCAGCGGCAGCTCCTGGCCGGCATCGGCCTGGCCGATGACCGGCTGGGCCAAAGGGGCGACGCAGAGCTCTCCTCGCGCCAGGTCACGCTGATCCAGCCTGCCGTTGGCAGGGCCTAGCGACTCACCGGCACGGCCGGGCGGGCCGCCGTCGCGCACAGCGCCGCAGCCAGCACGTCGTGCGAGAAGCCCTTGCCCTGCCAGATCTCGCCAAAGTCGAAGTCCGCCTGGTTGCTGAACACCACGACCGACACGCCTCGCTCCGGCACGATGATGTTGCGCGCCTGGATGCCGCCCACGTAGCCGCGGCGCTCCACCAGTTGCACGGGCTCGGCGCAGCCGGCAATCGGCGCGGTGAAGGCCCACACACCCAGGCCGGCATAGCCCCACTTCGGTTCACCGGTCCACATGGCCTGGCGCGACGCCGCGCTGACCACGCGCCCCGCCAGCAAGGCCCGGTTGAAGCTCAGCAGGTCGCGCGCCGTGCCTTCCATGGCGCCGGCGGCGCCATACGTGGCCATCACCGGTTGCGGCACGGGCCGGCCCGCAGCGTCCATGGCCACCGCCATCGCCCGCGTGCGGCCCTCGTTCAGCCGCAGGCTGCACAGCTGGAGCGGCTGCGCGATGCGCTGCTGCATGAGCTGGCAGATGGGCTGGCCGGTGAGGTGCTCGATCAGACCGGCCAGCACCAGCGTGTCGCAGTCGCCGTACTGGAAACGTTCACCCGGTGCGGCCTTCGCAGGCCCGGCGCAGAAGCGCAGCGCCTCGGGCTGCCAGGGCGGGCCCTGGCGGCGGTAGAAGGACAACACGCCATCGGCCTCCATAGGGCTGTCGCCGGGATACGCCAGGCCGGACACGTGCTGCATCAGGTGCCGCACGGTGATCTTCGCGGCCCCGGGTGCCTTGAAGGCCGGCCAGCGCTCGGCGAGCGTGTCGTCCAGCTTCAGCTGCCCGGCATCCACCAGCTGCATGGCCATGGTCACCGTCACCTGCTTGCTCACCGATCCCCAGCGCCACACCGCGCCGGGCTTGTGCGCCACGTCGGGCTGGCGCCGGGCCAGGCCCACGGCCTGTTCGAACCACACACTCTGGGCGTCAGCCACCAGCACCTCGCCTGCGAAGCCTTGCGCCTGAGCGGTGGTCAACACCTCGCCCAGGCGGGCGGGCACGCCGGGCGGGGCGGCGGCGGCGGCCGTGCCGCTGGCCAGGGCCAGCAGAAAGCCGAACGCGGTCGATGCGGTGATGCCAACGAGGCGGCGGTGGGTCATGGGAGCCTTCTTGCGCTGCACAGGTGCGTGGATGCAGCGAGTCCGCATCCACGATGTCCCACTGTAGGCAGCCCAAGGCCCCGCGAGTGCCGATCCGCGACGGATTGAGGGTGGCGGCGATGGATTGAGGCGGAACCGCTGCCGGGCGCCTTCACTCCCGCCGACGGCCGCAGCGGGGCTCCGGGCTGGCGACGACCTTGCACACGTCGCAGGCCTCGGCCTTGATGGCGCCGCGCCCCTACTTTCTGAGCGTCAGCTCGTCGTGGATGGTGTGCGCGCCCTCGGCCGCGCGCGCGATGCGCAGCGCCTCATCGATCTGCGCCTGCGTGGCCAGGGTGCCGGTCAGGCGCACATCGCCATTGGTGGTGACGACCGCGATCTCCTGGCCCTTGAGCGACTCGGTCTGCAGCAGCGTGGTCTTCACGTGCTCGGTGACGTCGATGTCGCTGACGTTGGCACTGGCTGCCGCCATCGGCGCGGTGGCCACGCCGGACGGCGGCGCCTTGGAACAGGCGCCAAGCGTGGCGAGCGCCAGCACCGCCGCAGTCGCGGCGGCAAGTCGAGCGATCAGGTTCATGGCGGGCGTCTCCGGGTGCAGTGGACCGATAACGAGCTTCGTGCCCGGGCGGCCGCCTCGTCGGTGCGCTGCCGCACGGGACGGCGGGGCCGGTGGCGCCGGTGGTGTCAGGCCGCAGCGGCCAGCGCCGCCTGCGCCTCGGCCAGCGGCAGGTCGAAGGGCGTGCAGCGCTGCATCAGCTCGTGCCCCTGCTGCGCAAGCGCCCGCGCTGTGCCCGTGTCACCCGCGCGCTGCGCCGCCTGCGCGGCCAGCACCACCGCGTGCAGCTGCAGGCCCGGCCGCTGCTGCGCCACGGCGCTGGCGGCCAGGCGCCGGGCCTCGGCCAGGGCCTGTGCGGGTGGCGCGTGGCGCAGCAGCTCCAGCTCCATCAGCGCGCGGTTGAAGGGCGAGGCCAGCCGCGTCACCAGGGCCTGCAGCTCGGCGCGCAGCGCCACGTCCACCTGGCCGAACACACGCTGCCAGCGCAGCCGCAGCGTCAGGCGCCGGCCGTAGAAGCGGTCGGCCACGCCGGTGGCGTCTTGTGCCAACACCGCGGCGGCTTCGTCGGCGCGGCCGAGTGCGATGAACATCTGCGCCAGGTGGTTGTGCGCCAGCAGACGGTCGGTGCGCGTGTACTCGTTGTCGGGCCAGTTCGCCATCTCGGCCACCGCGCCTTCGAGCAGGGCCTGCGCGGCGGCGTGATCGCCGCGTTCGTAAAGCACGGCGCCCAGGTGCACGTCGATCTTGATGCCGCTGCCGGCGCTGCCGTACAGGCGCTCGCGGATCTCGCGCGCCTGGCTGAGCACGGCGTGTGCGTCGTCGATCTCGCCGCGCCAGTAGTGCATGACGCCCAGGTTGCTGAAGGCCGGCAGCGCGTTGGGCCAGTCCTGCGCCTCGGTGTACGCGGCCAGCGCCTGGCGGCCCTCGGCCACGGCTTCGGCCAGGCGGTCGCCGAAGGCGAAGATGCTGGAGCGTGTCTGGCGATACGAGGCGCGCTCGGCGGCGTCGGCCTCGCCTTCGATCCAGGGCTCCTGGGTCAGCAGCAGCGCCAGGCCGTCGTCGGCGCGGTTGTTCATGGCCCAGTGCAGGCCCAGCATGCGCGCCAGCCACCAGCCCAGCTCCGGCTGGCCCAGCGCCGCGGCGCGCGGAATGGCGGCCTCGATGGCGGCCTCGTCGATGGGCTGCGCCAGATTCACGAGCCAGCCGTTGTGGTGGTTCAGCACGTTCAGCTGCTGCAGCTCGGTGCGTGCCAGCGCACGCAGTCGCTCGATGAAGCGAGGGCGCAGGCTCTCGTGCCCGGCGGACTCGAAGACGTTGGCGCGCTCGGCCAGGGCCTCGAAGAGCTCATCGTGCGCGGCCGGGTCGCGCTCGAAGGCGGCCACGGCCTGGTCGAGCAGCGCGGCCTGCTCGTTGGCCAGCGCCTGCGCGCGCGCAGCCTCGGCCGCCTGCACAAACGCCTGGCCGGCACGCCGCCACTCGCCGCAGGCGCACCAATGACTGGCAATGTGAGCGGCATCGCCACCGTGCTGCTGCAGGTGCTCGGCCACGAAGCGGTGCATGAACTCGGCCACCGCCGCCGGCACGCTGCGCTCGGTGACGCTGGCGATGACGTCGTGCACGAACTGGCGGCCATAGAACACCTGGCGCAGCTCCAGCTCGCGCAGCGGCTCGCTCAGCTCGATGGGCGCGCAGGCCAGTGCCGCCGCCGCCAGCTGCACGCTGTAGCCGCTGCCGGCAATGGCCGCCAGCTGCGCCAGGTGACGCGCGCGTGGGCTGAGCAGCTCGATGCGGCGCTGGATGACGGCCTCGATGCTGGGCGGCAGTGGCAGCGGGCCGTCGCCCCGGTGGCCCTGCGGCGCGTCGGCGCTGCTGAGCAGCAGCTTCACCGACTCCAGCAGGAAGGCCGGGTTGCCGCCCACCTGGCGCCAGATGACCGCGGCCCAATCGCCGTCATCCAGCGCGGGCACCTGCAACGAGGCGAGCAAGGCCGCGGCCTCGTCGGCAGCCAGCGGCTGCAGCTCCACGCGGGTGACGGAGCCGGCCTCGGCCAGGCCGCGCAGCAGCGTCTGCACCTCGGGGCCGGCTTCGTCGGCCCGCAGGGCCAGCGCAAACGGCAGTGCGGTGCCGTGGCGGCCGGGCTCGGCCAGCACGCGCAGGGCGGCCAGGCTGGCGGGGTCGGCGAACTGCAGGTCGTCCAGCACGAAGGCGCGGCAGCCGGCCGCCGCGCAGTCGCCCAGCAGGCGGGCCAGCGCCAGCAGCGACTGCGTGCGCTCGTAGTCGGTCTGCACCGGCTCGGCCGGCAGGCCCGACAGCGTGGCCAGGCGTGGCAACAGGCGCGCGGCCTGGTGCGCGTGCGCGCTGTCCAGCGGCGGGCGGAAGCGATCCACGGCGCTCAGCAGCAAGCGGCTGAGCGAGGCATAGGGCAGCACGGCGTCGCCGGGCCGTGCGGCTGCGGCCGCAGCGGCCGGCCCCGGGCCGCCGAGCGTGTCTTGCCAGTCGGCCAGCAGCCGGCTCTTGCCCACGCCCGCCACGCCGGCCACCACCAGCACCTGGCCGGCGTGCCAGCCGTCCACCAGCGCCTGCAACGCCGCCTGGCGGCCCACCAGCTGCGGCGGGCGCAGCACGCTGGGTGGCAGCGGCTGGCGGGCCTGCGGCGTGGGCGCCCAGGCCTGCTGCGCGGCCTGCGCCTCGCGCGCGGTGTGCAGGATGGTCTGGCCCAGCTGCTGCGTGGCCGCGCTGGGCATCACGCCGTACAGCTGGCGCAGCATGTCGCGGCAGCGGTCCCAGGCGCTCAGCGCCGCGGCATGGTCGCCGCGCAGGTAGGACACCTCCATCAGCACGCGGTAGGCCTCTTCGCTTTCGCGGTCGGCCTGCAGCAGCTGGTCGGCGGCGTAGAGCGCGTCATCGAGGCGCTGCGACGACGCCGCCTCGCGCACCTCGGCCAGCCATTCGCGCTTGCGGCGCTCGCGCGCGGCCTCGCGCCGGCCGTCGAGCCAGCGGGCAAGGGCCTCGCAGTCGTCGAACTCCAGCGCCTGCAGCAGCAGGGCGCCGGGTGGCTCGGGCTCCTGCATCTGCACACCGGGCTTGAGCGAGAGCACGCCGGCCTGGTCGTCCAGCAGGTCGCCGGCCTCCTGCCGCAGCTTCAGCAGGCGCTGGCGCAGGTTGCCGCGGGCGCGCTCTTCCGACGCCTCGGGCCACAGCAGCCCGGCCAGGCGCGAGCGCGGCGTCGGGCCCTCGAGCCACAGCCAGGCCAGCAGCGCGGCGTGCTTGCGTTCCAGTGGCTGCGGCGCGCCATCGCCCACCCGCCACGCCGCCGCGCCGTGCAGTTGCAGCCGCACGGGGGGCTCTGGGGTCGGGTCGTTCATGGGTGACAGGGTGATGGGGCCAGCATCGCAAAGGGGCACTTGAGGCGGCAAGCCCCCGAGTGAGCGTGGCCGCGCGGGCCGGTTGACGCGCTGGTGACGCCGCTGCGCCGACTGTATCGGCCATGGCACCCCGCCAGCCCCCGCCGCCACCCGCCCCGCCGCATGCCGGGCCGGGCCTGCCGACGCGGCTGCTGCCCGGCCAGCAGTTGCTGATCTACACGCCCGACGGCCCGCTGGGCGGCACCTTCAGCTGCGTGCACTGCCGCGCGGAGGCCTGGCAGCCCGACCTTCTGGCGCACGCCGCGCACTGCCCTGCCAGGCAGGGCGCTCCGCCGCCGATGACGCCCGGGTGACGGGCGCTTGCGCACATTCACGGCACATCACGGAGGAACTCTCACCATGAACCGCATCACCGCCCTCGCTGCCGCCGCCCTTGTCGTCGTCACCGGGGCCCTGGCACCCGCCGCCCAGGCCGCGCTGCCCTACGGCAGCCTCGCCTTCGTGGCGCCCACCGGCACCGCGACGGCGGACGAGACCATCGACGTGCTGATGCGCCTGGAGCTCGATGCCGACTCGCCGCCGCTGGTGTTCTCGAGCGATCCGCTCAGCGGCTTCGACACCGCCGACCTGCCGACGCAAGGCACGTGGTACGACCCCGTCACCGGCGCGACGGAACTGCGCGACTTCGCCACCATCACGGGCGCCTTCCTGAACGTGTTCTACGTCTGCAGCGGCAACTTCACGGGCGAAGACTGCGGCCCGGGTGCCAGCTACAGCTTCAACTTCTGGTTCGGCGGCGAAGACGGGCCGCCGTCGCTGGTGGGCCCGAGCAGCTTCAACCTGGCGCCGGGTGCGTCGACCGAGTTCCTGCTCGGCCGCTTCACGCCCAAGGCGGGCGGCGCCGATCCCGGCAGCTACCGCTTCTACACGGCCGGCGTCACGCTCGGCTTCACCGGCCAGGACGCGCTGGGCGAGACGCTCTTCAGCAACGGCATCGACATCGCCCGCTCCTGCCCCGACCAGAGCGAGGCCTGCGCCTTCGTGCGCACCGTGAGCGCGGTGCCCGAGCCCGGCACGCTGGGCCTGTGGCTGGCGGGCGTGGCGGTGGCCGGCTTCGTGGCGCGCCGCCGTGCCTGAGGCCGGCAAGCGGGCAGCCCTTCTGGGCCTGGGCGTGAAGGCGCTGCTGCTGTGGGCCGGGCTGCTGACGGCGGCCCTGGCACAGCCCTCACCCGGCACCACGGCGCGTTGGCAAGCGGTGCCGCACCAGGCGGGCAGCGGCCAGGTGTGGGTGCGGAGCGGCACCGGCAAGGCCGGTGCGCGCCAGCTGGCGGACCAGGCCGTGCCCTCGATGGCCGGCGCGCTGCTGGACCGCCCGCCGCGCGTGCTGGGCGGCATGGTCGCGCGTGACGACAGCGGCGCGTACCTGTCCTTTGCCGGTCATCGCCAGGGTGTGCTGGTGCAGGGTGTGCTGCTGGTGCAGGCCACGACGCAGCGCCACACGGTGACGGTGGCGCTCGACGAGCCCGCGCGGCTGGCGCAGAGCGGCCCGCGGCTGCTGGCTGCGGCCGATGGCGCGGGCGGCACGCCAGCGCCTTCAGCCGGCCCCTCGCCCTACCGCAACCTGCCCTGGCAGCGCCAGTCGTTCGGCACCGGCCAGCTCGAGCTGCCGCAAGGCTGGCGCATCGTGGGCCAGGGCCAGGGCTCGGTGGACATCGTCGGCCCACAGGGCGAGGTGGTGTCGCTGGGCGGCGCGGCACCGATCACCACGCCGCAGGTGGCGCAGATGATCGCCGCCAGCGGCCTGCCGGTGCAGACCTTCGTGGCGCCCGCCACCGGCGACCCGCTGGCCGCCTTCCGTGCCGTGCAGCCGCAGATCGAGCGCTTCGTCGCGTCGCAAGGGGCGCCCGTGGTGCGCGTGACGGCCGTGCGCGAAGCCGAGCGCATCGCCTTCAGCGGCTTCAACGCCGCGCTCGTGGCCTCCGACGGCATCGGCAGCGTCGGCAACCGGCCCTACCGCAAGCTCTCGCTCGTGGCCGCCGGCGGCGTCATGGCCAACGGCAGCTGGCTGTACTACACCAGCGAGGTCTACGCGCCGACCGAGCTGTACCCGCACGCGCTGCCGGTGATGCTGCGCATCTGGAACTCCTGGAGCGTGGACAAGTCGGTGCTGATGGAGCGCCTGGTGTCGGCCGCGAAGAGCCTGCGCGAGACCAACGACATCCTGCGCAGCACCCACGCCGACCGCGAAGCCTCGCAGGACCGCCTCAGCACCGCCTGGGGCCACCACCTGCGCGGCACGGTCGTGGTACGCGACAGCGACACCGGCCGCCAGAGCACCGAGTGGCTCTACCAGCCAGGCCCGGCGCCGCAGGGCGTGGGCCTGGAGCACCAGCGCCACATGGACACCGTGCTGCGCGACGCCAACGCGGCGGCGGGCTACGAGCGCTGGCAGGTGATCAGGCCCTGAGCGGCGCGGCGCGGCGCGAGAGCAGCAGGCCCGCCAGGGCCGCGGCCACCAGGCCGGCGGTCGCCGGTGCCGGCACGCCGTGGGTGCCCGGCGGCGTGCCGAAGCTGTACACGTAGCGGGCTTCCGTGCCGCCACTGCTCAAGGTCTCGGCCCGAAAGCTCAGTGTCATCGACGTGGCCTCCAGGCCGCCCAGGCTGCCGCCAGGCGTGAAGGTGCCGAGCGCGTCGACGTCGAGGACAACGCCTTCGGTGCTGCTCGTGAAGTCGACATCGGACACCGAGCCCACAAAGCTGCCGAACTCAGCACCAAAGCTGACGGCCGCACCCAGGGTGGCCGTGACGGGGCTGGTCGTCAGCACAAGTGCTGAAGGAATCGCGCTGAAGTCTCCTGTCCCGCTGACCCACCGGGCCAGGAAGAAATCGAAGGTCGACCCTTCGGCGATCGGGCCTCCGCTCACGCTGACGAAAGAGACCGATCCCGTGCCCACCGCCGGCGCGGCCTCGGCCACACCCACTGCCAGGGTGGCGCACAGCATCAGTGCCGCGCCCGTTCTTGCTGCCTTCATCGTCAACGCTCCATGCGCTGTGCGCGGCGGTGGCGCCGCGATGCCGCGCACACGGCCAACCCCGCCGCCCACAGGGCCCAGGTGCCGGGTTCGGGCACGGCCGTGGCGATGGTCAGGCTGTCGATCCGGAACCTGAACTGGCCGCCGCCGGGGCCGTTGGCCCAGATCGAGCCGAAGTCCGAGAAGGTGCGGTCGACCGCGTAGGTGCCCGCCACGGCCGAGAACAGCGCGATCGGATCCGGCGGGGACCCGCCGAACAAGGCGCCGGTGCCGAGCACCCCGACGGCGTCGAGCCCCCGGTAGACCGCATTCATCTGCACGCCGGTGACATTGAGGCCGTTCACCTGCAGGCCGCTGCCGAGCCCACCGATGTGCTGGGCCTGCATGCCGAAGCTGGCGTTGTAGGGCTGCGGGAAGGTGCCGGCGCTGATGAAGACGTCACTGGTGTCGTTCGTCGAGGCCGGTTGCCAGGCGCCGGTGAGGCCGGTGCCGGTGATCGACGACCACAGGTGCGGCGTCGTGGAGAAGAAGTCCTGGTACCAGGCAAAGCTGCCGCTGCAGCAACTCGGCCCCGGCCCGGAGTACCGGGCCAAGGCGATGGCGGCGTCGTCCAGCATCCAGGTGAAGCTGACCACCGTACCCGGGGCGTAGCCCAGCGTGGGGGTCGGGCTGGTGACGGTGCCGTCGATGGTGAAGCGGATGTCGACGGCATGAGCCGGGCCCGCCATCGCCACGGCCAGCACGGCAGCAAAGCCGGCTCGGGCTAGGTACGGGCGGCACGGAAGCTTGAACGTCATGGGCATGGCAACCTCGTCTGCGGCTGATACGGGCTTCAGTGTGTGGCGCGCGGCGTCACGCGGGCGTTATGCCGGCGCGAGGCGCCAGGTCCGGCATCCCCTGGTTCGTGGGGGAACAGCGCCCGTCAACCGCCCGGCTCGAGCGCCAGCCAGATCTCGTTGCGCCGCATGAACCACGGCGTGAACGGCGCGTTGTAGCGCGAGTAGACCGGCTCGCCCGCCCAG
Source organism: Rubrivivax sp. (assembly GCA_027483705.1). GTDB lineage: Bacteria > Pseudomonadota > Gammaproteobacteria > Burkholderiales > Burkholderiaceae_C > Rubrivivax. Next base: position 26,427 of record JAIXTY010000334.1, read on the forward strand.
GCCAGGCCGGCGTTGCGCAGGCCGTCGTGCAGGCGGGCCAGGTGCTCGGCGTCGTTCGCCGCCGACCAGCGCCCCGAGTAGCGGATCACGGCCACACGGCTGGGCGGCACCTCGCGCAGCTGCACGCGCGCGTCCAGCGGCTCGGGCGCGGTGGCCACCGTCACGCCGCGCGGCAGCACGAACTGCACGAGGTAGCCACCGGGCGCCGCGGTCTGCGTGACCGGGGCCGTCATCGGCAGCTTCACGGGCGCGGCGGTCTGCGTCACCGGCGCCGTCATCTCGAAGCGGCGCTCGCCCTTGTTCTTGCCGAAGATGTAGCCGGCGAGGATGGGAAACGCCTGCCCGCCGGCATCGGCAGCCGGGCCGGGCACCATGACTTCGGCCACCGTGTAGGCGGCGTACTGGCGCAGTTCGATGGCGTCGGGCTGGCTCGCAATCTGGCGAACCACCTCGTACACGGGCTCTTCGATGGCTTGGCTGGGCATGGCGGCGCTCGTGAGGGCAAACGCCCCGATCAGCGCCAGGGCCCGCCTGCGATGGCGAGCCAGAGGCCTGGGTGTTGGGTGGGGACGCATCGCCCCATGATGGCATTGACGGGCGGCGGGGTCCGTCGCTTGCCGCACGGCCTGTGGGGCCGGTGTTCAGATCGCCAGCCGCGCCTTCACGCCATCGGCCGGCATGTCGGCGCCACGGCCGCGCATCACCACCTCGCCGCGTTCCATCACCAGGTACTGGTCGGCCAGCTCCTCGGCGAAGTCGTAGTACTGCTCCACCAGCAGCACCGCCATCGGCTGGCCGTCCAGGCCCTCGCGCGCCAGCCTCTGCAACGCGCGGCCGATGTCCTTGATGATGCTGGGCTGGATGCCCTCGGTGGGCTCGTCGAGCATCAGCAAACGCGGCCCCGCGGCCAGTGCCCGCGCAATGGCGAGTTGCTGCTGCTGGCCGCCGGAGAGATCGCCCCCGCGGCGGCCGATCATCTGCTTCAGCACCGGGAACAGCTCGAACAGCGCCGGCGGCAGCGGCGTGCTGCCAGGCCGCGACGCCAGGCCCATGCGCAGGTTCTCGTCCACCGTCAGGCGGCCGAAGATCTCGCGGCCCTGCGGCACGTAGCCGATGCCGGCGCGCACGCGCTCGTAGGCGGGGAGCTTCGTGATGTCGGTGCCGGCGAGCGTGATGCTGCCGGTCTTGACGCCCACCACGCCCATCAGGCTCTTCAGCAGCGTCGTCTTGCCCACGCCGTTGCGGCCCAGGATGACGGTGATCTCGCCCACGCGCGCCTCGATCGACACATCGCGCAGGATGTGGCTGCCGCCGTAGTACTGGTTCAGGCCCTGCACCTGCAGCAGCGGCGTGCCAGCTTCAGCGGCCAAGGTACACCTCGACGACCTTCTCGTTGTTCTGCACGTCCGACAGCAGCCCTTCGGCCAGCACCGAGCCCTCGTGCAGCACCGTCACCTTCTTGCGGCCTTCGGTGAGCGCCGCGACGAAGCTCATGTCGTGCTCCACCACCACCAGTGAGTGCTGGCCTTCGAGCGTGAGGAAGAGCTGCGCCGTGCGCTCGGTCTCCTCGTCCGTCATGCCGGCCACGGGCTCGTCGAGCAGCAGCAGCTTCGGGTCCTGCGCCAGCAGCATGCCGATCTCGAGCCACTGCTTCTGGCCGTGGCTCAGCAGGCCGGCCGTGCGGTGGGCCTCGTCCTTGAGGTGGATCAGCACCAGCAGTTCGTCGAGCCGGTCGCGCTGCGCGCCACTCAACTTGGCGAACAGGCCGGCACGCACACTGCGGTCAGCCTTGAGGGAGAGTTCGAGGTTCTGCCACACCGTCAGCGGCTCGTAGACGGTGGGCTTCTGGAACTTGCGGCCGACGCCGGCCTGCGCGATCTGCGGCTCGGTCAGGCGCAGCAGGTCGACGTTGCTGCCGAACGAGACACGGCCGCTGTCGGGGCGCGTCTTGCCGGTGATGCAGTCCATCATCGTCGTCTTGCCCGCGCCGTTGGGGCCGATGATGCAGCGCAGCTCGCCCACGTCGATGGTCAGGCTCAGCGCGTTCAACGCCTTGAAGCCGTCGAAGCTGACGGTGATGCCGTCCACGTACAGCGCCACGCCCTGCGTGAACACCACCTCGCCCTCGGCCACCGGGCGGCCGAAGCCGGCGCCCTTGGTGACGGTGGCGGTGCGGGCTTCGTAGGCGGCGCGGGCACGCGCGCCGGCTTCCATCAGGTCCGGCGTCATGCCTCGCCTCCCTTGCCGCGGTTCATCAGCTTGCGCCACAGGCCGAGCAAACCTTGCGGCAGAAACAGCGTCACCGCGATGAACAGCGCGCCCAGGAAGAACAGCCAGAACTCCGGGAACGTGACCGTGAACCAGCTCTTCGCGCCGTTCACGAAGAAGGCGCCGATGATCGGGCCGATCAGCGTGCCGCGCCCGCCCACCGCGGCCCAGATGGCGATCTCGATGCTGGCCGCCGGGCTCATCTCGCCGGGGTTGATGATGCCCACCTGCGGCACGTACAGGGCCCCGGCCACGCCGCACATCACGGCGCTGAGCGTCCAGATCGCGAGCTTGTATTTCACGGGGTCGTAGCCGCTGAACATCACGCGCGTCTCGGCGTCGCGGATGGCCTGCAGCACGCGCCCGGCCTTGCTGTGCACGATGTAGCGGCTCATCAGGAAGAAGCCCACCAGCACCAGGCCGCTGAGCACGAAGAGCAGCACCTTCATCTTCTGGTCGATGGGCACGTCGAGGATGCGCTTGAAGTCGGTGAAGCCGTTGTTGCCGCCGAAGCCGGTTTCGTTGCGGAAGAAGAGCAGCATCGCCGCGAACGTGAGCGCCTGCGTGATGATGCTGAAGTACACGCCCTTGATGCGCGAGCGGAAGGCGAAGAAGCCGAACACGAAGGCCAGCAGCCCCGGCACCAGCACCACGAGCAGCATCTGAAGCACGAAGCTGTCGGACACCGCCCAGTGCCAGGGTAGTTCCTTCCAGTCGAGGAACACCATGAAGTCGGGCAGCGTGCTGCGGTACTGGCCGTCGGTGCCGATCTGCCGCATCAGGTACATGCCCATCGCGTAGCCACCGAGCGCGAAGAAGAGGCCGTGGCCGAGCGAGAGGATGCCGGTGTAGCCCCAGATGAGATCCATCGCCAGCGCGCAGATGGCGTAGCAGATGATCTTGCCGGCCAGGCTGACGTAGAAGTCATCGAGGTGCAGCACGCTGTCGGCGGGCACCACCAGGTTGAGCACCGGCACGACGACGGCGATGACGAGCACCGCAGTCAGCACCGCGGTCCAGCCGCGCAGTCCGAGCGGGGTGCTCATCAGTCGGCGCTCCGGCCCTTGAGGGCGAAGATGCCCTGCGGCCGCTTCTGGATGAAGAGCACGATGAGCACCAGCACGATGATCTTGGCCATCACCGCGCCCTGCCAGCCTTCGAGCAGCTTGTTCACCACCCCCAAGCCCAGGCCCGCATACACGGTGCCGGCGAGCTGACCCACGCCGCCCAGCACCACGACCATGAAGCTGTCGACGATGTAGCCCTGGCCGAGGTCCGGCCCCACGTTGCCCACCTGGCTGAGCGCGCAGCCCGCCAGGCCGGCGATGCCGGCACCCAGCGCAAAGGCGTAGGTGTCCACGCGCGCCGTGTTCACGCCCACGCAGCTGGCCATGCGGCGGTTCTGCGTCACGCCCCGCACGAAGAGGCCCAGCCGCGTGCGGCTGATCAGCAGCGCCACGCCCACCAGCACCAGCGCCGCGAACACGAGGATGGCGATGCGGTTGTAGGGCAGCGTCAGGTTGGGCAGCACCTGCACGCCGCCCGACAGCCACGAGGGGTTCTCCACCGCCACGTTCTGCGCGCCGAAGATCGTGCGCACCGTCTGCATCAGGATGAGGCTGATGCCCCAGGTGGCCAGCAGTGTTTCGAGCGGCCGGCCGTAGAGCCAGCGGATCACGCTCTTCTCGAGCAGCGCGCCCACGCCGGCCGCCACCAGAAAGCTCACCGGAATCGCCGCCAGCACGTAGAAGTCGAACAGCCCCGGCGGCAGGTAGCTGCGGAACAGGTTCTGCACCACGAAGGTGGCGTAGGCGCCGATCATCATCAGCTCGCCGTGCGCCATGTTGATGACGCCCATCAGCCCGTAGGTGATGGCCAGCCCCAGCGCCACCAGCAGCAGGATGCTGCCCAGGCTCAGGCCCGTGAACAGCACGCCCAGGCGCTCGCCCCAGGCCAGGCGCGACTCCACCGCCGCGAGCGAGGCCGTGAGTGCGGCCTTCACACCGGCGTCGTCTTCCACGCCCAGGCGCTCGAGCAGCAGGGCGCGCGTGGCGGGCTGCGGGCTTTCGGCCAGCAGGCGCGCGGCATCGAGCCGGCGCGCGGGTTCGCTGCTCGACACCAGCACGCTGGCGCGCAGCTGCTGGATCTGCTCCTTCAGCGCCGGCTCGCGCTCGGCGGCCAGGGCCTTGTCGATGAGCGGCAGCATCGCCTCGTCGGCACTGTCCTTCAGGCCGGTGATGGCGCGCGAACGCTCGGCCGTGTCGGTGGAAAACAGCTGCAGCGCCGAGCGCGCCGCTTCCAGCGCGCGGCGCAGCCGGTTGTTGTTGACCACGTCTTCGGCGCCCTCGGGCAGCGTGGCCGCCTGGCCGGTGGCGGCGTCGCGCACGGCGCTGCCCTGCAAGATGAAGGCGCGCCCGCCGACGAACTTCACTTCGTCGGCGAGCAGCGCCTCGATGTAGGTGCCGAGCGTCTTGTCGGCGGCCGGGTCGGTGGCGGCCACCGCCTCGGCCAGGGCGGCGAGGCGTTCGTCGCTGTCGCCCTGGGCCATGCGCAGGGCCTGCTCGGGGGTGAGCGCGTGGGCCGGGCTGGCCAGCAGCATCAGCCCGCAGGCCAACGCCGCCAGCACCACCGTGAGCAACCAGCCGCCGATGCGTGCCGCTTGCTGGCGATGCTCCCCCTTCAGACCCCTCATCACGCGCGGCTTACTTCTTGGCCATCACGGGCACGTTCTTCTTGCCCTTGTTCTCGGCGATGTAGTCGCTCCAGGGGTCGGCGACGACCGGGCCCTTGGTCTTCCAGACCACGTTGAACTGACCGTCGGCCTTGATCTCGCCGATGAACACGGGGCGGTGCAGGTGGTGGTTCTCCTTGTCCATCGTGGCGACGAAGCCGCTCGGCGCCTTGAAGGTCTGGCCGTACATGGCCGCGCGCACCTTGTCGACGTCCGTCGTCTTGGCCTTGGCCACGGCCTGCGCCCACATGTTGATGCCGATGTAGGTGGCCTCCATCGGGTCGTTCGTCAGCGGCTTGTCCTTGTGGCCGGCGATGTTCTTGGCCTTGGCGTACGCGGCCCACTTCTTGACGAACTCGTCGTTGGTGGGGTTCTTCAGGCTCATGAAGTAGTTCCACGCGGC
>JAIXTY010000324.1 GCA_027483705.1 Rubrivivax sp.
CGAGTGCCGCATCAACGCGGAAGACCCCTTCCGCAACTTCCTGCCCAGCACCGGCCGGTTGGTGCGTTATCAGCCCCCGGAGACGAGCATGGTGCAGGCCGAGCCGGGGCGCTTCGGCGTGCGCGTGGACACGGGGGTGTACGAGGGCGGCGAGATCCCGATGTTCTACGACTCGATGATCGCCAAGCTCATCGTGCACGGGAAGGACCGTCATGAGGCCATCGCCAAGATGCGCGAGGCGCTCAACGGCTTCGTCATCCGCGGCATCAGCAGCAACATCCCGTTCCAGGCGGCGCTGCTGGCGCACCCGAAGTTCGTCTCGGGCGACTTCACCACCGGCTTCATCGCCGAGCACTACGGCAAGGGCTTCTCGGCCGCCGACGTGCCGCATGCCGACCCGATGTTCCTGGTGGCGCTGGCGGCCTGGGTGCGCCGCAAGGCACGCGAGCGCTCGGCCGGCATCAGCGGGCAGCTCGACGGCCACGAGGTGCGCAACCTGCCCGACCTCGTGGTGGTCGCGCTCGGCAAGGACGGCGCGCACCACCACCACCCGGTGCGCATCGACGGCTTCGACGCGGCGCGGAGCGAGGCCACCGTGCACGTGGCCGACCGCCGCTACACCATCGCCAGCGCCAGCCCGCTGGGCAGCCTGCTGATGCAGGGCACGTGCAACGGCCGGCCCTTCACCGCGCAGGTCGAGCGTGGCGGCACCAGGAACCCGCTGGCCATCCGCGTGGCGCACGACGGCACGCAGGTCGATACGCTGGTGCTGCTGCCGCGCGCGGCCGAGCTGTTCAAGCTGATGCCGCACAAGGCGCCGCCCGACCTGAGCAAGTTCCTGTTGTCGCCGATGCCGGGGCTGCTGGTGGACCTGGCCGTGCAGCCGGGGCAGAAGGTGCTGGCCGGCGAGCGGCTGGCGGTGATCGAGGCGATGAAGATGGAGAACATCCTCACCGCCACGCAGGACGGCACGGTGGGCGAGCTGCTGGCGAAGAAGGGCGAGAGCCTCGCCGTCGACCAGCCCATCCTGAGCTTCCAGTGAATCACCCGCACGACCGCTCGCGCCGCCGTGTGCTGCTGGGCACGGCGGCCGCCGGCATGGCGCTGGCGGGTTGCGCCACACCGATGCAGCCCTCGAGCGCCGGCCGTGGCGCGCTGCGCATCGCGGTGGCGTCGTGCACCGACCAGACCCAGCCGCAGCCGGTGTGGGACGCGGTGCTGGCCGAGGCGCCGGATCACGTCGTCTTCGCCGGCGACAACGTCTACGCGAGCCAGCAGCCCTTCGACATCGCCGCCCTGCGCGCCGCCTACGCCACGCAGGCCCGCGTCGACAGCTTCCGCCGGCTGCGCGAGCGCATCCCGCACAGCGCGATCTGGGACGACCACGACTACGGCCTCAACGACGGCGGCGCCGAGTTCCCGCACCGTCAGGCGAGCAAGGAAGCGTTCCTCGAGTTCTGGGCCGTGCCGGCCGACGACGAACGCCGCCGGCGCGACGGGCTGTACCACGCCCGCTGGCTGCAGCAGGGCGGCCGCCGCGTGCAGCTGCTGCTTCTCGACACCCGCTGGTGGCGCAGCGCACTCAAGCCCACCGACCAGCGCGGCGCGCCCGGCCGGGAGCGCTACCTGCCCGACCCCGACCCGGCCAAGACCATGCTCGGCGATTCGCAGTGGGCCTGGCTGGCGCAGCGCCTGCGCGAGCTGGCCGACGCCCACGTGGTCGTCAGCAGCATCCAGCTGCTGGCCGACGGCCATGGCTTCGAGCGCTGGGGCAACCTGCCGATGGAGCGCGAGCGCTTCTTCCGCACCGTGCGCGCCAGCGGTGCGCGCGGCGTGGTGCTGGTCTCCGGTGACCGCCACATCGGCGGCCTGTACCACCACGGCGGCCCGGAGGCCGGCTACCCGCTGTGGGAGATGACCTCCAGCGGCGTCACCCACCCCTGGGCCAACGCCCGCGAGCCCGGCCCCAACCGCGTGGGCCCGCTGGTGGTGGCCCGCCACTACGGCCTGGTGGAACTCGACTTTCCCGCCGGCGAGCTGACGCTGTCGCTGCGCGGCGAGGCCAACCAGGTGCTGCACGAACACACGGTGCCGCTCTCGGCGCTGCAACCGGCCTGAAGACCCCATGAGCGACACCAAGCCCTTCCGCATCCTCGGCATCCAGCAGGTCGCCATCGGCGGCCCCGACAAGCAGCGCCTCAAGGCACTGTGGGTCGACATGCTGGGCCTCAGCGTCAAGAGCACGTTCGTCAGCGAACGCGAGAACGTCGACGAGGACATCTGCGAACTCGGCCGCGGCCCCACCGCGGTGGAGGTGGACCTGATGCAGCCGCTGGACCCCGACCGAAAGCCCGCTGTGCACACCACGCCGCTCAACCACGTGGGCCTGTGGGTGGACGACCTGCCGGCCGCCGTGGCCTGGATGACGGCGCAGGGCGTGCGCTTTGCGCCGGGCGGCATCCGCCGCGGCGCCGCCGGCCACGACATCTGCTTCATCCACCCCAAGGGCAACGACGAGTTCCCGCTGGGCGGCGAGGGCGTGCTGATCGAGTTGGTCCAGGCCCCGCCAGAGGTGGTGGCGGCGCTGGCATGAGCCAGTCTTGTTCTGGTTAACCCGCATAAATTTCGCGGAACCCTCTGTCAACCGCACGCGTCGTGGGGGCGTTGTGGGAGGGCTGGCACGCTCTCCGGCCCTCTGGGACCGGCGCGCGAACCGCCGGTTCGACCAGGATCCGTTCCGCGGTCGGCTGCGTCACCTGCTTCGATCCACTGTTCATCCAGAGAGAGACACCATGACCAAGACCCTGACCGCCCTGATCCTGGCCGCCTTCGCCCTCGGCGCCCAAGCCGCTTCGCACGCCGGCAAGGCCGACGCCGCCAAGCCGGCCGCCAGCGCCGCCAAGAAGGCTGAAGCCAAGAAGGAAGAGAAGAAGGAAGAGAAGAAGAAGTAATCCCTGACCCCAGGGAAACCGGGTCGCCGCTCGCGGCGGCCCGTTGAGATGAACGAGGCCCGGCTCTGTCGGGCCTCGCCGCTTTCAGGGGTGGTTTCCGGGTTGGCTTTCGGGGTGGATCAAGGCCAGCCCCGCGGCGCCGGATCTCCGCAGCCCGCGCAAGGCCAGGGCCGGCGGTCCTACAGTCCTGCCACGCGGGCCATCTGGGGCCCGCCCTGACGAGGCCCTCGCATGAACCTGCACGCGCTCCTGAACCAAATGCTCGGCTCCGGCTCCGGCTCCGGCTCCTCCCGCCCCGGTGGGGGTGGCCAAGGCGGCGGCGACATCGGCAAGTACCTCACCGGCGGTGCCGTGGGCGGCGCGCTGGGGTTGCTGCTGGGCAGCAAGCGCGGGCGCAGCGTCGGCGGCAAGGCGCTCAAGTACGGCAGCGTGGCGGCCCTGGGCGCACTGGCCTGGAAGCTGTACCAGGATCACCAGGCCCAGCAGTCGGCGCGCCCGGCGCCGGCCACTGGTGGCACGGCGCCCTACGTGCCGCCGCCGATGCCCGCCTCCACGTTCGAGGCGCTGCCGGCGCCGCAGATGGAGCTGCACGCGCAGGCGATGCTCAAGGCCATGATCGCCGCGGCCAAGAGCGACGGCCACCTCGATGCCCGCGAGCGCGAGCTGCTGCAGGGCGAGATGTCGCGCCTGAACGCCGACGCCGCCACGCGCGCCTGGTTCGACGCCGAACTGGCCAAGCCGGTGGAGCCGGCGGATGTCGCGGCCGCCGTGACCTCGCCGCAGATGGCCGCCGAGGTCTACCTGGCCAGCCTCTTGGTGGTCGACGAGACCACGACCATGGAGCGCGCCTACCTGGATGAACTGGCGCGCCGCCTGAACCTGGCGCCGGGCCTCAAGGCCGATCTCGAGGCGCGCGCGGCCGCGGCCTGACGCTGCCGACTGGTTCAAGCCCCCCACGACCCTCGGCGAGGCGCGCACAACCTGAGCCCGTATTCCCGGCACTCAGCTTGGAGCACGACCGGGATGGGCCCGGTCGTGCCCCAACCCGAAGACCCGAAGGAGTACGAACCATGTTTCGATTGCGAACAGCGGTCCGCCCGCTGTCCCTGGGTGCGGTGGCCGCGGCCGCCACGCTGATGCTGGCCGCCCCGGCCCACGCGCTGGACGGCATCACCGACCGTGCTGGCGACTTCCTGCCCAGCTTCGCCGGCAGCATCGCCTCGGGCGATCTCGATGTCATCGCCGCCACCGTGCTGTACGACCCCGGCAGCAACGTGTTCACGTTCAGCAGCCGCCAGAGCGGGGCCGTCGGCAGCACGCCCACGGGCTTCTATGTCTGGGGCGTCAACCGCGGCGCCGGCACGGCCGGGTTCGCGGCCCAGGGGCTGACGGGCGTGCTCTTCGACCGCGTGGTGCTGCTGCGGCCGGATGGCACCGGCAGCATCGGCGGCACGGCGCTGCCGGCGGGCTCGGTCACCGTCAGCGGCAACGTCATCACCGGCGTCGTCAGCGGCACGCTGCTGCCGAGCACCGGCTTTGCACCGGCCAGCTACACCTTCAACGTGTGGCCGCGCGACGGCGCGTTCGCGGGCTTCGCGGCGATCTCGGACTTCGCGCCCGACAACGCCAACTTCACCGCCACCGTGGTGCCGGAGCCGTCGACGCTGCTGCTGATGAGCCTGGGGGCTGCCGGCCTGGCCTGGCGCCGCCGCCGCGCTGCCTGAAGCTGGCTGAGAGCAGCTTGAAGCCGCGAGCCCCGTTCAGCGGGGCTCGCACGCCTGCTGCGGCTGCAGCTTCTGCAGCGCGTGGCAGGCGTTCAGCGATGCCGTGCCGCCGGCTGCGGCGGGTTCGGTGAGCAGCCGCAGCAGCGCCGGCCCGTCGAGCCGGCGGTCCAGCGCGCGCAGCAGCGCCACGGTGCCGCTGACGTGCGCCGTGGCCAGCGAGGGCCCGCTGGCGTAGTCGTAGCCGCCACCGGGCGTGAGCGTCAGTACGCGGCGGCCCGGCGCGCGCAGCACGCCCGGCACGGCGGGCGCGTCCTCGGTGGCCGCCACGGCCAGCACGCCGGGCACCGCGGCCGGAAAGCTGTCGAGCCCGGCCCGCGGCGGCACGGCGCCGACGACGACGCTGCCGCGCGCCTGGGCCAGCGCCACCAGGCGCTCGAGCAGGGGGTCGCGCGGGCCGGCCAAGCTGAGGTTGATGACGTCGGCCGACTCGGCCACCGCCGCGCCCAGTGCGCGGGCCAGCGTGAAGCTGTTGCAGCGCGCCGGGCCGCCTTCGGCGTCGCCCCAGCAGGCCCGCAGCGGCAGGAGCCGTACGCCCGGGGCCACGCCGACGATGCCGATGCCGTTGTTGGCGGCCGCCGCGATGACGCCGGCCACCGCCGTGGCATGCCGCTCGCCGGCGGCGTTGCCGCCGACGAAGTCGCGGATGTCGCGGGGGTCGCGGAGGCTGCGGCTCAGCTCGGGGTGGCGGCTGTCCAGCGCGGTGTCCACCACGGCCACCGTGACGCCGTCACCGCGGCTGCTGCGCTGGGCCGAGCCGGCGTCGATGGCGGCAAAGCCGGTCTGCAGCGACAGGTACGGGTCGTCGTAGGCCGGCGCCGCTGCACCGGGGCTCGAGGCGGGCGCCGGGGGCGTCAGCAGCGTCCGGAATTCGTTCAGCGGCTGCGCCAGCGCGAGCCGCGGATCGGCGGCCAGCCGGGCCAGCAGCGCGGCGGTGTCGCCACCGGCCGGCAGCTGCAGCAGCGCGCAGCGCCACTTCAGCGGCAGGATGGTCCAGGCGTCGACCTCCACCAGGCCGTGCTCCCGCTTCAGCGCGTCCAGCGTGCCCAGCGCGGCGTCGCTGCCGCTGTAGCCGCCGGCGCGCCGGTAGTCGGCCCGCACACCGCTGCCCGCCGCCGGGCGCGGCGGCCCGGCCTCGGCCACGGCCACGATGACATAGCCCGCCGCGGCGGCATCGGGCGGCGGCTGGGGCCCCGGCGGTGCCATGGATGGCGTGGCGCAACCGGCCAGCACCGTGCAGCCGATGGCCAGCAGTTGGCGCGCACTCACGCGCGCGGCCGCCAGCCAGGCCCGTGGCCCTTCAGCGCGGTGCATGGCCCGTGGGCTCGGCCAGGCGCACGCCGGGGTGGGCGCGCAGCGCCGCGAGCGCCTGGGCCAGCGTCTCGGCCCGGCCGTCCGCGACCACGAGGCCGAGGCTGCTGCCGTCGGCCGCGGCGTCGACGATCTCCAGGCCCTGCGCGGCCAGCAGCGCGCGCAGCGTGCCCATGTCCATGCCGGGGGCGGGCACCAGGCGCAGGCTGGCGGGGCGGCTTGTCGCCGGTGTGCTGTAGGTGCGGTACGCCGCCCCGTCGTGGCCGCGCTCCCAGAGCGCGAAGGTGGCGGTCGCCAGGCCCACGGCCTGCACGACGACGGCGGCCACCAGGCCGCGCAGCAGCCACGACGCGCGCCGCTGCGCGGGCTGCGGGTCGGTTGCGGTGGCACTCGCCGCAGCGAACGCGTCGGCCGCGCCGCCGGCGCCGTCGATGCGCGCCATCAGCCGCTGCAGCCCCGCCTCGGTGTCGGTGGCCGGCAGCGGGCGCTGCCGCATTGCGTGGTGCAGCGACTGCTGGAACACCTGCTCCTCGCGGCAGGCATCGCACTGCGCCAGGTGCTGCTCGAGCCAGGCGGCGTCATCGGCCGAGGCGCTGCCGGCCACCACCCACGGGATGGTGTCCCAGGCGCGCCGGTGCGGGTCGCGCGGGTTCGTATGCGTTTGCTCAACCATGTCGGCTCTCCTGGCCGTGGCCGCCGGCGCGCTCGCCCGCCAGCGCCGGCAGCGTGTTCCGCAGCCGCACGCGGGCGTGGAACATGCGCGCCTTGACCGTGCCCACCGGGCATCCCATGATCGCCGCGATGTCCTCGCAGCTTTCGCCCATCAGGTACGCCAGCTCCAGCGTCAGCCGCTGCTCGGGCGGCAGGGCGGCGAGGCCACGGCCGAGCCAGTCGCTGGTTTCGGCGGCGTGGTCGGACGCCGGTGACGGCAGCGTGTCGAAGCTGAAGTCGCCCAGTTCCGCGGCGGTCATCTCGGCGGCCGGCCGGCCGTCGCGCCAGGCGCGCAGCATGCAGCGGTACGCGATGCCGGTGATCCAGGTACGCACCTTCGATTCGCCGCGGAAGGCGCCGGCGCGGTTCCACACCAGCCACAGCGCGTCGTTGGCGATCTCCTCGGCCAGCTCGACGCGGCCGACCGAACGCCACAGGAACTGCACCAGCCGCGGCTGGTGGCGCCGGTACAGCCGCGCGAAGGCCTCGCGCTCGCCCCGGGCACTGGCGCGCAGGCACTCCACGTCGTCGGCGTCTTCGGATGCAGGGTTCATGACGGAACGTCTCTCACCGTGCTGAGTGCCGGATTCGGCCGATCCGGTTGCATCGGCCCGGCCCGGCTGCGTGGCGGGTGGTGCAGGGGCATTCTGGCCCCGGGCGTGGCGCAGGGCCGGGCACTCGGTCTGGTGCTGGTGCTGGCGGCGGCGTGCGGCAGCCCGGCCCGAGCCGTTGGCAACACCGATCTGGTGCTCGGCCTGCAATCCCAGAAGGTGCAGCGCGGCCAGGCCCAGAGCGATGGCGACGCCGTCGCCAGTGCCGACCTGCGCTGGCGCGCCGACGGCCCCTGGCGCGCGCACGCCGGCCTGTCGACGCTGGACCGCCAGCGCCGCCGCGGCGGCGTCGAGGCGCAACTCGGCGCCGGCATCGGCCGCGATGGCGAAGGCGACTGGGACTGGCAGCTCGCGGCCACGCACTACCGCGTGCTGGGTGCCGGCCCCGCGCGGCGGCCGGCCTACGAGGAGTGGTCGGCCTCGCTCGACTGGGCCGGGCGGTGGCAGCTGCTGCTGACGATGGTGCCGGCCTATCCCGGCCCGCTGCCGGGTGGCGGCCGCGGCCGCGGCCGGCTGTGGCAGCAGGAACTCGGCTGGCACCAGCGCCTGGGCCCGAGCTGGGCGCTGGACCTGGGGCTGGGCCGCGTGCGCTACGGCGGCCTGGCCATCGCCGACGCCGGCTACGGCAGCCTCAGCCTGAGCTGGACCCACGGGCCGCTGAGCCTGAGCGCCACGCGCATCCACAGCGACAGCCCCACCAGCGACGTCGGCCCGCGCGCGCTGCTGGCGCTGGCCTGGCGGCTCTGACGCGGCGCATCGGCGCCGCCGGCGGCCGTGGCGCCGCTCAGCCGCGCGGCGCGATCACGAGGCAGCGCGCCTCGCTCATCGCATGCACGAGCATGCGGCCGCGGTGCTGCGCCACGTAGGGCTTGCCGGCGACGACGATGTGGTCGATGTCGTCGCCGTCGTGCGTGACCCAGAGCGTGCCGGTCAGGCACACGATCTCGGTGCCCAGCGGCTGCTCCACCTTGAGGGTGCTGCCGGCCGCGATCTGGCGCTCGGGCGAGGCCAGGCTGGCGCTGCGCTCACGCCGCACGGCCGGGGCTGGCGCGGCCGTGGCCGCCGGGCGGCCCAGGAACCAGGCCGTCAGTTCACTCCAGCGGGCGGCGGGGTTGAAGGCGATGTCCATGGCGGGTCTCCGGTGGTGGGTGGGCGGTGAATCGCTTCACCGTGCCTGCACTGTGCCGGGCCGGGCCTGGCGGCGCTGTGAGCTGCCACACGCGCGGCGCGTGCGGTGTTCACACCCGCTCAGGCGGACAACGCGAACACCGCCACCGTCTGCTGCTTGCCCTTGAGCGCCACCTCGCCCAGCGGCACGGTGGCCACGCGCCCCTCGAGCGCCGCCTGCGTGGCGCCGTCCATCAGCACGGTCCGGCCCGCCACCTTGGTGTGCCCCTCCAGCCGCGCCGCCAGGTTGACGGTGTCGCCCACGCAGGTGTACGTGGCCCGCTGCTGCGTGCCGGTGTAGCCGGCGATCACGTCGCCGGTGGCGATGCCGATGCCGATGGCGATGGGCGCCTGGCCCATGGCCTGCCGCTCGGCGTTGAACAGCGTGACCATCTCCTGCATGTCGAGGGCCGCGCGCACGGCGGCCAGCGGGGCGCCGCCGGCGGCCTCGGGCACGGGCATCGGCGCGCCGAAGATCGCCATCAGCCCGTCGCCGATCATCTGGTTGACGACCCCGCCCTGGCCACCGATGGCGTCGAACATCAGCGTGTACCAGGTGTTGAGCAGCTCGATGGTCTCCTCGGGGCCCTGCTGCTCCACGAGCGTGGTGAAGCCGCGGATGTCGGTGAACATCACCGTGGCCACCACGCGCTTGCCCCCCAGCGCAAAACCGCTGGCGGCCACGTCCTGCGCCACGGCGCTGGTGGCGAAGCGCTCCATCAGCGCCTTCTGCTGGTCGCGCAGGCGCTTCTTCTCGAGGCTGGAGCTCACGCGGGCCTTCAGCAGCACCGGGTTCACGGGCTTGTGCAGGTAGTCGTCGGCGCCGAGCTCGATGCAGCGTGCGACATGCGCCACGCCTTCGAGCGAGCTCGTCACGATGACCGGCACCTCGCGCAGCGCGGCGTCGGTGGCGACGATCTCCAGCAGCGCAAAGCCGTCGAGCTCGGGCATCTCCAGGTCGAGCAGCAGCAGGTCGAAGCGCTCGCTGCGCAGCATCTCCAGCGCGCGGCGGCCGTTGTCGGCGCTGCTCACCTGGTGGCCCTGCAGCTCCAGCGTGCGGCCCAGCAGCAGGCGGTTGACCTTGTTGTCGTCGGCCACCAGCAGCCGCGCGCCGCGCTCAGCCACCGGCGGCTCCGGCGGCGAGCGCCTTCAGGGCATCGACGCTGCGGCCGAGTTCCTCGGCCAGCGCATCGATGGGCGCGGCGCTGGCCGGCAGGCCGCCCAGCTCGAGCGTGCGCGCCAGCTCGGCCAGCCGGGTGGCGCCGAAGGTGTTGCTGTTGCTCTTGAGCGAATGCGCTGCGCGGCGGAAGGCCTCGGCAGCGCCGCTGTCGAAGCTGCTGCGCAGCTCGGCCAGCATCTGGGGCGCCTCGGCGGCGAAGGTGTCCACCAGCTCGACGACGAAGTCGTCGCCGGCGTTGGCCTGCAGTTCGGCAAAGGTCTGGGCGTCGATCAGGGGCGTGCTCATCGGCTGGATTCTGCGGTGCGGGCGGGCGTCTGCAACAGGGCGCGAACCAGTTCGTCGACGCGGATCGGCTTGGTCACATAGTCGTCCATGCCGGCGGCCAGGCAGGCCTCGCGGTCGCCCTGCATGGCGTTGGCCGTCATGGCCACGATGCGCGGACGTTCGCCCGAGGGCCAGCGCGCCACGATGCGGCGCGTGGCCTCCAGGCCGTCCATCTCGGGCATCTGCACGTCCATCAGCACGAGGTCGTAGGTCTGCCGGGCCAGGCTCTCGATGGCCTCGATGCCGTTGCCGGCCAGATCGGCGCGGTAGCCCATCTGCGACAGCAGGCGCAGCGCCAGCTTCTGGTTCACCACGTTGTCTTCGGCCAGCAGGATGCGCAGCGGGTGCTGCCGCGCCAGCTGCGAGTCGGTCTTCGGTGGCGTGCTGCGCGTGGCGGCCTTCGGCGCCGGCTCGTGCACCAGCAGGCTCACCAGCGTGTCGAACAGCTGGCTCTGGCGCAGCGGCTTGGCCAGGTAGGCGCTGAACAGGCCCTCGGTGTCGCCGGCCTCCTTGCGGCCGAGGCTGCTGAACAGCACCAGCGGCAGCTTCGGCGCCGCGCGGCGCAGCGCGCGCGCCAGCTCCAGGCCGTCCATGCCGGGCATGTGCATGTCGATGATGGCCAGGTCGAAAGGCTGACCTTGCTGCACCCAGCGCAGCGCGTCTTCGGGCACCGCGCTGTCCTGCGGCACCATGCCCCACTTGGCCGTCTGCAGCGCGAGCACGCGGCGGTTGGTGGCGTTGTCGTCCACCACCAGCAGGCGCAGGCCCTGCAACGCGGGCTGCTGGCCGATGAAGCTGCGGCGGCTGGCGGCGGGCAGCTCGGCCGGCGGCACGACGATGGTGAAGCCGAAGCGCGCGCCCTGGCCGGGCCCGTCGCTCTGGGCCCAGATGCGGCCGCCCATCAGCTCGGCCAGCCGCTTGCTGATGGCCAGGCCCAGGCCCGTGCCGCCGTACTTGCGCGTGGTGCTGGCATCGGCCTGGCTGAAGCTCTGGAACAGGCGCGCCAGGCCCGCGTCGCTGAGGCCGATGCCGGTGTCGCGCACCTCGAAGCGCAGCTCCACCGCCTTGGGCCGGCGCTCGGGCACGGCTGCGCTCACGCTCAGCACCACCTCGCCGCGCTCGGTGAACTTCACCGCGTTGCTCAGCAGGTTCAGCAGCACCTGGCGCAGGCGCGTCACGTCGCCCTTCACGGCCGCAGGCACCTCGGCGCCGCCCTCGTCGTAGACGTAGGCGAGATCCAGGTGCTTCTCGGCGGCGCGGGCGGCCACGAGGTCGAGCGCGCTTTCCACGCAGTCGCGCAGGTCGAAGGGCTGGGCCTCGATGTCCATGCGCCCGGCCTCGATCTTCGAGAAGTCGAGGATGTCGTTGATGATGGTCAGCAGCGCGTCGCCGCTGTCGCGGATGGTGCTGGCGTAGTCGCGCTGCTCGGGGTTCAGCGGCGTGTCCAGCAGCAGGCCGCTCATGCCGATGACGGCGTTCATCGGCGTGCGGATCTCGTGGCTCATCGTGGCCAGGAAGGCGCTCTTGGCCTCGTTGGCGGCCTCGGCCTGGCTGCGCGCCTCCTGCGCCTCGGCAAAGAGCTGCGCGTTGCGGATGGCCACGCCCACGCCGGCGGCCAGGGTCTCCAGCAGCTTCTGGTCGTCGGCGCTGAAGCGGCCCTCCTGCCGCGTGCTCTGCACGCTGATCACGCCGATGGCCTGGCCGCGAACGCGGATCGGCACGCCCAGGTAGCTGGCCGCGCGGACGCCGATCTGCTTCACGCCGATGGCGT
The DNA here is from genome assembly GCA_027483705.1 of Rubrivivax sp. Classification (GTDB taxonomy): domain Bacteria; phylum Pseudomonadota; class Gammaproteobacteria; order Burkholderiales; family Burkholderiaceae_C; genus Rubrivivax. Next base: position 11,808 of record JAIXTY010000324.1, read on the forward strand.
CCACCGCCTCGTCCACGTCCTCGTTGATCAGCAGCGCCTGGCCAGTCTCGATGATCCTGCCGGTGAGGCCCTCGCCGGTGTTCTGCTCGACGAGCGTCTCGCCGTAGGAATACGGGAAGCGGATCACGTCGGCCACTTCGTCCAGCAGCGCCACGTACACGATGTCGGCGCGGAAGGTCTCGCGCATGCGGTCGCCCAGCGCGCGGATCAGCTCGTCCAGGTCGATCTTCGCGTTCAGCGCCTGGCCCAGCGCGTTCACCGCCGCCAGCTCGGCGGCACGCTGCTCGGTCTGCGCCAGCAGCGTCTGCGTCTGCTCGAAGAGGCGCGCGCTTTCCAGCGCCACGCTCATGCTGCCGGCCAGCGTGGTCAGCAGCCGCACGTCGGCGTCGCTGAAGGCGTCCTCGCGGTCCATGTTGTCCAGGCCGATGGTGGCCAGCACGCGGCCGTCGCGCAGGATGGGCACGCGCACCAGGCTCTGGCTGCTTTCCGTGCCCTCGATCGTCGTGCGCCGGATGCCCATCTCGGCCATGCGCGCGTCGATGTCGCGGTTGATGACCAGCGGCTGCGCGTTGCGGATCAGGTGCCAGCCCATCGTGGAGATCGGCCCGTCGGGCACCTCAAGCCGCTGCCCGCGCTCGAGCAGGTAGTGGTAGTGGCGTTGGTTCGCCTCGACGTCGAAGCCGGCGATGCTGATGCTCTGGCTGTCGAACAGTTCGCGCAGCTTCTCGCCCACCAGCTCGTAGATGGAACGTGCATCCAGCTTGTTCGCCAGCCCGGCCTGCACGCTGTTGATGATGGCCAGTTCGGCGGCACGGGCGTCGGTTTCCTTCAGCAGGCGCTGGGTCTCGTCGAAGAGGCGCGCGTTCTCCAGCGACACGCTCATCGCGTTGGCCAGGGTCTGCAGCAGCCGCACGTCGGAATCCGAGAAGCCGTGCTCGCGCTCCATGTCGCTCATGCTGACCAGGCCCAGCACCTCGTCGCCGGCCAGCAGGGGCACCCAGACGGCCGACTTCTCCATCGTGGTGCCGGGCACCAGCACGCTGCCCACCCGGGTGATCACGGCTTCGATGTTCTCGTTGGCCACCAGGGGCTCGCGCGTGCGCACCAGGTGCGCCAACACGCCGGTGTCGCGCAGCGGCCGCGGCGGCAGGTGCAGGCGCTGCCCGCGTTCGTAGAGGTAGGGGCTGAGCACCGCGCGCGTCTTCGGCTCGATGATGCGGATGTCGATGTCGCGCTGGCCAAAGATCTCGCGGATCTTGTCGCCCACGGCGTCGTAGATACCCTGGATGTTCAGTTCGCCGGCCAGCGCCTGCTGCACGGCGTTGATGACGGCCAGCTCGGCGTTGCGCTGCTCGGTTTCCTTCAGCAGGCGTTGGGTTTCGTCGAACAGCAGCGCGCTCTGCAACGCCACGCCCATGCTGGCGGCCACGGTCTCCAGCAGGCGCACGTCGGAATCGCTGAAGGCGTGTTCGCGTTGGTGGTCCTCCAGCGTGATGCTGCCCATCACCCGGTCGCTGCTGACGATCTGCACCGACACGATGCTCTGGGACTGGTCGGTGCCAGGAAGGGCTCTTTGCCCGGCCGCCAGCTGCTCCTGTCGGGAATTGAACACCCGCGCGGGTCGCCGGTCGGTGTCGGTGGGCCGCAGGGCCCGCGGCGGCACGTCCAGTCTCTGGCCATGTTCGACTTCGTAAAGGTAACGGAATTGGCCAGCTTGATGGTCCACCCAGCGGATGCCGATGTCGCCGGTGTTCAACACCTGGCACAGCTTGTCGCCGACCAGGTTGACGATGCCCTGGAAGTCGAGGCTGCCCGCAATGCCCTGCTGGATGCTGTTGATGATCGCCAGCTCCGCCGCCCGCTGCTCGGCCGCGGCCTGCGAGGCGCGCGCCTCGGCGGTGCGCTCGGCCACCTGCGCTTCCAGGCCCTCGGCCCAGCGCGCGTTGCTCAGCGCCACCGCCGCCTGCGCGGCCAGCATGCCCAGCAGGTCGCGGTCGGTGTCGGTGAAGCGGCCGAAGGCACCTTCCATGTCGGCATACAGCCACCCCAGCACCCGGCGCTGTGCCACCAGCGGGGCCACCAGGCAGCTGCGCTGGTCCACGGGGGCCGCACCCTCGGGGCCGTGGCGCAGAGCCAGCGCATGGCTGCGCTGCGCTTCCCGCAGCCAGGGCTCGATGGCGCTCAGCAACGCGGCGCGGGCCTCGGGGGTGTTTTCGTCCAGCGGCATGTGCGCGCCCGCCAGGCTCGGGCCCCCAGGGCCGTCCAGCACCAGCAGCACACGCTCGGCACCGCTGAGTTCCACCAGTTCGTCGATCAGGAACTCGTGCAGTTCGGCTTCGCTGCGGGTCTCGTTCAGCCGCACGCCGGTGTCCACCAGGCGCTTGAAGGGCTCGCCCAGGTCGCTGGGCAGTTGCAGGTGGGCCAGGCGCTGCTCTTGCGGCAGGCCCCGCTGCGCAGAGGCCCGCAGCCACGCCAGCACGACGTGCCGGTTGACCGGCACCTTGTTGAGGAAGCTGCGCCGGAGACCTTCGTCGCGCACGTTCTTCACGCCTTCCAGCACGAAGCCGTAGGCCTCTTGCAGCGTGGCCCAGGCGTCGTCAAGGCGCTGGTTGACCAGCAGCGCCTGATGGTGCTGCCACCACAGGCGTCTGACCCACAGGCCGGGCCGTTGCGGCTCCTGTCGCGCATGCGCCGTCGCCACACCTTGCAGGCTGGCACGCAAGGCCAGCCGGTTGCGGCCAAGGGCCAGCAGCGCTTCGGCCAGCCAGCCGCCAAAGGCCGACTGCCACGGGTGGCTGCCGTCTTGCGGCAATGCCTGCAGGGTCTTCTGAAAGCGGCTGACGGCCTGTGCCGCCTGCCCCTTGGCCAGGGCCAACATGCCACCCGCCAGCCCCAGCAAGGGGCCCGCATTCGGATCGGCATACACCTTCTGAAGTGCTTCGTACTCATCCAGAAACTGCTGCGAAGCAGCCAGTTCACGCGTCTCCGCGGCATGGGCACTGGCCTGCCCGAGTGCGCCAGCCAGCAGCGGGTAGAAGGCCAGGCGGCGCTGCTCTTCGATGCACTGCGCGCGCAGCCGCTGCCCGCGGCGGAAGAGTCCCAGCTCGCTGTACAGGTTCGCCAGGTTGCCCTGCAGCGCCAGCCGGCCCGGCGTATGGCCCGCGCGGTCGTAGGCGTCGATGGCCTGCTGAAAGCCACGCATCTTGGCCGCCAAGTCGGTTTCTGTCGCCGCCAGCGCGTTCAGCGCCGCACCCAACCCGCCCACGTCACCCGCAGCCTGGGCGTTGGCAATGGCCTGGCGCGCCGCGTCTCGCGAAGCCGCCACCGCACTCTCCAGCATCAGCACCCAAGCCAGCAGGGCACCGGCGCGGGCCTGGCCGCTGGGGTCACCCAGGCGGGCATACAGCGCCAGTGCCTCTCGTGCCTCGGCCACACCGCTGCCGCGCTGGGTGCGGTACAGGGCATCGGCCCGGCGCATGAGCGCCAGCGCCTGCACCTCAGGGTCGCCGCATTGCTGGGCCAGCTTCATCGCCGAAGCGCTGGCCGACAGGTGCTCGGGCGGGCGCCCCAGGCGCGCCAGCACCCACGCGCGGGCGCATTGCGCACGGGCCTGAGCGGTGGTGTCGCGATGGCGGCGGGCGCTTCGCAGCATGGCATCGGCGTCGTCCAGGGCCGTGGCCAGCAGGCCCTGCGCCACGCGGGTGGTGCTGCGCAGTTCAAGCCAAGGCCAGGCTTCCGGCGACGCCAGGCCGGTCTGGGCCAGGGCCTGGTCGCACAAGGCCTCGGCGTCGGCCTGCCGGCCGGCGCGGGCCAGATCCAGGGCCTCGTCGGCGAGCACGGTGCTGGCGGAGACAAGGCTCGCCGGGGCGGTTGCGCTGGCGCTTGCAAGCGGTTTGCGGGCCATGTCAGGCGTCCTTGCGGGTCGGGGTGTTGATCAGCGCTTCGACGAGCGCATCGACGCGAATGGGCTTGGTCACGTAGTCGTCCATGCCAGCGGCCAGGCATTCCTCGCGGTCGCCCTGCATGGCGTTGGCTGTCATGGCCACGATGCGCGGGCGCTGCCCTGGCGGCCACTTCGCGGTGATGCGGCGGCTGGCTTCCAGCCCGTCCATCTCGGGCATCTGCACATCCATCAGCACCACATCGTAGGCCTGGCGTTCGACGCTCTCGATGGCCTCGATGCCATTGCTGGCCAGGTCGGCGCGGTAACCCATCTGCGACAGCAGCCGCATCGCCAACTTCTGGTTCACCACATTGTCTTCGGCGAGAAGAATCCGCAGCGGATGCCGCTGCGCCAGCGTGGCGTCGATCTGCGGCTTGGCCGCGGCCCTCGCCGGCTGCGCCGCGGTGTCGGCGGCCAGCAGCGCCATCAGCGTGTCGTGCAGCGCGCTCTGGCGCAGCGGCTTGGCCAGGGTGGCGGCGAAGTGGCTGTCGGCGGCTTCCTTGCGGCCCAGGCTGGTGAACAGCACCAGCGGCAGGGTGTGCCCGGCGTCGCGCGCGGCCTGGGCCAGCATGGCGCCGTCCATGCCCGGCATGTGCATGTCCACGATGGCCAGGTCGTAGCGCGCCGCCTTCAGCATGCGCAGTGCTTCTGCGGGCGCTTCGGTGTCGTGCACCACCATGCCCCACCTGGCGGTCTGCAACGCCAGGATGCGGCGGTTGGTGGCGTTGTCGTCCACCACCAGGATGCGCCGGCCCTTGAGCGCGGGCTGCTCGCCGGCGAAGTCGCGCCGCTGGCCCGGGGGCAGCGCGGCCGGCTCGCAGCCGATGCTGAAGTGGAAGGCCGAGCCCTGGCCCGGCCCGGCGCTTTCGGCCCACATCGTGCCGCCCATCAGCTCGGCCAGCAGCTTGCTGATGGCCAGGCCCAGCCCGGTGCCGCCGTACTTGCGCGTGGTGCCACTGTCGGCCTGGCTGAACTTCTGGAAGAGGCGCGACAGGCCCAACTCGCTCAGGCCGATGCCGGTGTCGCGCACGGTGAAGTGCAGGCGGCTTCCGTCCTCGGCCTGCTCGTCGCCTTCGACACGCACCGTCAGCACCACCTCGCCGCGCTCGGTGAACTTCACCGCGTTGGACAGCAGGTTCAGCAGCACCTGGCGCAGCCGGGTCACGTCGCCGCTGATGGCCGGCGGCACCTCGCCCTCGAAGACGTAGGCGATGTCCAGGTGCTTCTCGGCCGCGCGCACGGCGATCAGGTCCATCGCCGACTCCACGCACTCGCGCAGGTCGAACGGATGGCGCTCGATGTCCATGCGCCCGGCCTCGATCTTCGAGAAGTCGAGGATGTCGTTGATGATGGTCAGCAGCGCGTCGCCGCTGTCGCGGATGGTGCCGGCGAAGTCGCGCTGGTCGTCCGTCAGCGGCGTGTCCAGCAAGAGGCCGCTCATGCCGATGACGGCGTTCATCGGCGTGCGGATCTCGTGGCTCATGGTGGCCAGGAAGGCGCTCTTGGCTTCGTTGGCGCTTTCTGCCAGCAGCCTGGCGGCTTCGGCCTGGCCCCGGGCCACTTCGGCCTGCTCGCGGGACTGCTGCGTTTCCCTGAAGAGCCGGGCGTTCTGGATCGCGATGACCGCCTGGTTGGCGAAGGACTCCACCAACCCGATCTCCCGGGCGGTGAACGGCGGCCCCAGGCGCTGCTCGAACCGCCGCACGATGACCAGTGCGCCGACCATCCGGTCCAGCAGGAACATCGGCGCAACGACCATGGAGCAGTTGAAGGTCCGCGCGGCCAGCTTGCGCACGGGTTCGGACACGTCCGGGCCGTTCAGCGCGTCGGGGTAGTGCATCACCCGGCGCTGCTGCAATGCGTCCCAGATGATGGTTTTCTCGACGGGCAGCGGCACGTCGTTCTCGAGGGCCTTCGTGGCCGATGCACCCCGCACGGCACTGATCTGCACGAAGGACGCCTCGTCCACCGTCAGCACGCTCAGGTCCGTGCAGGCCACCAGACGCTCACAACTCTGCAGGATCTTGCCGAACACCGGCGCGGCGTCGGCCACCGAACCGCTGATGACCTGCAGCACCTCGGCGCTGGCCGTCTGCTGGTCCAGCGCCTCCTTCGTCTCGTTGAAGAGGCGCGCGTTCTGGATGGCGATCACGGCCTGGTCGGCAAAGGTGCGCAGCAGGCCGGCCTCCCGGTCATCGAAGGGCCGTGGCGGAATGCGCGTCACGTGGATCGTGCCGATGCCGCGCCCTTCCCAGAGCATCGGCGCAATGAGCATCGAGAAATTGCCGATCTCGCGCGCCATCTGGCGCATGCCCTCGGGCACCTTGGGGCCGCCGAGCATGTCGGGGTAGTGCACCACCTGGCGCTTGCGGATCGCGTAGCCCTGGTAACTGCGGCCCAGCGGCAAGGGAAAGCCACGCTCGTTCAGGGTACGCAGCACGTACTCGGCGGTGAACGGCGCGGCAGCCGCGGCCGCCTCGTGGTGGACCATGCCGTCGTCGCCGACGAGCGAGATGATCGCGTTGCTGCCCTCGAACAGGCGCTGGCAGCTGCGGACGATGGTGTCGAACACCGGTGCGGTGTCGGCCACCGAGTTGCTGATCACGCCCAGCACCTCGGCCGTGGCCGTTTGCTGCTCCAGCGCCTCCTTGGTCTCGTTGAACAGGCGCACGTTCTCGATGGCCACCACCGCCTGGCGGGCGAAGGTCTGCAGCAGCGCCACTTCCTTGTCGGCGAAGAGCCCCACCTCGGCGCGGCCCACGCACAGCGTGCCCAGCACGTCCTGATCGCGCATCAGCGGTGCGCACAGGATGCTGCGCCAGCCGGCCACGGCCAGCACGCGCTGCATCTCGGGCGAGTACCGGCCTTCGGGCATGTCCTGCGTGTCGGCCACATTGATCACGCGGCGCTCGCGGATGGACCGCGCCGAGACCGACGTGCTCTGGCTCAGCGGCTGCGGCCAGGCCTGGCGGGCGAGCGCCACGGCCTCGGGATCCGAGCCGTGCATGCTGGCCAGGTTCAGGTTCTCGCCCTCGACCCGGATCACGAGGCCGAAGCGGGACTGGGTGAGTGCCGCGGCCCGCTCGGCAATGATGTCGAACACCGGCTGCACGTCAGTGGGCGATTCGCTGATGACCTGCAGCACGTCGGACGTGGCCGTCTGCCGCGCCAGCGCGTCCTGCGTCTCGTTGAAGAGGCGCGCGTTCTGGATGGCGATCACGGCCTGGTCGGC
>JAIXTY010000073.1 GCA_027483705.1 Rubrivivax sp.
GGTCGGCACCGTGACGCCCGACGTGGCCACCGCGGTGAAGAACGCCAAGGCCGGCCAGGTGCAGTTCCGCGTCGACAAGGCCGGCATCGTGCACGGCACGATCGGCCGCCGTTCCTTCGACGCCGACAAGCTGACGAGCAACCTGCGTGCCCTGATCGACGCCCTGAACAAGGCCAAGCCGGCCAGCAGCAAGGGCATCTACCTGCGCAAGGTGGCGGTTTCGTCGACGATGGGCGTGGGCGTGCGCGTGGACACGCAGTCCATCGCGGCCCAGGCCTGAAGTGAATGAACCGGCCGGTGCGCGCCTCTCGCGTGCACCGGCCGGCAACGAGTGGTGGGCCGCAGCCTCGCAAGGGCTGCGGGTCATCCAAGACCGCTGGTGGCGGGCTCCGCGAGGAACCCGCCTTAATGTCCAGCGCAGATGGCGGTCCCGCCGTGAAGAGGCTATTGAACGTGGTTCGAGAACCTGTGAACGGATGGCTGCTGAAACCGGTGTGGGGCGAGGGCGGCAACGCCCGAGCTTCACGTTTTGTGTGAGGAGCAGACCTTGAGTCTCAATCGCAACGAGAAGGCCGCCGTGGTCACGGACGTGTCGGCGCAAGCCGCCCGTTCGCAGACGCTGGCGATGGCCGAGTACCGTGGCCTCACCGTGGAAAGCCTGAACAAGCTGCGCGTCGATGCGCGGTCCAAGGGTGTGTACCTTCACGTGCTGAAGAACACCCTGGCCCGTCGCGCCGTCGCCGGCACGCCGTTCGAGGTGGCCCAGGGTGCCATGGTCGGTCCGCTGATCTACGGTTTTTCGCAAGATCCAGTGGCCGCGGCGAAAGTCATCGCCGACTTCGCCAAGACCAACGACAAGCTGGTCGTCAAGGGCGGCGCGTACGCCGGCAAGGCGCTGAATGCCGACGGGGTGAAGGCCCTGGCATCCATCCCGAGCCGCGAGGTGCTGATCGCCCAGGTGGCCGGCCTGCTGAAGTCGCCGATCCAGCGCATGGCTGGTGTCATCGCGGCCGTGGCCGAGAAGAAGGGCGGCGGCGTCGAAGCCGCTGCCGAGGCGCCCGCGGCCTGAAGCCGACGCGTCCCAACCGTTCAATCAATCAACGTTTCACAGGTACACAAAATGGCATTCGACAAAGACGCTTTCCTGGCCGCGATGGACAGCATGACCGTCATGGAACTCAATGACCTGGTCAAGGCCATCGAAGAGAAGTTCGGCGTGTCCGCCGCCGCCATGGCCGCCCCGGCCGCCGGTGGTGGTGGCGCCGCCGCCGCCCCGGTGGAAGAGAAGACCGAGTTCAACGTGATGCTGCTCGAAGCCGGCGCCAACAAGGTCGGCGTCATCAAGGCGGTGCGCGAGCTGACCGGCCTGGGCCTCAAGGAAGCCAAGGACATGGTCGACGGCGCCCCCAAGGCCGTGAAGGAAGGCATCGCCAAGGCCGACGCCGAAGCCGCCGTCAAGAAGCTGGTGGAAGCCGGCGCCAAGGCGGAAATGAAGTGATGAAGACGGGCGGGCGCCGCGAGGCGCCTGCCCTTCGCTGCAAGAGAGCAGCGAACGAGCCCTCCCAAGGGCTGCCGCGGAACCGGCTTCGCCGGGCCGCTGGCAGAGCCCCCTCGGGGGGTGGCGAGGATGCCGGCGCCAGCCGGCACCGCAGCCTGGGGGCTCGTTCAGTGTTCTCTGATCCGACTGCAGGGAACGGGTTTGGTCGGACTCCGGTGCAACGCCGGGGTTGTCCGCCAGCGGCAGGTAGTGGCCTGCCACCAGACCTCGAACGCAACGTTCGAGTCGCCAGTCGCCGATGGGGGCGCGCCTAGGCCAGGCGTGCACCCTCGACACGGAGAGATCAATGGCGCAAGCAACCCCCTACACCTACACCGAGCGCAAGCGCATCCGCAAGAGCTTCGGCAAGCGCGAGAGCGTGCTCAAGGTGCCCTACCTGCTGACCATGCAGAGCGACAGCTACGTCGCCTTCCTGCAGAAGGACGTGCCGCCGCAGAAGCGCAAGCCCGAGGGCCTGCAGGCAGCCTTCCTCTCCGCGTTCCCGATCACGAGCCACAACGGCTTCGTGGAGATGAAGTTCATCGAATACAACATCGCGCGCCCGGCGTTCGATGTGCGCGAGTGCCAGCAGCGCGGCCTGACCTTCGCCGCCGCCGTGCGCGCGAAGCTGCAGATGATCATCTACGACCGGGAGTCGCACCCGGCCAAGGCGGTCAAGGAGATCAAGGAGCAGGAGGTCTACATGGGCGAAGTGCCGCTCATGACGGACTACGGCTCCTTCATCGTCAACGGCACCGAGCGCGTGATCGTGAGCCAGCTGCACCGCAGCCCCGGCGTGTTCTTCGAGCACGACAAGGGCAAGACGCACAGCAGCGGCAAGCTGCTCTTCAGCGCGCGCATCATCCCGTACCGCGGCTCGTGGCTGGACTTCGAGTTCGATCCGAAGGACATCCTGTACTTCCGCGTCGACCGCCGCCGCAAGATGCCGGTGACGATCCTGCTCAAGGCGATCGGCCTGAACCCCGAGTCGATCCTGGCGCACTTCTTCGTCAACGACAACTTCCGCCTGATGGACACGGGCGCGCAGATGGAGTTCGTGCCCGAGCGCCTGAAGGGCGAGGTCGCGCGATTCGACCTGACCGACAAGAACGGCAACGTCATCGTCGAGAAGGACAAGCGCATCACTGCGCGCCACGTGCGCACGCTGGAGCAGGCCGGCACCCAGTGGCTGAGCGTGCCCGAGGACTTCCTGGCCGGCCGTGTGCTGGCCAAGAACGTCGTCGACGGCGACACCGGCGAGATCGTCGCGAAGGCCAACGACGAGCTCACCGACAGCCTGCTGAAGAAGCTGCGCGCCGCCGGGATCAAGGACATCCCGTGCATCTACACGAACGAGCTGAACCAGGGCGCCTACATCAGCCAGACGCTCGCCTCTGACGAGACGGCCGACCAGCTGGCCGCCCGGGTGGCCATCTACCGCATGATGCGCCCCGGCGAGCCGCCGACGGAAGACGCCGTCGAGGCGTTGTTCCACCGCCTCTTCTACAGCCCCGACACGTACGACCTGAGCCGCGTCGGCCGAATGAAGTTCAACGCGCGTGTCGGCCGCGACACACCCGAAGGCGCGATGACGCTGTCGAACGACGACATCCTCGATGTCGTGAAGATCCTGGTCGATCTTCGCAACGGCAACGGCGACGTCGACGACATCGATCACCTCGGCAACCGCCGTGTGCGCTGCGTGGGCGAGCTGGCCGAGAACCAGTACCGCAGCGGCCTGGCGCGCATCGAGAAGGCCGTGAAGGAGCGTCTGGGCCAGGCCGAGACCGAGGCCCTGATGCCGCACGACCTGATCAACTCCAAGCCCATCTCCGCGGCGCTGAAGGAGTTCTTCGGGGCGAGCCAGCTGTCGCAGTTCATGGACCAGACCAACCCGCTGTCCGAGATCACGCACAAGCGCCGTGTCTCGGCCCTGGGCCCGGGCGGCCTGACGCGCGAGCGTGCCGGCTTCGAGGTGCTCGACGTGCACCCCACGCACTACGGCCGTGTCTGCCCGATCGAGACGCCGGAAGGCCCGAACATCGGCCTGATCAACTCGCTGGCCCTGTTTGCGCAGCTCAAC
>JAIXTY010000091.1 GCA_027483705.1 Rubrivivax sp.
CTGGTAGGCGCGGTTGATCGAGGCTTCGTCGTCCAGGCCGGTGAGCATCAGCACCGGCATGTTCTCGAAGCCCGGCAGGCATCGCAGCGCCCGGCAGGTGTCGAAGCCGTCCAGCCCCGGCATCATCGCGTCGAGCACCACGAGATCGAAGCTCTGCTGCCGCAGCAGCTTCAGGGCGGCCTCGCCGCCGGAGGCCTCGGTGACGCGGAATCCGCGCTCGCGCAGCGCCAGCGCCGTGAGCAGCAGGTTGACGTCGTCGTCGTCGACCAGCAGCACCTCGGGCTGCTCGGGCAACCCGTCATCGACCAGGGCTTGGGCAGCGGTCATCGGATTGCGGGTCGCTCAGGCGTGGGACTGCATCACGGGCGCAGGATAGCGGCAACCGAACGCTGCGCGGCCTCGGCGAGGGCAATAAGGCGCTCGATGTCGTGGCGTAGGTCCGCGGACGGACCGCTGCGAAGCCGCGCCTCGACGTCCGCGCAGGCCCGGGACAGCTCCAGGGCACCCACGCTGGCCGACGAACTCTTCAGCGTGTGGGCGATGCCGGCCACGACTTCCGGGGAGCCGCCATCGGCCTCGGCCATGAGCTGGGCGATCATGCGCGCCAGCGAGGTGTCGAAGGCCGTCAGCACGCGGCCCAGGACACCCTGGCGGCCGTCGGGGTCGAGCTCGCGAAGGCGGGCCAGGGCCTGGGCATCCAGCGGCGTCGGCGGGGCGTCTCGGTCTGGGTTCATGGCATCGGCATCACGGGGCGTAAGAGCGGTGGCGTCGCGGCGGGGTCCACGGGCGGCGCGCAGCATAACCAGCCGGCGCGGCCGGCGGCCGCAGCCCCGGATGGCATGCGGGCCTGATGCGGTTTCGGCGCGGAAGCGGCAGGACTTGAGCCGGCACCGCAGATCGCGTCCCTAGAATCCGCGCATGCCCTGGCCGACCCCGACGCGCCCCCGCCTTGCCGGGCCGCCGCATCGGCGAACCTGGCCAGCCTTGCTGCCGGTGACGGCGCTGCTGGCCGGCTGCAGCGACGGCAGCACGGGGATCGCGTTGGTCGCGGTGGCGCTCGGCGGGCTCGCCGCGGCGCTGGCCTACGCGCTGGGCCGCCGCAGCGCAGCGCCAATGCTCTCCGTGACCCCGCCGGCAGCCACCGCCGTGGCGCCGGTGGCCGAGGTCGACCTCGACGCCCTGCTCGACGCGCTGCCCGGCCCGGCCGTGCTGCTGGACCGCGCCGGCGGCGGCTGGCGCGTGCGCCGGGCCAACGCCGCGGCCCAGACGCAGTGGCCGGCCCTGGTGCCGGGTTTCGGTGGCGCCACGGGTGGTGCGACAGCCGGCACCGGCTGGCCTCCGGGCCTGCGCGAACGGCTGCAATCCCGCGGCGCGGCCGCCACGCCGGGGGCGGTGGCGGCGGCCGGCACGTGGCAAAGCGTGGTCATGCCCGGGGCCGCGTGTGCCCTGGCCTGGCAGCCGGCGGCGCCTGCGCCGGCGCTCACCTCGTCGGCACAGGCCGACAGCGACAGCTTCAGCTTCACCCTCTCGCACGACCTTCGGGCACCGCTGCGCGTGGTCGAGGGCTTCACGCGCATCGTCAAAGAAGACTACGGCCCGCAGCTCGACCGCGTCGGCAACGACCACCTCGACCGCGTGCTCGGCGCCGCGGCGCGCATGAACCTGATGATCGACGCGCTGCTGGCCCTGGCCCGGCTGTCGCAGCAGCCGCTGGTGCGCCAGCCGGTGAACCTCTCCCAAATGGCGGGTTATGTGGTGGACGAGCTGCGCCGTGCCCACCCGGAGCGGCTCGTCGAGGTCGACATCGAGGCCGATCTCGGCGTCAACGGCGATCCCACGCTGCTGCGCCTGGTGCTCGAGAACCTGCTCGGCAACGCCTGGAAGTACACCGCCAAGGCGGCGTCGCCGCGCATCGAGCTGCGGCGCGAGGCCTGCGACACGGCCCAGGGCCTGGGCTTCGTGGTGCGCGACAACGGTGCCGGCTTCGACATGCGCTCGGCCGACCGGCTGTTCGGCCTGTTCCAGCGCCTGCACAGCAGCACCGACTTCCCGGGCCACGGCGTCGGCCTGGCCTCGGTGCGGCGCATCGTCGAGCGCCACGGCGGCCGCGTGTGGGCCGAGTCCGAGCCCGGCCGCGGCGCGGCCTTCCATGTGGTGCTAGCCGCCTGACAGGTCTTCGACGGCCGCCAGCACGCGCTCGGCCTGCTGCGCCAGCGACAACCGCTGCTCGCCGGCCTGCCGCTGCAGCCGCTGCAGCGCCTGCTGGCGGTTGAGCGAGAAGCGGTGCATCAGCACGCCCACCGCCACCGGCACGGGGTCGGCGATCGGGTTGGCGGCGGCCGGCGCCGGGGCTGCCACCGGCGCGGCCGGGGCCTCGGCGCGCAGGCGGCCGAAGGCGGCCTCGACGGCCGGCACGATCTGGTTCACCTCGAGCGGCTTCACCAGGTAGGCCAGCGCCCCCAGCGACTTGACCGTGGCCATCGTCTGCTCGTCGGCAAAGGCCGACAGGAACATGAACGGGATGCCGTACTTGTCGCGCAGCGTCTCGGCGACGTCGAAGCCGGTCATGCCCTCCATGCGGATGTCCAGCAGCGCCAGGGCCGGCCGGTGTTCGCGGGCGAGCAGGATGGCGTCGTCGCCGTTGTCGGCATCGATGACCTCGTACCCGGCCTGGACCAGGCCCTGCGTGACGGTGGCCAGCACCAGCCGATCGTCGTCGACGACGAGGATGCGTCCCTTGCCTCCCGCGGGCGGCGGGCCGGGGCGTGCAGGAGCGGCGGCGGCGCTGTGCGACGGCATCCGGGGATTGTCACCGATCACCGATCGCCCGGAGCGCCCTGCCCCGGGGCCGGCAGGCGCACCGACGGCGGCCGCAGCTCGATCTGGGCGACCACCTCGTCGCCGGCCTGCTCGAGCGTGAAGCGCGCGTGGCGCCGCGGCAGCAGTGCGCGCACCAGCCCCAGGCCGGCCACGGCGGCGCGGTGTTGCGAGAGCTCGAATCCCTCGGGCAGCCGGCCCAGGGAACGGATGCGCAGCTGCACGGGGCTGCCGAGCCCGGGCTCGTCGGGCAGCGCAGCCAGCGAGCACCACACGTCGCCGCCCTGCCCGTGCTTGATGGCGTTGGTGAGCAGTTCGTTGAGCGTCAGCGCGATCGGGATCGATTCCGACTCGGGCAGCTGGTGCGGCACCTCGCCCACGACCTCGACATGGATCGTGCGGCCGAACATGCGCTGCACCGAACCGGCCACCGCGCGCAGCAGCCCGGCCAGGCCCAGCGGCATGGCACTGCCCACCTGCAGGCCGTAGACCTGCGCGATGGCCTGCACCTGGCCCACGGCCTCGGTGAGGATCTGCTGCACGCCCGGGTGCTTGCTCGCCGTCTGCA
>JAIXTY010000103.1 GCA_027483705.1 Rubrivivax sp.
CCAGGCCCACCAGATCGAGCATCTGCTGCACACGCGCCTGGCGTTCGGCGCGCGGCAGGGCGCTGATGCCGAAGGCGATGTTGTCGGCCACGCTCAGGTGCGGGAACAGCGCGTAGTCCTGGAACACCATGCCGATGCGGCGGCGCTCGGCCGCCACGTGCACGCCGGCGGTGGCGTCGGACAGCGCCTCGCCCCCGATGGCCACGCGGCCGCCGGCCACGCGCTCCAGCCCGGCCACGGCGCGCAGCAGCGAGGTCTTTCCGCAGCCCGAGGGGCCGATCAGCACGCCGATCTGCCCGGCCTGCAGCCCCAGCGTCACGCCGTCGACGGCGGCGCGCGCGCTGCCGCGGGCGTAGCGAACCGAGACGTTGTCGAGAGCCAGGAACATGGGCCCCATGATAATCCGCCGGCCGCGAATGAGGATTGTTCTCATTCTTGACGCGGCTTCCGCTTCCACGACCCCGGATCCACGGCTCGATGCGTCTCCTCCGCCCCCTGCTGCTGCTGGCTTGCCTGCTGCTGGCCCTGCCGGTGCTGGGCGTGCTGGGCGCCTGGTTCGCGCTTGATGCCGAGGCCCTGGCGGTGCTGCGCCACCAGTGGAGCACCGTGCTGCCCGGCTACGCCGCCCAGTCGCTGCTGCTGGCACTGGGCGTGGGCCTGGGCGTGATGCTGCTGGGCAGCGCCACGGCGGCGGCGGTGACGCTGTTCGAGTTTCCGGGCCGCCGGGTCTTCGAGTGGGCGCTGCTGCTGCCGCTGGCGATGCCGGCCTACGTACTGGCCTACGCCTGGACCGACGCGCTGCAATTCAGCAGCCCGCTGCACACCGCGCTGCGCGAGGCGCTGGGCGCGCGCCGGGCGCTGTGGCCCGACGTGCGCAGCCTGCCGTTCGCCGTGGCGCTGTTCGTGCTGTGCCTGTACCCCTACGTCTACCTGCTCACGCGCGCCGCGCTGGGCGAGCGCGCCGTGCGCATGATGGAAGCCGCCCGGCTGCTGGGCGCGCCGATGCGCCGCCGCGTGCTGGAGGTGGCGCTGCCGATGGCGCGCCCGGCGGTGGCCGCGGGCACCGCGCTGGCCCTGATGGAGACGCTGGCCGACTACGGCGTCGGCGCCTACTTCGGCCTCACGACGTTCTCCACCGGCATCTACAAGGCCTGGCTGGTGATGAACGATCGCATCGCGGCGGCGCAGCTGGCGTCGATCCTGCTGCTGGTGGTGGCGGCGCTGCTGCTGGCCGAGCGCGCGGCGCAGCGCCGCATGCGATACGTGGGCAGCAAGACGGCGGCGCAAGGCAGTGACGCCCGGCCGTACCGGCTGCAGGGCGGCGCTGCCGCGGCGGCCGTGCTGCTGTGCGCGCTGCCGGTGCTGCTGGGCTTCCTGCTGCCGGTGGCCTGGTTGGCGCACGGCGTCTGGCAGGAGGCGATGCACGGCGAGTTCGGCCTTCCCTGGCAGCGCTTCTGGCAGTGGAGCCGCGCCAGCTTCCAGCTGGCCGCCGTGGCCGCCGCGGCTGCGACGGCGCTGGCGCTGTTGCTGGCCTTCATCCTGCGGCGGGGCGCCCGCGGCCTGTTCGGGCGGCTGCTCGCGGCGGCGGCGCGCGTGCTCTCGCTGGGCTACGCCGTGCCGGGCGCGGTGGTGGCGGTGGGCATCCTGCTGCCCGTGGCCTGGGTGCAGCAGCGCTGGCCCGAGGCCGGCGTGGCGGCGCTCTTCACCGGCACGCTGCTCGGGCTGGTGTATGCGTACCTGGTGCGCTTCTCGGCGGTGGCGCTGCAGTCGGTGGAAGCCGGCTATGCGCGTGTGCCTCTGGCGGTGGACGAGACGGCGCGCATGCTCGGCGGCGGCGCGGGCCGCGTGTTCTGGCGGCTGCACCTGCCGCTGCTGAAGCGTTCGGCCGGTGCGGCGGCGCTGCTGGTGTTCGTGGACGTGATGAAGGAACTGCCGGCCACGCTGGTGCTGCGCCCCTTCGGCAGCGACACCCTGGCCGTGGTGGCGTACAACCTGGCCCGCGACGAGCGGCTGGCCGAGGCCGCGCTGCCGTCGCTGGCCATCGTGGCCGTGGGGCTGCTGCCGGTGATCCTGCTCAGCCGCACGCTGCGATCCGACGACTGAGCACGGCAGGAGCATCGACGATGCGCATGGCGACCCGGGCCGCACTGGCGGCGGTGATGATGGGGGCGGCCCTGGCGGCCGGGGCGCAGACGCTGCGCTGGGCGAGTCAGGGCGACTCGCTGACGATGGACCCACACTCGCAGAACGAGGGCCTCACCAACGCGCTCAACGGCCAGGTCTACGAGCGCCTCGTCAAGCGCGACCGCCAGCTCGGCCTGGTGCCGGGCCTGGCCACGCGCTGGCAACAGACCGGGCCGCTCACGTGGCGCTTCACGCTGCGCCCGGGCGTGCGCTTCCACGACGGCACGCCGATGACGGCCGACGACGTGGTGTTCTCGGTGCAGCGCGCGCAGTCGCCGCAGGCCAACATCGCCGTCTACGCCAACGCGCTGGGCACCGCGGTGGCCATCGACCCGCAGACGGTGGAGTTCCGCCTGCCCAAGGTGAACCCGGTGTTCCTGCAGCACCTGGACAGCGTGTTCGTGATGAGCCGCGCCTGGAGCGAGAAGCACCGCGTGACGCGGCCGCTGGACTTCAAGAACCGCGAGGAAAGCCACGCCTCGTTCAACGCCAACGGCACGGGGCCCTACATGCTGGTGCAGCGCCAGCCGGGCATCCGCACGGTGCTCAAGCGCAACCCGGCCTGGTGGGGTTGGGCCGTGAATGTCGACGGAAAGGCCGCCTACCCCGGCAACGTGCAGGAGGTGGTGTTCACGCCCATCGCCAACGACGCCACGCGGCTGGCGGCGCTGATCTCCGGCGAGCTCGACCTCGTCATCGACCCGGCCCCGCGCGACGTGCCGCGACTGCGCAGCACGCCCGGCGTGAAGGTGATCGAGGGCCCCGAGAACCGCGTCATCTTCATCGGCATGGACCAGTTCCGCGACGAGCTGCTCTACGGCAGCGTCAAGGACCGCAACCCCTTCAAGGACCGCCGCGTGCGCCAGGCCATGGCGCACGCCATCGACGCCGACGCCATCCGCTCGCGGCTGATGAGCGGCATGGCCGTGCCCACCGGCGCGCTGTGGCCCAGCCCGCAGGCGGCCTACGGCGACGCCGCGCTCGAAGCCCGCGTGCCCTTCGACCTGCCGCGTGCCCGCGCCCTGATGGCCGAGGCGGGTTACGCCGACGGCTTCGAGGTGACCATCGACTGCCCGAACAACCGCTACGTCAACGACGAGGAGATCTGCCAGGCGCTGGCCGCGATGTGGTCGCAGATCAAGCTGCGCGTGCGCGTCAATGCCATGCCGCGCACGCTGTGGTTCCCCAAGCTCGAGAAGTTCGACAGCAGCCTGTACCTGCTGGGCTGGGGCGGCGCCGTCACCGACGCCGAGACCACGATCACGCCCGTGATGCGCTTCCCGGCGCCGGGCGGCACGGGCCTGTACAACTGGGGCCGCGTGAAGAACGAGAAGTTCGAGCAGCTGGCCCAGGCGCAGGGCGTGGAGAGCGACCCGAAGAAGCGCGAGGAACTCGTGAAGGCCGCCTTCCGCGAGTACAAGGAGCAGCTGCACCTGATCCCGCTGCACCGCCAGATGATCCCCTGGGCCGTGCGCGCCAACGTCGAGGCGGTGCACCGCGCCGACAACTGGCTGGAGATCAGCTGGGTTACCTTGAAGTAGCGCGCCGGCGCACGGCCTCAAGGTAGGCGTGCCCGTCGGGCGGCAGGCCGCTGCGCTGGCTGGCCCAGATCATCTCGCCCAGGCACTCCATCACCTCGTGCTGGGCCTCGTGCATCGAGCCGCGGCGCGCGGCCAGCAGCTCGACCGCCTGGCGGATGCCGGTGGGCTGGTCGATGGCCAGCTGCTCGTCGATCGTGAGGTGCATCGACAGGTGCAGGAAGGGGTTCGTGCGGCCCTCGTCCACCGTGTAGACGGCGGCCAGCGCCGCGGCCTCGTCGGCCAGGTCGGCGTGGTACTCGGGGTGCTCGTCGATCCAGCGCGCGGCGATGGCCTGCATGGGCTCCAGCGGGAGGCGGGCCTGCTGGCGGGCATAGGCGGCGCAGAAGAATCGCCGCACGTCGTTCTGGGAAGGCTGGAACATCCCAGAATTCTCGCCCGGCCTGCTTGCAGGCGCCCTGATCGCACCCGATGACCGCACCCCTGACCGTTTCCACCGCCCAGCTCTTCAGCGAGGCGCGCACCGCCATCGGCTTCCGGCCCGACCCGGTGCCTGACGAACTGCTGCACCAGCTCTACGACCTGCTCAAGTGGGGCCCGACCTCGGCCAACAGCAGCCCGGCGCGCTTTGTCTTCGTGCGCTCGCCCGAGGGCAAGGCGCGGCTGGAGGCCTGCATGAACGCCGGCAGCAACCGCCAGAAGGTGCGCGAGGCACCCGTCACGGCCGTCATCGGCATGGACCTGGCGTTTCACGAGCAGCTGCCCAAGCTCTTTCCGCACGCTGACGCGCGCGCCTGGTTCGTGGGCAAGCCGGCGCACATCGAAGCCACGGCCTTCCGCAACGGCAGCCTGCAGGGCGCGTACCTGATGCTGGCGGCGCGCGCGCTGGGCCTGGACTGCGGGCCGATGAGCGGTTTCGACGCCGCGGCCATGGACGCCGCCTTCTGGGCCGGCACCACCGTGCGCACGAACTTCGTCTGCTCGCTGGGCTACGGCGACGCTTCGCGCCTGTTCCCGCGCGGGCCGCGCCTGGCCTTCGACGAGGCCTGCACGCTGGCCTGAGGCCGGCCGCCTGCCGCTTCAGCGAGGCAGCGTGCGCAGCAGCGCGCCGATGCGCTCGTTGGCGTCCAGCGCCACCGAGGCCGGCGCCTTGCCGCGCCGCACGGCCGCGGCGCCGGGCCAGCTGTGGCCGCCGGAGTCGGTGACGCACAGCTGCAGCTCCACACTGCCGCGGCAGCCGGGGTGGCGCTCGCAGCGGGCGCCGGGGCGCTGCAGCACCGGCTCGGCCTCGGCGCGGCAGGCGAGCCGCGTGCGCCAGCGCGCCACGGTCTCGGGTACCGAGACGAAGTCCATCACCTGGCTGCGGTCTCGGGAGGCATCGGGGCCGGCGCCGCCACCGAACAGCACGTGCGTGTCGTCGCGGGCGTGGATGTGAAGCACCGACACCGGCCGCGACGGCTGGCAGGCCGCAGCGTCGTCATAGCCCTCGGTGCCGGCCACGGCCACGATGCCGGCGACCAGGTCGGCGGCATCGCAGGCCAACCGGTACGCCATCATGCCGCCGTTGGACATGCCCACGGCCAGCACGCGCCGCCGGTCCACCGGGTGCTCGGCGGTGATGCGCTCGACCAGCGCGCGCAGGAAGCCGACGTCGTCGCTGCCGCGGTCGCGCGCGGCGCCACAGCAGCCGCCGGCGTTCCAGGTGGCCAGCCGCCCGCGGGGCATGCGGCTGTAGCCGCTGGCAAAGGCGACGACGTAGCCGTCGCGCTCGGCGGCCGAGACGAGGCCGTAGCGCGCGTCGTCGGCCATGAACTCGGCATGCCCGCCGCCGCCGTGCAGCGCCAGCACCAGCGGTGCCGCCGCGCCCTGGGCGCGGGCCGGCACGTGCACCAGCGCGTGCCGCTCCTGGCCGGCGTGCGTGATCCGCAGCTCGTGCGTGCCGGGCGCGAGGGCCGCCGCCGGGCCTGTGACCCCCATGGCGACGAACCCCGCGACGACCCACGCCGCGGCGCGGCGCCAGACCCGGCGCTCAGTCATCGCCACCCTCCTTGGGCGCGGCGAAGCCCTCGCCGCGCTGCGCCTTGCGCGCGCGGCGCTGCTCTCGCTCGCGCGACCACAGCTGCTCCAGCTGCTCGCGGCCCTGTTTGGCCACTGCGATGAGCGCCTTCTCGTCGCCCAGGTGCGCCTCCATCGCGTGCAGCAACTCGACGTTGTGGCGCCGGAAGCGCAGCATCTGGTTGCGCGCGGTGTGCGGCTCCCAGCCCATCAGCTCGAGCACGGTGCGGCCGCTCATCAGCGCCGAGTCCAGCGTCTCGCGCTCGATGTGCTCGACGCCACGCGCGCGCAGGCCGTACCAGTGCGTGGTGTTGCGGGCGCGCGCCACGATGGTGGCCTGCGCAAAGTGCTCGCGGATCAGGTCGACCACCGCCAGGCTCTGCTCGACGTCGTCGATGGCCACGACGATGACACGTGAGCTTGCGGCGCCGGCTACGCGCAGCAGGTCCAGCCGCGTGGCGTCGCCGTAGAAGGCCGGCCAGCCAAACTTGCGCACGCTGGCCACCTGCTCGGCATCGTGGTCCAGCACGGTGGCGGCCAGGCCTTCGGCGTTGATGAGCCGCGCCACGATCTGCCCGTAGCGGCCGAAGCCGAGGATGAGGATCGGCGCCGTCTGCTCCTCGGCGATCTCCTCCATCGGCTCGGCGGCCTGCCGCAGCGCCAGGCGCGGCGCGATGACGCGGTCGACCAGCACCATCACCAGCGGCGTGAGCAGCATCGAGATGGCGATGGCCGCCAGCAGGAAGCTGGCCCCCGCCACCGGCAC
The DNA here is from genome assembly GCA_027483705.1 of Rubrivivax sp. Lineage (GTDB taxonomy): Bacteria > Pseudomonadota > Gammaproteobacteria > Burkholderiales > Burkholderiaceae_C > Rubrivivax. The sequence goes on from JAIXTY010000103.1 coordinate 6,544, forward strand.
CAGCGCGGCGCCGCCGGCGGCCTGCAGCACGACGAAGCCGAACTCGCCCCCCTGCGCCAGCATCACCACGAAGGTGGGCCGCTCGGCCAGCGGGATGCCCATCCAGCGCGCCATCGCCACCAGCAGCAGCGCCTTCAGCACCACGAAGCCCAGCACGACCGCCGCCATCCAGCCCGGGTGGGCCATGACGACGGCGAAGTCGATGCTCATGCCCACGGCGATGAAGAAGAGGCCCAGCAGCAGGCCCTTGAAGGGCTCGAGGTCGGTCTCGAGCTGGCGGCGGTACTCGCTTTCGGCCAGCAGCACGCCGGCGAGGAAGGCGCCCAGCGCCATCGACAGTCCGACCGCCTGCATCAGCGAGGCGGTGGCCACCACCAGCAGCAGGCTGGCGGCGGTGAAGATCTCGGGCGTGCCGCTGCGGGCGATCCAGCGAAGCGCCGGCCGCAGCAAGAGGCGCCCCCCGAACACGATGAGCGCCACCATGCCCACGGCCTTGGCCGCCGTCATCCAGCCGCTGTCGCCCGAGGCCTGCGCCGCCTGCACGGCCAGCAGCGGCAGCAGCGTGATGACGACGATGCCGCCGAGATCCTGGAACAGCGCCACGCTGAGGATGCTGCGGCCGCCGGCGGTGGGCATCAGGTTGCGCTCGGCCAGCGTGGCCAGCGCAATGGCGGTGGAACTCTGCGACAGCGCCAGGCCCGCCACCAGCGCGAGCCGCCAGTCCAGCCCCGCGGCCAGGGCCACCGCGGCCACCAGCGCGGTGGAGCCGAACAGCTGCACACTGCCCCAGCCGAAGATCGGCCGCCGCAGCGACCACAGCCGCTTGGGCTCCAGTTCCAGGCCCACCAGGAACAGCATCAGCACGACGCCGAACTCGGCGAAGTGCAGGATGTCCGTCGGATCGGACACCAGCTTCAGCACGCCGGGGCCGATGAGGATGCCCGCGGCGAGGTAGCCGATGACCGAGCTCAGGCCCAAGAGGCGCGCCAGCGGCACGGCCACCACGGCGGCGCCCAGGAAGACGAGGCTGTTCTGCAGCCAGGACGATGACGAGCCGGCGTCCATGGGCGCCTCAGCCGGCCTCGGCGGCGGGGCGGGCGTCGGCCGGCACCTCGCAAAGCGGGGCGTCGTCGTCGTCGGCCAGTTCGGGCCAGCCGGCGGCGTCAGGCCAGGCGGCCAGGCGGTCGGCGAACTGTTGCGCGTGGGCGGCGATGGTGGCGTTGTCGGCGCGGTGCGCCCCGTGCAGCACCAGCGGCGGCAGCCAGCGCATGCGCGTGAGCGCGGCGGTCTGCTCGTAGGGGTGCAGGAAGGCGTCGAAGAAGTAGCGGTTGTAGCCGTCGGGGCGGTAGCTGCTGTCGGGGCCGCCGGTGGAGGCCGCCAGCCACAGCGCCTTGCCCTCCAGCGCCCGCCCGCCCGGCCCGTAAGCCCAGCCGAAGGCAAAGACCTCGTCGAGCCACAGCTTCAGCAGCGGCGGCATCGAGTACCAGTGCACCGGGTGCAGCCACACCAGCAGCTCGGCGCCGGCCAGCAGGCGCTGCTCGGTGGGCACGTCGATCCAGTAGTCGGGATACAGCGCGTACAGGTCGCGCACCTCCACCTGCTCGGCGGGCAGGCGGCCGGCGGCTTCCATCAGGGCGCGGGTCGCCCGGGAGTGCTCCAGCTGGGGGTGGGCGGCGATGACGAGGATGCGGGCCACGGCATCGTTACCATAACCCACCGATCCAGGACGAGGAGGGCGTCATGCCGGTGATCGTGGTCGCCAACCCCAAGGGCGGGGTGGGCAAGAGCACGCTGGCCATCAACGTGGCCGGCTGCCTGGCGCGTGCCGGGCACCGGGTGATGATCGGCGACGTCGACCGCCAGCAGTCGTCGCGCCAGTGGCTGGCGCTGCGGCCGGCGGCGGCGCGGCCCATCGACGGCTGGGACGTCGACAGCGACGACATCGTGCGCCCGCCCAAGGGCACCACGCACGTGGTGCTGGACACGCCCGCCGGCCTGCATGGCAAGCGGCTGGACGCGGTGATGAAGATCGCCGACCAGCTGCTGATCCCGCTGCAGCCGAGCCTCTTCGACATCCAGGCCACGCACCCCTTCGTGCAGGCGCTGCGCGCGCACCGGCGCGGCGCCGAGGTGAAGGTCGGCCTCGTGGGCATGCGCGTGCGCGAGCACACCAAGGCCGTCGACCAGCTCCAGACCTACCTCGGCACGCTGCCCGTGCCCGTGGTGGGCTGGCTGCGCGACACGCAGAACTATGTGCAGCTGGCGGCGCACGGCCTGACGCTGTTCGACGTGGCGCCCAGCCGCGTGGAGCGCGATCTGGAGCAGTGGCAGCCGCTCGCGGCCTGGCTGGGTGCCTGAAGGGGTTGCGACGAATGGCCACCACCTACGCCACCCTGGCCGAACTCGCGGGCCACGTCGGCCAGCCGCTCGGCACCAGTGACTGGGTGCTCGTCGACCAGGCCCGCATCAATGCCTTCGCCGACGCCACCGGCGACCACCAGTGGATCCACGTCGACCCCGAGCGTGCCGCGGCCGGCCCCTTTGGCGCACCGATCGCGCACGGCTTCCTCACGCTGAGCCTGCTGCCGATGCTGTTCGACAGCGGCTTTGCCATCGCCGACGTGACCATGGGCGTCAACTACGGCCTGAACCGCGTGCGCTTCGTGACGCCGGTGCCGGCCGGGCGGCGGGTGCGCGCGCACTTCCGGCTGCTGGCCTTCGAGCGGCTGGAGGGCCCGCGCTTCGGCGCGCAGATGACGGTGGAGGCCACCATCGAGCTCGAAGGCGCCACGAAGCCGGCCTGCGTGGCCGAGACGGTGTCGCGCCGCTACGTCTGACGGCGCCGTTCCCCCGAAGGTGGGCCCCGGGTTGCCGCGCCGCGCCACCCACAATGCCGCGCAATGCGCGATGCAGGAGAAGCCATGAAGGTGTTGCTGGTCGACGATCATCCGCTGGTGCTCTCGGCGCTGCAGGCGGTCATCCAGAGCATCGGCAGCGACACGACGGTGGTCGGTGTCGACAGCGCCGCTGCCGCGCGGGCCGCGCTGCGCGAGGCCGCGGACTTCGACCTCGTGCTGCTGGACCTGGCGCTGGGCGATGCCGACGGGTTCGACGTGCTGGCCGAGTTCCGCAGCACCTACCCGGCCGTGCCGGTGGTGGTGGTGTCGGCCTCCGACCGCACCAGCGACGTGATCCGCGCCATCGATGGTGGTGCGATGGGCTTCGTGCCCAAGAAGAGCAGCCATGCCGAGCTGCACCACGCGCTGCGCCTGGTGATGACGGGCTCGATGTACGTGCCGCCGCACATGCTGGGCCTCCCGTTCGGCACGGGCATGGGCACCGGCCACGGCATCGGCCCGGGCCAGGCCAGCCGCAGCGCCACCGCGCCCGACACCGTGCCCGGCGTGATGCGCAGCCTGCCCGACAGCGCGGCCGCGCCGCTGGGCGCGGCCGCGCGGCCCGAGCCGCACCAGCAGGTGCCCAGCATGAAGGATATCGGCCTGACGCCCCGGCAGTCCGAGGTGCTGTCGCTGCTGCTGCAGGGCCTGCCGAACAAGCTGATCGCGCGCCAGCTGAACCTGAGCGTCGAGACCGTCAAGGACCACGTCGCCGCCGTGCTGCGTGCCCTGGGCGTGAGCACGCGAACTCAGGCCGTGCTGGCGGTGAGCCAGATGACGCAGGGGCAGGGCGTGGGCTTCAGCTGGCGCCCGCCGGGCGCCGGCTCGTCGCGCTGAGGCTGGCTCGGGTGCCCGGCGCATGAGCGCTGCCGCTGCTGCCGAGACCGCCGTCGCCCCGGCGCCGCCGCCGGCCGACGCCCCCGAGGCGGGCCGCGACGTCGCGGCCGACCACATCCGCGCGCTCTACGTCCAGACGCCCGCCACGCTCACCGGCAACGGCATCGGCCTCCTGCTGATGGCGATGATCTTCGGCCCGCTGGCGCCGGGGCCCACCGTGGCGGGCTGGCTGCTGGTGGGGGCGGTGCTGTGGGTGCTGCGGCTGGGCCACTGGCTGCGCTTCCGCCGCCAGCCGCAGGCCGCCCCGGCGCTGCTGCACGCCTGGCGCGGCAGCTGGCGCGCGCTCGTGCTGTCGCAGGGCACGCTGTGGGGCTCGGCCGTGTGGCTGTTCTGGGGCCTGGGCACGCCGTACCACCGCGTGGTGCTGATCGTCATCGTCTACTCCTACTGCCTGGGCTCGGTGCAGCTGCTGGCCACGCAGCGCAAGGTCTTCCTGGCCTTCATCAGCCTGGTGCTCACGCCCACCATCGTGCGCATCGCCAGCGACAACACGCAGGCCTGGAACCTGCAGCTGGCCTTCGTGCTGACGCTGCTGTTCTTCCTGACGGTGCTGATGGCGCGCACCTACGGCAACGCGCTCGGGCAGGCCATCTCGCTGAAGCGCCGCACCGACGAGCTGGCGGCGCGCCTTCGGCAGGAGATGGCGCTGGCCGACGAGGCCCGCCGCGTGGCCGACGAGGCGCGCCGCGCCGCCGAGGCCGCCAACCGCGCGAAGACGCAGTTCTTCGCCGCCGCCAGCCACGATCTGCGCCAGCCGCTGCACGCGATGGGCCTGTTCGCCGAGGCGCTGCGCCAGCGCCTGAAGGACCCCGAGGTGGCCTCGCTGGTGAACAGCATCAACGAGAGCGTCGACGCGCTGGAGGGCCTGTTCGGCGAGCTGCTCGACATCACGCGCATCGACACCGGCGGTGTCGACGTGCACCCTGAGCCCGTGCGCCTGAAGGAGCTGTTCGGCCGCCTGCGGCTGCACTTCGAGCCCACGGCCTTCGAGAAGGGCCTGATGCTCAGCTTCCGTGGCGAGCAGCACGTGGCGATGGCCGACCCGGTGCTTCTGGAGCGTGTGCTGCGCAACCTGGTGAGCAATGCCATCCGCTACACCGACGATGGCGGCGTGCTGGTCAGCGCGCGCGTGCGCCAGGGCGGGCCGGGCGGCACGCGGCACCTGCTGTTGCAGGTGTGGGACAGCGGCATCGGCATCTCCGAGGCCAACCTGCCGCGGATCTTCGACGAGTTCTTCCAGGCCCAGAGCGCGCGGCCGCTGGAGGCCCACCACCGCAAGGGCCTGGGCCTGGGCCTGGCGATCGTCAAGCGGCTGGCGGTGCTGATGGAGGCGCCGATCTCGGTGCGTTCGCGGGTCGGCCATGGCACCGTGTTCTCGCTCGAGGTGCCGCTGGGGCGTGCCCCGCGCAGCGCCGACGCCACGCCCGGCATCGGCACCAAGGCCGCGCTGGGGCTGACGCTTCAGGGGCGGCGCATCGTCGTCGTCGAGGACGAGGCGGCTGTGCGCGAGGGCCTGGTCGTGCTGCTGCAGGCCTGGGGCGCCGAGGTGCAGAGCCACGACACGGTGGAGTCGGTGGAGCAGTGGCTGGCCGCCGCCCCGCCGGGCCCGGCCCCCGACCTGCTGCTGGTGGACTACCGCCTGCCCCAGGGCCGCACCGGCCTGGACGCCCTGGCCGCGCTGCGAGCCCGCTGGCCGCAGCAGCGCTTGCCCGCCATCCTGATCACCGGCTCCAGCCTCGGCGGCCACGAGGAAGAAGCGGTGACGCACGACTTCCACCTGCTCATCAAGCCGGTGCTGCCGGCCAAGCTGCGGGCGATGATCGCATTCAAGCTGAACGTGCGGCCTTGACGTGGGGGCGTGGCTGGGCGGTGGTCGACGTTCTCTTCGCTCGGTGTGTCGTGCGGCAAAGGGCTGCGCGGGCGGGGGCTGTGGCGTGAATTGAAGCGGTCGGCCCTTCGGGCCGACTTCCCTGCGATGCTCGGGTTCAGGGCCCCGCCGCAAAACTCGCTACGCGGCCTGCGGCCGCTGCGCTCGGACAGTTGCGGCGAGTCAGTTCACGAAGCGCGCTGCGCGCGCGGCCATGAACCCTGCGCTGCTCGGCGCTTCAAAGGTCACGCCACAGCCCCCGCCCGCACAGCCCTTTGCAACAGGCACCGCGCACCGCCTGCCGCGACGCGCGATGCAGCGACAGCATCAACGAACGACAGCAACGGGCCGAAACCGGCCCTC
>JAIXTY010000149.1 GCA_027483705.1 Rubrivivax sp.
CAGGGCGGCGCACTGCGTTGACGGTCTGCCACGCGATCAGCATGGCCATCACTGTGGTCTTGCCGGCGCCTGTCGCCAGCTTCAGCGCGAGTCGGCTCAGGCCTGGGTTCGCGTCGTGGTTTGCGTTGGCGAGATGCTCGATGAACCGTTCGGCGGACTTGCCGAGCTGCGGCGCCACCTCCGTGAGCCAGATAGCCGTCTCGGCGGCCTCGACCTGGCAGAAGAATGGGCGGGTGTTGCTGAACGAGTGGTGACGCCAGTGCTGGAGAAGACGCGCGGTCTCCGGCGTCACACGCCAGTCGCTCGGATTCGGCAGCGCGCGCCACTTGTCGACTTCAGCCCGGACCGCGTTGATAACGGCCGTGTGGTCGTACTGCTGCTCCTGGGTTGACCGGTCGTCGAAGAGCAGCGCCGCTTGTTTGTCTGCACCCTTGCGCTTCTTGGGTGCCGGGATGGGCATGACGAAGTCGGCACGCCGGCGGCTCTCGACGATGCGTTGTGTCGGCTGTTTGTCAGCCCCCAGTTCCCAGTGGCGCGCCGGGTACTCGTAGGGCGAGTTGAGGATGGGCCGCTCGAAGAAGACGTTGGTCACTGTGCCGTCTCTTCAGTTGTTCGCCCGTTGCTCGGCGCTTCTCCCTGTCGCATCCACGTGCCTCCGCAGCCTAAGTCCGGTTTTGTAGGCCGGATTTTGGGCTACTTCCGAGCTTGTACGGATGCATGAGTACCCACTGGGTGGGGCGGTTCGCCCCTGGCGGGTCGTCAGCGGCGGATCGGGTACGCCGTACCCTACATAGGCGCTGGATCGACTCCGCACCGCAGCGTCAGGGTTGCCACTAACCCCGGGCAGTCATAAGTGACTAAAGACCCTGAGGCGGGTCGCTACCGCGTGAGCGCCAGGTTCAGCTTGCATTGGCGCAGGGGCTCCCACACTTGCTCACCATCCGGCTTTGTTCGGGGCCCGGTGATGACTCCCTCGGCGGTCAAGTTCAGGCCACCGGCCCTGCCAATGAACCTGGTTCGCCAGGTGTCGTCGGGTGTGTTCTGGCCCTTGCCCTGCAGCAGGAACGGCTCGTCGAACCCCATCGTGTCGAATCGGCCCTCTAGTTGCTCGATGCCGCCACCGACCGTGGTGCGCTCCAGCTTCGCTGCAGTTCCCTGAACCGTCATCGTTACCGGCATCGAGAAGGGACCTTGTGGTCCGTCTGCAGCGCCACCGATGCCCGCGCACGAGAAGGTGCCGCGCCACTCCCCTGTCCAGCGGTGCTCCCAGTAGTAGTCGCGGGTGGCCGTGGTGGTTGGCGCAACGATGGTGTTGAAGGCCGCCACTTCGAGCAGGAAAGCGCCCTTCTGGTCCTCGGTGCGCTGCGTGCTGTAGCTCACCGGCAGCTCCATTGCCTTGCCGTCCAGGGTCTGCAGCTTCATGGTGCCGCGGCACATGTTCTTCTTGGCCTCGGGCACGTACCCGTCGGTCACGATGCCGCTGACCTGCACGGTCAAGCCGTCCAGGTACTTGGCGATCCACTGCTCGGGATCGTCAGCACTCTCGCGGTTCAGCACCTTCTGCGTCTCTTCCGCGATGAAGCTGCGCATCGTGTTGAGCGTTTCGGGGTCGGCACAGCCGGGCGGTTTCGCGCCGCAGCCGGCGAGGCCTGTGACGATTGCCAGCAGGGTCAGGAACTTCTTTGTCGTGTTCATGGGTGTCTCCCTCTCGTTCAACCGGCGGTCCGCTTCTTGTCAGCCTCGCGCCGACGCTTCTCGTCGGCTTCGATGCGAGCCCGCTCCGCGTCGATACGCCGTTGCTCGGCCGCCCGGCGCTCTGCGTCTGCACGCTGTTGATCGGCTCTCTGCTTGTCTGCGGCTGCCTGATCGCGAGCGACCTGCTCCTGATGAGCGGTCTTCCGTTGCTCGCTCTCCTTCTTGGCCCACTCGCTACTGGCGTTTGTGAACTCCTGCAGCAACTCGCGGTAGGCAGCGCCGTAGGGGTGCGGCTCCCTGGCTGAGCCGCGCTGCACCTCGCAGAAGCCGCCGCCGGTTCCGGCACTTCGGAAGATCGTCCCCAACTCAGGGTTGAACCGCACCTCGCTGCGGAAGTCAGGCGGGCGCTTCGTCACTGAGTCGCCGATGCCTCTGATGACGTACAGGATCGACCGAGCCACCTCGTCGGTGGCAGAACGAAGGCAGGCAGTGTCCTGCGGCAGAGGGGGTACCCCGTACTCACTGCGGAGCACCGCAAAGACTGAGTTCACCAGCGGCTGAACTTGGGTCCGCCAATCGCCGTGTTCGCTCGTGTAGTCCTTGAACTCACCCTTCCGGGCCGCAGCCAGCAGTGCCGCCTTGGTGGGCCATGGGGCATCTGCCCGGGCCGTCTGTGCCGGGGCCTGCGTCGTGGCCAGCGTCAACAACGCCACCAGCAACACCATCGTCAACTGCTTCATATTCCCCTCCCTGGGTTTCATCCGGTTCAACAACTTGAAGAGGCGCTGCGCCCATTGGGGTTGCGCCATCACCTTGCTCTTAACTTGCCTCATAGTCTGTTTACTCATAGTCTATGAAAAACAACGATCCTCGGCGTGCCATCAAGCCCGCCGCCGAGGTCCAGAACTGCTGCCAAGCCACGCAAGCCCCTGAGTCCGAGAGGCCGCGGCTCGGTAGCCCCCTCGCGCGCCGATGGCGCGCTGCTGAAGCTGTTTGCGGCCAACGTGCGCCGCGTGCGGCTGCTGACCGGCCTGACTCAAGCCGAGATGGCCGATGCCGCTGACATTGACCCTACCTACGCTTCCGGGGTGGAGCAGGCCCGCCGCAACCTCGGCATTCACAACATCCAGCGCATCGCCGACGCGCTGCACGTGGACGTGCGGGTGCTTTTCGACCCGGACCTGGAGCGGCACCCCACCTGGGGTGGTGAGATCCCGGCGGCCAGAGCCGGCCGCAGAGTCGCCAAACCCATGCAGAAGCGCTGATGGCGCGTTCGGCGCTGGCGTACGGTGCGTTGCCGGAGCCGCGTGGCTGTAGCGGTTTGTGGTCGCGGAAACGCGGCCGACTGAACCTGTGCAAGCTTGCACAGGTTGACCAACACTCCAGACTTGGTTCACCCAGTGCACTGGGAGCGCCGCCATCGGCCCGGTTGCAGGGCTGGTCCGCTACGGGGGTTTGTGGTCGCGTGTCGTCGCACGTGGTTGCTCCAGAGCGGGGTGGCCCTGGCGCCTAGCTTCTCGCCCCAACTCGGCCACCCGCGCCAGCACCTCCAACTCGAACTCGCAGCCCCCGACTTCGCTCCAGTTCTCGTGGAAAGAGAAGTCGATGGCCGTGGGGTGCACCTCGGGCGGCAAGCTGCGGATGGCCTGCAGGTGATGCAGCTCGACGACGTAGGTTCGAGCCAGCGCTTCGATAGGCCCGTGTCCGTCGTCACTCATCTGCAGCCGGCCCCACAGGGTCGCCTGAGCCACGCCGTCCATGAGGCACCACTCGACGTACTCGCCAAGGTAGCCTTCCATCCGCGAGCCTGGCTTCTCTTCCCAGTAGATGGGAGAGGCGGGTTCGTCGTGCTCGAACCGCACACTGATCAAGCGGTACTGCCTGCAGAGCGGTTCCAGGGTTTGCAGCCGCTGCACCAGCGTGTCGGTGACCTGAACCGCGGCAAAAAGGGGGCTGATGCAGACCTCCCCGTCCATGGTCTCAACCGAGAGGAACAGCACCGGGTTCTCGGCGGCACTCACAGCGTGCCCTTCGCAGCTTCGAGCTGGCGACCCTTGCGCAACGACTCCCCGCTGTAGTCCTTGACGTCCACGCCGATGGTGGCGAGTGCGCGCTTGACCACGACTGAGACGAACGCTGCTGACAGTCGGTCGGCGGTGGGCTCCCCTGCCCTGTTGAAGCTGGCGAACAGTGGGGCTTCGGGTGGCAGCGCCAGGTGCTCGATGTATTGACGGCACGCTTCAGCCGGACACAACGGCCCTCCTGTCGCAGCCAGAGCGATCTTGCGACGCACAGAACCGTCCGCATGACGCAGAACCACGAACAACGCGTTGTCCGTGAGGGTGAGGTCTTGCACGTCAAGCGACACCAGTTGCTGCCGTTTCAGGGCTGCCATGAAGCCCAGCACCAGCAGCGCGCGATCTCGCCTGTCGAGCATGCTGCGGCCAAGAGCTTCCTCGCAGCGTTCGAGCAGGGTCCGAGTGAGCGGCTTGGCAGAGCGGACGGCGCGCTTGCTTGGCAGCTCAGCAGTTGCAGCTTTGGCACCGGGCTTTGGCGGAAACCGCCCCGCTTGCAGCCACCGGATCGCAGTCCTGACTTCCGCATCGTCCGTCGGCGAGTCCAGGCCTCCATCGACGTGAGCGCGCTGCAGCGCCATGCAGCGCCGGTAGGCTGTGACAGCTGTGACACGCTTGCGGAGGACCTCGATATAGCGGAGGACGGCCGCGGGGTCTGCCGGTACTGATCCACCGAGCTTCTTGAAATTAGCCAGGTCCTTGTCGTACGCCGACGCTGAGGAGTTGGCCAACCGCCTTGCGCGGCGGTTGTTCTGTCGCGCACGAGGCGGCGGTGGAAGAGTGGAGAAGACCGACTTGGACGATTCAACTGCTGCCATGGAAGAACCTCTAGGGGTGAGTTCAGCCTTGCCGCGCGCAGCGCAGCAACGAAGGAGGAATGAGCGAGAGCGAGAAACTGCGTGCGCTTCAGCCCGGCGGCGCGCGGGCGATTACCAGCAGCGATCTCGGCCGCACTGCGACCGGCGTACGGCCCAACGCTCGGTAGACCAGCCTTCGGGTGCCGCGGCGCTCGATCTCGACGCGGCCGTTGAATGCCGCCAGCTCTGGCGCGCGCCGATCCGGGTCCAGCGTGAGCAGCGCGCGCACGACGGGCCCGCCCTGCAGTTCACAGCCGGCGACGAGACACCAGTGCGCCCAGCTACTCGACTCAAACTCCAACAGAGGCACTGCACCGGCGTCGATAGCCCGCTTTGCCTCTGCCGCGATGCGGTCAGCCCTCGCGGTGGTCAGCACTTGGGTTTGCAAGCCCAGGTCGGCCGCGCGCACCAGCTCGACCAGATCAGCCGGTGTCGAGCCGACAAACGCCAATTCGCGCGCTTGCTTCCACATCGCTGCGAAGGGGCCTACGCTCGCACGGGTGAGCCGGAGTGCACGTGCGCGGGGGTACCCCTTCAGCAGCATCAGCGCGGTGCAAAGCGCGTAGATGCCGCAGAGGGCATCGAGCTGGCCCTGCGCGAGGTGCAGCGGCTGACGTCTGGACGTTTCAGCCGCGAGGTACTCCGCCGTCGCGCCGAGCGTGAGCCCGCGCACAAACAGATGTTGTGTGCTGTGCACCATGGCTAGTACTCGCTCGGCAGGAGCAAGGTTGTGACACTGCGATCCCACTCCGTGATGCACCAGACCTTGTCGTCGGTACCGGCGAGTTCGTACGAAGAGAAGACTCGCAGCCCTTCCTCAACGGCACGCTCGTTCTCGCGGAGGTCGTCTGCGCAGAGTTCGCCAAATTCACCCGTTGCGTGGCGAGCTACCAGCGAAAAGGGGTTTATCTGGTGCTGATCCAACAGTCGAAGCGCACCTGGGGTGGCAACAAGCCGGCCGAGGTTGAATCGTGGATGAGGTGCGGCTGTCGCAGGCTCGAGCGTGGTCCTGTCGTGAGACATGGCGGAGGTTCCTTGTTGATATCGTGGTTCGTCAGAACGCCGCCCACGGCTCCGCCCGGCTCGATGCGAGCCAAGTCAAACGAAGGGTGGGGAAGCAGCGCCCTGAAGTGGGGACTGACGGATCGCGCTTGCTGGGTACTGGCTCACGGTGTGGAGCCAGTTGGCCGGGTGAGTAGCCTCGGTTTCGAGGTCCGGCCCTGTCGATCAGATTTCTAAGTTTCGGCGGTTTGTGCCGCGGAAACTGGGTGCGCGAGTGGCACGATCCGTTGACCAGATTTTAAACGATTTGCACTCTCGATCGACGTCTAGATGACGGAAATCAGCAGCAAACCAGCCGTCGAATCAATTGCCGGTAGCGAAAACTCGCAGTTGGCCGATGGAAAGCCGGCAGTTCCAACAGCTGCACCGGCCACGGCCGCGCCGCGCCAGTGCACATGGACGTGTCTATGTGCCGCTCCGGACGTGGTGTCGGAAAGTCTGCAGTCTCGTCGCCGTGCATCACCGTGCTGACCACCACGCGATGCCGCACCGGGCCTGGCGGGTTGGCTACAGCGCGGACGGCAAGCGGTCCACAAGTGTCGAACTCGGCAGCCTGAAGGACTCCAAAACGCGCTGCCAGGTGGTGACGCCGACGAGCGCCGCAGCAATCGCAGCGCGCTCTTCTGGCCCGCGATGCGGGAAGCTGCTGGCCAGCGCAGAAGGTGTCAGCGCATCTTCCACGGCAGCACGCCAGACCGCGGGAACCTCCCCTGTGCCGGGGGTACCTTCGACGATGAACAGGCCAAACACCCGACGCCTTGCTCGGCGCTCCCACGCTGCGTCGATGTGACGCCAAATCTGGTGCCGACCTGAAAGCCAGGTGGTGTCTGTCGTGGGACCCGCCTCCGTGCGTTTGCCCTCCACAACGATCAGCGCGTCTGGCGTCTCGATGTACGCATCGGGAACAGTCGGCCCCTCGAAGATGTACCACGCTCGATGCGAAGCGCTGGCGCGCAGCGAGTCCAGCGCGAGCGCTGTCACTTGGGGATCGCCATCGAGCAAGCGCAACCTTTCCGGGTGATCCGACTTCTGGGGGCGCAGCATCGAGGGATTGCGGATCATCCAGGAGAGCAGTCCCACTGGGGGAGCCAGTGGCGTCTCGTTGGCGCCCCACCCGCCGTTCAGGTACTCCAGGTTCAGTCCGGCGATGGCTGCACGGTTCGGACGGTGCTCAGCGAGTTGGAGCAACTGGGGTACCCAATGCTTGCCGCTGCCTGCGAGCGCGTCGAAAACCGGAGCAACGCGAGTCTTGGACGAGTCGAAGATTCCACCTGGCATCGGTATACCTCCCAGCCAACTCTACTTCCTGACGCCAGCATTTCACTCCGAGTTCGACCAAGTCTGCGGTGATCGCGCGCATCAAGCGTGCATCGGGAGTGCACTTGCGGCCTGTGGACTGCATCGCAGCGATTGCGGCCTTCTGCGGTCAGTCGTTAGGTTTAAGGTCCGCGACACTAAGCCGACACCGGCTTGCCAAGTATCCCACCAGCAGCGATGACCGCTGTCAGAGGTGAAGCAGCCCTATGCTTGTCGGTCCTACTGAAGATGGAGCGGAGGATGCTGGAGCGCCAGTCCCAATTTCTGCAAAGACATGCCGGTAGAGTTTCATCACAGGAAGCACAGTTGTGGCATGGCTTGGCGTGCCCAACCCAAGGGCATAGACGCTAGAGCGTGCCACTGGGGCTGGTCTCCGAGCGAGAATCAAACCGAACCGCGAGCCGCAGGCTTCGGCGAGCGCGGTCTCGCGCAGACTTGGGGGAGCAGAAGAACATGTACGTTCATCGAGTATCGGCAATCAACTTTCGGGTGTTCGGCGATAGAAGTTCATCCAGCCATCTGGACCTGATGCTCCACGAAGGCCTGAACGTTCTAGTGGGAGAGAACGACGCGGGCAAGACCAGCATCGTGGATGTAATGCGCTATGTCTTGCTCACCACGAGCAACGACTTCCTGCGCATCGAAGACGATGACTTCCACATCGCCGGTAGCAACCAAGCTACGGAGCTTGAACTTGAAGTCGAGCTGCGAGGATTGAACAAGCCTCAGCAAGCTGCACTCGTCGATTGGCTGACCCTTGAGAGGGGCGTCGCGCCATATCTGGTGATACACCTGAGAGCCAGGCGCAGGCTCACTGGGGCCGCAACGAGTAGTCGGCAGATGGGGCCGATGGTGACTGTGAACGCCGGTAAGGGCGGACAAGGCCCCGAGATGAGTGCCGCTGCGCGCGACCTACTCCGTGCGACGTACCTGAAGCCGCTGCGCGACGCGGTCGCGGAGCTTCGGCCGAAGAAAGGCTCACGTTTGTCCCAGGTGCTGAGAGCACACAAAGACATGAAGGGCCAGGCTGGCAACGGCTTCGACAAGAATGACCCAGACAAGAAGCCAACAACGCTGGTCGAGGTGATGGCGCAGGCCCAACACCGCATCGGGACAAACATCGCCGTCACAGACGTGCGTGATCGGCTGAACGACCAGTATCTGAAGAAGCTGAGCTTCGAAAGAACGCCGCTTGACTCTGATATTCGAGTGGCGGCAGAGCTGTCGCTGGCGCAGGTCCTGGAACGGCTCGAGTTGGTTCTACGCCCACCAGGTGCGGTCGCTCAAGAGATGTCCTGCGAGCGCGGTCTTGGCTACAACAATGTGCTCTTCATGGCCGCTGAACTGCTGCTGTTGAGCGATGGCGGTGGCGACGAACTCGCGCTGCTGCTCATCGAAGAACCAGAGGCTCACCTCCACCCTCAACTACAGGCACGCGTGCTAAGAATGTTGGCTGAGAAGGCCAAAGACAAGAGTATTCAGGTGATCGTCACCACGCACAGCCCGAACATCGCCTGCAGCGCGGACGTCGGCAACCTCATCATGGTCGCGGCCGGCAAGGCCTATCGTCTTGCCCCTAGCGAGACCAAGCTTGAAGCGTCGGACTATGAGTTCCTGAAGCGATTTCTAGATTCATCCAAGGCAAATCTGTTCTTCGCGCGCGGGGTCGCGATCGTCGAAGGCCCTGCTGAGGCCATCTTGCTGCCAGCACTGGCGGAGTGCGCAGGACGCTCTTTTGACGCGAACGGAATCTCGATGGTCAACGTTGGTAGCGTGGGCCTATTCAGGTACGCCCGCATCCTGCAGCGATCAGATGGCTCCCTGTTGCCCGTCAAGGTGGCCTGTATCGGCGATCTCGACGTCGTACCGAATGACATCGACTACGTGCAGGGCCGTCAAGACAAATTGCGCGCGGGGGTCATACCGAAGGACGGAGGCGAGCATCCCAAGCGCAAGGCAGAAGACTATTCGGCCGAAGAGCGAGCTGAGTTACTGCAGCGAAAGATTGATCGAGCGAAGGGCGGTAGCACCGAGGTGTTCATCTCAGATCACTGGACGCTTGAATACGACTTGCTTTCGTCGGGTCTGGGCAAGGCAAGCTATTGCGCGCTGCAGCTCGCAAAGGCAGAGGGCTCCAAGGGATTCCTTACACAGGCGGAGTTCGACGTGACGCTCAAGGAAGCCGAGGAGGAGTACGACGAACTGGCAGACAATTTTTCAGCGGAAACGATCGCTGCTCACGCGTACCAAGCGCTGCATCAGAAGAGCATCTCGAAAGCCATCGCGGCCCAGTACCTTGCCGCTCTGGTGAGCACCAATCGATATGGCGTCGGCGACGCCTTCTACGCGCTGCTGCCGCCCTACCTCCAGAGCGCTCTTGATCATCTGGTGCCAAAGGCTGCCCCGTGAAAGCGCAATTCGAGCTCCAGGAAGACGATCTCGCGCATCTGCCAACGTTCTTTCCTCGGCTCAGGTTTGATCGGGAAGAGCAGACCAAGGCGCTGCTGCACGCTACGAGTGGTGACTTTCAAGCCGCACCAGGCAGCGGGAAGACCACCTTGTTGGGAGCTAAGCTTGCTTTGATGGCCGCGCGCTGGCCGCATGAGCGGCGCGGCATTTGCATCCTGACTCACACCAACGTCGCTCGCGAAGAGATCGAGAAATGCCTGAGGAGCGCGCCACATGGCGAGAGGCTCCTCATCTACCCGCACTTCGTCGGGACGATCCAAGCCTTTGTGAATCGATTTCTCGCATTGCCATGGCTACGGTCGCAGGGAATTGAGCTTCGTGAGATCGATGACGACGCGTTTGAGGAGCGATTCTTCAGACTGGTCCATGCAGACTACAGCGTAAAGAAGTGGGTTGGGGTGAATCCATACCAGCGTGGAAGCACGATCCGCGGTGTTCGGTATCGAGGTGCCGCACTGGACGTCGTGACAACCGCGCAAACGCCCTTGCCTGCGGCTGGCGCCGTAATCACACGAGTGCGTGCCGTGAAGGAACTGATG
>JAIXTY010000144.1 GCA_027483705.1 Rubrivivax sp.
ACGTCGAAGGCCGCGCAGCCGAACGCGCCGAGCTTCTTCTGCAGCAGGCAGGCGGTGGACGGGAACACCATGTCGGGCGTGGACGTCGCGACGATGATGAGATCCAGCTCGCTGGCATCGATACCGGCAGCTTCCTGCCGCCGCGGCGCCTGAGCAACGACGACATGGCCGCGATGCTGGCCGAGCGCGGTCTGGAAACCAGCGACGCCTGGATTGTCGAGCGCACCGGCATCCGCTTCCGCCACTTCGCCGCCGACGGCGTGAACGCGTCTGATCTGGCGCTGCCCGCCTGCCAGGCCGCGCTGGCCGCGGCCGGCCGCCGCGCCGAAGACGTCGACCTGATCAGCGTCGCCACGTCCACGCCCGACATGGTGTTCCCTTCGACGGCCACCCTCCTGCAGAACAAGCTCGGCGTGCACGGCTGTGCCGCCTTCGACGTGCAGGCCGTGTGCTCGGGTTTCGTCTACGCGCTCACGGTCGCCGACGCGCTCATCAAGTCGGGCAGCGCGCGCTGCGCGCTGGTGGTGGGCGCCGAGGTGTTCTCGCGCATCCTCGACTTCAACGACCGCACGACCTGCGTGCTGTTCGGCGACGGCGCCGGCGCCGTGCTGCTGGAAGCCAGTGCCGAGCCCGGCGTGCTGGCCTCCGACCTGCACGCCGACGGCCGCCACGCCGACATCCTGTGCACGCCGGGCACCGTGGCCGGTGGCCAGGTGCTGGGCACGCCGCTGCTGCGCATGGACGGCCAGGCCGTGTTCAAGCTCGCCGTCGGCGTGCTCGAGCAGGCCGCGCGCACGGTGCTCGAGCGCGCCGGCCGCACGCCCGAAAGCCTGCACTGGCTGGTGCCGCACCAGGCCAACATCCGCATCATGCAGGCCACCGCGAAGAAGCTGAAGCTCGCGCCAGAGCGGCTGGTGGCCACCGTCGCCGAGCACGGCAACACCTCGGCCGCCTCGGTGCCGCTGGCGCTGGACGTGGCCGTGCGTGATGGCCGCATCCGCCGCGGCGACAGCGTCATGCTCGAAGGCGTGGGCGGCGGCTTCACCTGGGGTGCGGTGCTGCTCGACTTCTGAGCGCCCGTCTCGTTTCCAATCACTGATCCGATCCCACGATGCCTGCGTTCGCCTTCGTCTTTCCGGGCCAGGGTTCCCAGTCCGTCGGCATGCTCGACGCCTGGGGCGACCACCCTGCCGTGCGTGACACGCTCGCTGAGGCCTCCTCGGCGCTCGACCAGGACCTCGCCCGCCTCATCCACGAGGGCCCGAAAGAGGCGCTCGAACTCACCACCAACACCCAGCCGGTGATGCTGACGGCGGCCATCGCCGCCTTCCGCGCCTGGCGGGCCGAAGGCGGCGCGATGCCGGCCGCGGTGGCGGGCCACTCGCTGGGCGAGTACAGCGCGCTGGTCGCGGCCGGCGCGTTGACCCTGGCCGATGCGCTGCCGCTGGTGCGCTTCCGCGCCGAGGCCATGCAGCGCGCGGTGCCGGTGGGCGCGGGCGCCATGGCAGCCATCCTGGGCCTGGAAGCCGAGGCCGTGCGCGCGGGTTGCGAGCAGGCCGCAGCGGCCACCGGAGAGCCCGTGTCCCCCGCCAACTTCAACGACCCCAAGCAGACGGTGATCGCCGGCAGCAAGGCCGCCGTCGACAAGGCCTGCGAGCTGCTCAAGGCCGCCGGCGCCAAGCGGGCGCTGCCGCTGGCGGTGTCGGCGCCGTTCCACTGCGCGCTGATGAAGCCGGCGGCCGACGAACTGAAGGCGCGGCTCGAGTCGGTGGCGTTCGCGGCGCCAGCCGTGCCGGTGATCAACAACATCGACGTCGCCGCGCCCAGCGACGCGGCCGCGATCCGTGACGCGCTCTACCGCCAGGCCTTCGGCCCGGTGCGCTGGGTGGAGTTGACGCTGGCGCTCAAGGTGCGAGGGCTGCAGCACATCGTCGAGTGCGGCCCGGGCAAGGTGCTGGCCGGTCTCGTCAAGCGCATCGACGGTGAGCTGCAGACCACCACCATCCTCGACCCCGCCAGCCTGAAGGCGGCGCAGGAGATGCTGGCATGAGCACGACCCCGGGCACACCGCAGATCGCCCTCGTCACCGGCGCCTCGCGCGGCATCGGCCGCGCCATCGCGCTCAAGCTCGCGGCCGACGGCTTCAAGGTGATCGGCACCGCCACCACCGAAGCCGGCGCCGCCGGCATCAGCGAGGCCCTGGCCGCGCACGGCGGCGAGGGCCTGGTGCTCAACGTCACCGACGCCGCCGCGCTCGACGCCGCCATCGACGGCATCGTCAAGCGCCTGGGCGGCCTGCACGTGCTCGTCAACAACGCCGGCATCACGCGTGACACGCTGTCGATGCGCATGAAGGACGAAGACTGGGACGCCGTGCACGACACCAACCTGAAGGCCGTGTTCCGCGCCTGCCGTGCCGCCACTCGCCCGATGATGAAGCAGCGCTTCGGCCGCATCGTCAACATCACCAGTGTCGTCGGCGCCATCGGCAACGCCGGCCAGGCCAACTACGCGGCGGCCAAGGCCGGCGTCGCGGGCCTCACCCGCGCGCTGGCCCGCGAGCTGGGTGCGCGCGGCATCACCGTCAACTGCGTGGCCCCCGGCTTCATCGCCACCGACATGACCGAGGTGCTGCCCGAAGCCGCCAAGACCGCGCTGCTGGCGCAGATCCCGCTCGGCCGCCTCGGCCAGGCCGACGAGGTGGCCGCCGCCGTGGCCTTCCTGGCCGGCCCGGGCGGCGCGTACATCACCGGCACCGAACTGCACGTCAACGGCGGCATGGCGATGGGCTGAAGGCCCCCGCAGCCCGTCGTCAGGCGCTTTACCCCCCGGCCGCTAGAATCCGCGGCGTTTTTCCGATCCCACTCCTGGAGGAGTCATGAGCGATATCGAAGCCCGAGTCAAGAAGATCATTGCCGAACAGCTCGGCGTGCCCGAGTCCGACGTCACGAACGAAAAGGCCTTCGTGGCCGACCTCGGCGCCGATTCGCTCGACACCGTCGAACTCGTGATGGCGCTCGAGGACGAGTTCGGCATCGAGATCCCCGACGAAGAGGCCGAGAAGATCACCACCGTGCAGCTGGCGATCGACTACGCGGTCGCGCACCAGAAGGGCTGAGCCCGGACGTGGGCCACATGTCCGCACGCCGCCGCGTCGTCGTCACGGGCCTCGGGCTGGTCAGCCCGGTGGGCAACAGCGTGGCCGAGGGTTGGGCCAACCTGGTCGCCGGTCGCAGCGGCATCGGGGCGATCACGCGCTTCGACGCCAGTGCCTTTGCCTGCCGCTTCGCCGGCGAGGTGAAGGGCTTCAAGATCGAGGACTACATCCCGGCCAAGGAAGCGCGGCACATGGACACCTTCATCCATTACGGGATGGCGGCGTCGATGCAGGCCGTGAAGGACGCGGGCCTGCCCACGAACGATGCGCTCGACGAAGCCAGCGCCGAGCGCATCGGCGTGATGGTGGGCTCGGGCATCGGCGGCCTGCCGATGATCGAGCAGACCGACGGTGACTACCGCGAGCGCGGCCCGCGCCGCATCAGCCCGTTCTTCGTGCCGGCCTCGATCATCAACATGATCTCGGGGCATGTGTCCATCCAGTACGGCTTCACGGGCCCGAACCTGGCCATCGTCACCGCCTGCACCACCGGCCTGCATTGCATCGGCGAGGCCGGACGGATGATCGAGTACGGCGATGCCGACGTGATGATCGCCGGCGGCGCGGAGAGCACCGTCAGCCCGCTGGGCATCGGCGGCTTCGCGGCGGCGCGCGCGCTGTCCACGCGCAACGACGATCCCGCCACCGCCAGCCGCCCCTGGGACAAGGACCGCGACGGCTTCGTGCTCGGCGAGGGCGCCGGCGTGCTGGTGCTCGAGGAGTACGAACACGCGAAGAAGCGCGGCGCCAAGATCTACGCCGAGCTTGCCGGCTTCGGCATGGGCGCCGACGCCTTCCACATGACGGCCCCCAACGTCGATGGCCCCAAGCGCAGCATGAAGGCGGCGCTGCGCAATGCCGGTGTCAATGCGGCCGAAGTGCAGTACCTCAACGCGCACGGCACCAGCACGCCGCTGGGCGACATCAACGAGACGAATGCGATCAAGCTCGCGTTCGGCGACCACGCGAAGAAGATGGTCGTGAACTCGACGAAGTCGATGACCGGCCATCTGCTGGGCGGCGCCGGCGGCATCGAGTCTGTGTTCACCGTACTGGCGGTGCACCACCAGGTCTCGCCGCCCACGATCAACATCTTCAACCAGGATCCGGAGTGCGACCTGGACTACTGCGCCAACACCGCGCGCGAGATGAAGATCGACGTCGCCGTGAAGAAAAACTTCGGCTTCGGCGGCACCAACGGCACGCTGGTGTTCCGGCGCGCCTGAACACCCGTTCCCGATGCGAGCGGCGCCTGCCGTCCGCGTGACCCTGACGCCCCCGGTCGCCGCGCGGGCCGGTGTGGCGCTGCTGGCGGCGCTGGCCGGTGCGGCCGGCGCCGGCTGGGTGGCCGGCCACCTGCTCGGCAGCGGCGTGTGGGCTCTGGCCGGCCTGCTGGCCGGCGCGGCGCAGGGCTGGGTGCTTGGCCCGACAGCCGGTGCCGAGGTGGCCTGGGACGGCCAGCGCTGGCACCTCGACGGCGCCCCCGGGGCCCTGGCCGTGCACATCGACCTTCACGGCGCGCTGCTGCTGCGCTGGCAACCCGAGGCCGGTCGCGTGCGTTGGCTGCCGGTGCGGCGCCGCGACGCCGGCCCGCACTGGCATCTGCTGCGCGTGGCGCTGTTCGCCGGCCAGCCCGACGCGCCGGCCGATCCCGCCGGCCAACCGCCGCTGAGCCCGTGAGCACCACGCCAAACGCGGGCGACGTCGACGCCCAGCTCGTGGCGCGCGCCCAACGTGGCGACCAGCGGGCCTTCGAGATGCTGGTCATCAAGTACCAGCGCCGCATCGAGCGCCTGATCGGCCGCATGGTGCGCGACGTCGACCTGGTGCAGGACATCGCCCAGGAGAGCTTCATCCGCGCCTACCGGGCGCTGCCGCAGTTCCGCGGCGACAGCGCGTTCTACACCTGGCTGTACCGCATTGCCGTCAACACCGCCAAGAAGGCTCTGGTCGACTTGAAGCGGGATCCGGTCATTTCCGAGTCGGCCCTGCATCTTCCGGATGACGGCGATGAAACTTCCCGCACGGAAAACGAACCAAGCGATGGCGAGACGCCCGATGCCGTGCTGGCCAGCAAGGAGATCGCGATGGCGGTGAACGCCGCGATCGAGGCCTTGTCCGAGGACCTGCGGCAGGCGATCACGCTGCGCGAGATCGAAGGCCTGAGCTACGACGAGATTGCCGACGTGATGAACTGCCCCATCGGGACCGTGCGGTCCCGCATCTTCCGCGCCCGCGAGGCCATCGCCGAACGCCTGCGCCCGTTGCTCGACACCCCCGACGGCACCCGCTGGTGAACCGCCGCCCCCTGCCCACACCCCACCGCCGCACCATGTCGCCTGCCACGCCACGCCAGACCCCTGACCCGTCGGCTGCCCAGAAGGCCCTGCCGACCCACCCGGCCGACTGGCTGTCGGCCGCCGCCGACGGCGATGCCGACGCGCTGGACCGCGCCTGCCGCGCCTTCCGCGACGACGACGCCCGGGCACAGGCCGACTGGAACACCTACCACCTCATCGGCGACGTGATGCGCTCGTCCGACCTCGCCACCGCGCCGGCCCGCGACGCGGCCTTCCTGGCCGCGTTCCGCGAGCGGCTGGCCGCCGAGCCGGTGGTGGTGGCACCCCCGGTGCGGCCCGTGGCGGCAGCGCGCTCGGCACGCTGGCGCGTGCCGGCCGCCGCCGTGGCCGGGGCCGCCGGCGTGGCCGTGGTGGCGGGCGTGCTGGTGATGTCGCGCGGCGGCGCGGGCGATGGGCCCGGCGTGCCGATGGCGGCCACCGCGATCGAGGCGCCCGCGACCACCGTGGTGCGCGACGGCGTCATCCGCGACGCCCGGCTCGAGGAGTTCATGCGCGTGCACCAGGGCGCGGCCGGGGCGATGTCGATGGGGCCGCAGGGCGTGCGGCAGGTCGACCTCGTCGTCACGCCGGTGCCGCAGCGCTGATGGCGGCCGCGGCCGTCTGGCGGGCCCTCGGCCCGGCCCTGCTGCTGGGGCTGCCGCTGCTGGCGGCCAACCCGGCGCGCGCGCAGCAGCCGCTGGCCGACACGCTGGTGCCGGCCGCCGAGGCGCGGCAGTGGCTGGCCCGCGTGCAGCAGGCGGCGCGCACCGGCAACTACGAGGGCACGCTCGTCTACAGCGCCGGCGGGCAGCTGACGAGTTCGCGCGTGCGCCACTACTGGGTGAGCGAACAGACCTTCGAGCTGCTGGAGTCGATGGATGGCCGCCAGCACCGCATCGTGCGCCACAACGACCAGGTGCAGACGCTGTGGCCGCAGAGCCGCCAGGCCGTCGTCGAGAAGCGCGAGACGCTGCCCGGCTGGGGCACCACGCCGCAGGCCGTGGACCCGCTGGCCCTGGAGAGCTACGAGCTGCGCCAGGAAGGCGCCTCGCGCATTGCGGGTCGCGAGGCCCAGGTGGTGCGGCTGCAGCCGCGCGACATGCTGCGCTACGCGCAGCGCCTGTGGGCCGACGTGGCCACCGGGCTGATGCTGCGCGCCGACGTGCTGGCCGCGGGCGCCGACCTGAAGACGGCGCTGGAGTCGCACGCCTTCTCCGAGATCGCGCTCGGCGTGAAGCCGCGCCCGGAGCAGGTGACGCAGTGGCTCAACCGGCTCGAGGGCTACCAGGTCGCGCGGCCGCAGCAGCAGCGCACCACGCTCGACGCCGAGGGCTGGACGATCTCACGGCCCGTGAAGGGCTTCCAGCTCGCCGGCTGCCTGAAGCGCGGCATGGCCGCGGCCGGCGAGGGCGCCACGGTGCTGCAGGCGGTGTTCACCGACGGGCTCACGCACGTCTCGGTGTTCGTCGAGCCCTTCCAGCCCGAACGCCACCGCCAGGAGCTGCACGCGCAGCGCGGCGCGACCGCCACGCTCACCGCGCGGCGCGACGAGCACTGGGTCACCGTCGTCGGCGACGTGCCGGTGCCGACGCTGCGCCTGTTCGCCGACGCGCTCGAGCGCCGCCGGCCTTGAATCCCCGCTACCCGACGCCCACCTCGGACACCATGAACCTCCGCCACCTCTCCCTCGTCCGTGCCACCCCCTGGCTCGCGCCGGCCCTGCTGGGTGCCGTGCTGGCCGTGCCCGCGGCGCTGCTGCCGGCATCGCCCGCGCGGGCGCAGGCCGCCGTGACCGGGCTGCCCGACTTCACCGAACTGGTGGAGCGTGTCAGCCCGAGCGTCGTCAACATCCGCACCGCCGAGCGCCGCGGCAACGCCGGCAACGGCAATGGCGGCGACCCCGGCCTCGAGGAGTTCTTCCGCCGCTTCGGCATCCCGATGCCCAACCAGCGGCCCAACCCGCGCGGCGGCAACCCGCGTGGCGGCGACGACGAAGACGCCACGCCGCGCGGCGTGGGCTCGGGCTTCATCCTCAGCGCCGACGGCTTCATCATGACCAACGCGCACGTCGTCGACGGTGCCGACGAGGTCATCGTCACGCTCACCGACAAGCGCGAGCTGAAGGCTCGCATCGTCGGCGCCGACCGCCGCACCGATGTCGCCGTGGTCAAGGTCGAGGCCACGGGCCTGCCCTCGGTGAAGATCGGCGACGTCAACCGCCTGAAGGTGGGCGAATGGGTCATGGCCATCGGCTCGCCCTTCGGCCTGGACAACACCGTCACGGCGGGCATCGTCAGCGCCAAGCAGCGCGACACGGGCGAGTACCTGCCGTTCATCCAGACCGACGTCGCCATCAACCCCGGCAACTCGGGCGGCCCGCTGCTCAACCTGCGCGGCGAGGTCGTGGGCATCAACTCGCAGATCTACAGCCGCAGCGGCGGCTTCATGGGCATCAGCTTCGCGATCCCCATCGACGAGGCCATGCGCGTGGCCGACCAGCTGCGCAGCGTGGGCCGTGTGATCCGCGGCCGCATCGGCGTGCAGATCGGCCAGGTCACCAAGGAGGTGGCCGAGTCCATCGGCCTGGGCGCCGCACGGGGCGCGCTCGTCACCGGCGTGGAGCGTGACCAGCCGGCCGAGAAGGCCGGCGTCGAGGCCGGCGACATCATCCTGCGCGTCGACGGCAAGCCGGTGGAGCGCTCGGGCGACCTGCCGCGCATCATCGGCGGCCTGAAGCCCGGTTCGAAGGCGGTCGTGCAGGTGTTCCGCCGCGGCGCCACGCGCGACCTCACGGTGAGCATCGGCGAGTTCGAGCCCGAGCGTCCGACGCGCCGCGCCGCCGCCGAGCCCAACACGCCGCCGGCCGCGGCCAAGAGCACGCTGGGCCTGGGCGTGAGCGAGCTCACCGAGGCGCAGAAGCGCGAGCTGCGCATCAAGGGCGGCGTGCGTGTCGACAGCGTCGAGGGCCCGGCCGCGCGCGCCGGCCTGCGCGAGGGCGACGTGATCCTGTCGCTGGACAACGCCGAGGTCACCGACCTGCGCCAGTTCAACGCCACGGTGCAGAAGCTCGAGAAGTCGCGCTCGGTCACGGTGCTGGTGCGCCGCGGCGACTGGGTGAACTACGTCGTCATCCGGCTCGGGCGCTGATCCGCCGGCGACCCGGCGCCGAAGCAGCGACCGACTGCCGGACCAGGTCTTTCCGCATCGTGGAACGCGCCGGGCGGCGGCGGGCCCGGCCGACCGGCCGCCGGAATGGGGTCCGAGCACCCGGATCCGCCCGCCAAGTTAGTGGTCTATCACTTCAAACCGGCGGCAGTCGGGATTACGGCGTTGGCCGTCTAAAATGGGCCCGCAGCACGCCGGATTCAGCCGCCAATCGGCCGCCAAAGGGGCCCTGCGTCGCGGGGGCGCGACAGCGACTCCGGGTTCCCGCCAGGGTGTTTATAAGCTGTGCATAACTTTCGCTGTCTGAAACCCGCAACGGCCGGAAATCCAGCATTGGCGCGGGTTCCCGGCCGGTCCTTTTGGCTACAATGGACTTCCAACAAGCAGTTGCCAAACGTTCTGTTGGAAGGCGCGTCACTCACTTGGACGCGCCTTTTTTTTGGTTTCGGCCCGGCCCTTCGGGCCTTCACATCGCACGGCGATGTGAGCCTGCACCGCAGCCACGTCGTGGCTGCAGCTCAGCGCGCGGCAGCAGGCCCTTCTAGACCATGAACCACATCCGCAACTTCTCCATCATTGCCCACATCGACCACGGCAAGAGCACGCTGGCCGACCGACTGATCCAGCGCTGCGGCGGTCTCAGCGATCGCGAGATGGAAGCGCAGGTGCTGGACTCGATGGACATCGAGCGCGAGCGCGGCATCA
>JAIXTY010000352.1 GCA_027483705.1 Rubrivivax sp.
CCACGCCGCGCGCTGGGACCGCGAGCATGTGTTCCCGCGGGAGGCGCACCAGGGCCTGGCGGCCCTCGGTGCCTACGGCATCTGCGTACCCGAGACCTACGGCGGTGCCCAGCTCGATTACGTGAGCTTGGCCCTGGTGCTCGAAGAAGTGGCGG
This sequence comes from Rubrivivax sp., assembly GCA_027483705.1. Lineage (GTDB taxonomy): Bacteria > Pseudomonadota > Gammaproteobacteria > Burkholderiales > Burkholderiaceae_C > Rubrivivax. Next base: position 156 of record JAIXTY010000352.1, read on the forward strand.
CCGGCGATGGCGGCACCAGCACCGCCATCAGCGTCACCAACTGCCCGGTCAACGCCATCCTGATCCGCTATGGCAGCGAGGCGCAAAAGCGCCGCTGGCTCACGCCGCTGGCGCGCGGCGAGATGCTCGGCGCCTTCTGCCTGACCGAGCCCCATGTGGGCAGCGATGCCTCAGCCCTGCGCACCACCGCCACCCGCCAAGGCGACGACTATGTGATTAACGGCGTCAAGCAGTTCATCCCCTCGGGCAAGAACGGGCATGTGGCCGTCGTCATCGCTGTGACCGACAAGGGTGCAGGCAAGAAGGGTATGAGCGCCTTTCTGGTGCCCACGTCGACCCCCGGCTACGCCGTGGCGCGGCTCGAGGACAAGCTCGGCCAGCACGCCAGCGACACCGCGCAGATCCGCTTCGAGAACTGCCGCATCCCGGCGGCCAACCGGCTGGGCGACGAGGGCCAGGGGCTGAAGATCGCGCTGTCGGGCCTGGAGGGCGGCCGCATCGGCATCGCCAGCCAGGCCGTGGGCATGGCGCGCGCGGCCTTCGAGGCGGCGTTGGCCTACAGCAAGGACCGCACGAGCTTCGGCCAGCCCATCTTCCAGCACCAGGCGGTGCAGTTCAAGCTGGCCGACATGGCCACGCAGATCGAGGTCGCGCGGCAGATGATCTGGCACGCCGCGGCGCTGAAGGACGCCGGCCAGCCCTGCCTGAAGGAGGCCGCGATGGCCAAGCTGTTTGCCAGCGAGATGGCCGAGCGCGTGTGCTCCGATGCCATCCAGGTGCACGGCGGCTACGGCTACGTGAGCGACTTCCCGGTGGAGCGCATCTACCGCGACGTTCGGGTCTGCCAGATCTACGAAGGCACCTCCGAGGTCCAGAAGATCCTGATCGGTCGTGCGTTAGCCTGATCGCGCGGCGCCGTCATCGTCGGTTCGGTGGAAAGCCCTAGTAACCACGCGGTGAAGGGGCCTCTCGGACGGGTGCACACTCGCGGAGTTTGCGCTGTCCCTAACTCCGAACATGTTTCCCTCGACGCTGGCCCTGGTTGACGATGACCCCGAGTTCCGCGAATTTCTGACGCAACACTTGCGTTCGGAGGGTGTGGTCGTCACGGCTTTCGCCGACAGCAACGACCTGCTGGCCAGCGACGGGGCCTACGCCCACGAGTTCTACGTGCTCGACCTCGGGCTGCCCGGTGTCGACGGCGTGGAGCTGATCAAGGTGCTGCGCAAGCGCACGCAGGCCGGTGTGCTGGTGGTGTCGGGCCGCCTGGGCTCGGACGTGTTCCGCCGGGTGGTCGAGGCCGGGGCCGACATGTACCTGGTCAAGCCGGTGCAGTTCGAGCAGGTGGTCCTGGCCGTGAAGGCGGTGCAGCGGCGGGCGGCCCAGGCGGCCACCAAGAACGAGACCTGGCGGCTGGACCGCGCCGCCGCCGAGCTGCTGGCGCCCGACGGCGCCCGCGTGCCCCTGTCCGACACCGACCTGCAGGTGCTGCAGTGCCTGCTCGAGGCGCGCGGCGAGACCGTCACGCGCGACGCCCTGCGCCAGCGCCTGGGGCGCGTGCCCTCCGCCCAGGGCGACGACGGCCTCAACGCCATCATCTACCGCCTGCGCCGCCGCATCGAGCGCGCCACGCCGCTGATGGTGCCGCTGCAGTCGCGCTCGCGCGTGGGCTACGTGTTCAAGGCGCCGCTGACCGAATAGCCGCTGTCGCCGGGGTCGCCCTGCGCCAGCACGAGGCGGAACACCGTCTCGCCGGGCTGGCTGCGCAGCAGGAGGGCGGTGCCGCCGTGCAGCTCCAGCGCGCGCTGGGCGATGTGCAGGCCCAGCCCCTGGCCGCGGCTGCCGGCGCCCTTGGTGCCGCGCTCGAACAGCAGCGGCCGCAGCGCCTCCGGCACGCCCGGGCCGCTGTCGGCCACGTCGATGAGCAGCGCCAGGGGCTCGTCGCAGTCGTCGATGCGCAGCGTTACGCGCGTGGGGGGCGGCGCGTGCCGCAGCGCGTTGGCCAGCAGGTTGCGCAAGGCCAGGCGCACGAGCGACAGGTCCATCGAGGCCGTGCGCGTGGGCGTGGCGCGCTCGATCACGATGCGGCTGCGCTCCGCCGGCGCGAAGTCGGCGACCACCAGCTGCAGCAGCGTGTCGATGTCGGTGTCGGCGCGCTCCAGCGGCCGGCCGCCCACCAGCAGCGCCGCCGCCGCGAGCGTGTTGTCGATCTGCGCCACGACGTCGCCGATCACGCCCTGGGCGCGGCCGAGCCGGCCGAGGGCGTCGCTGTCGCGGTGCAGGCCCGTGGTCGAGGCCGCGCTCTGCAGGGCTGCCGAGGCGTTGTTCAGCGGCTGCCGCACCTCGTGCGCCAGCACGTCGAGCATCTCGCGGCGCTCGTCGGCCAGCCGCAGCAGCTCGACGGCCTGGCGCTCGACCTCCTCGCGCAGCGCACGCTCGCGGTCGAGCTCGGCCTGGCGGCGGATGACCTCGGTGACGTCCTCGAACACCGCCAGCAGGCGCTGCAGGCGGCCGGCCTCGTTGCGCTCGACCACCGCCGACATCAGCGTGTGCACGACGCTGCCGTCGTGGCGCGCCAGGCGCAGCGGCAGGGCACGGATGCCACCGGGATCGCGCAGCCGCGCCAGCACGCGCTGCTTGGCGTCGGCGCGCTCCTCGTCGGAGCCGGCCAGCAGCGCCGACCCCGGGCCGCCCACCACGGCGTCGCGCTGCAGGCCCAGGCGCTCGAGCAGCAGCCGGCTCATCGACACCACGCGGCCGGCGGCGTCGAACGAGGCCATCAGGGCCGGCGTCTCGTCGTACAGGCGGCGCAGCTGCTCGCGGCTGCGGCGGATTTCGTCGTCGGCCAAGCGCTGCGCCGTCACATCCTGCAAGGCGCCGAACAGCCGCACCGGCTCATCGCCCTCGCGCTCGACGTCGCCCACCGCGCGCACCAGCAGGCGGCGGCCGGTGGCGCTGACGAAGGGCAGCTCCACGTCAAACGGCTCGCCGAAGCGGATGGCCCGGTCGACCAGGCCGGCGATCACGGGCCGCGCCTCGGGCGTGTAGTACTCGATGCCGGTCTCGATGGCAGGCTGCCAGTCCAGCGGGCGGTCGTGGATGCGGCAGGTCTGCGCGCTCCATTCCACGTGGCGTGTGCGCAGGTCGATGTCCCAGCCGCCAACACTGGCGATCTGCCCGGTGCGGTCGAGCAGCTGCACCGTGGCCCGCAGCTGCCGGGCCTGCTGCTCGCTCTCGGTGACGTCCTCGACCGTGCCGATGAACCCGCCCGGCACGGCCCAGGCCCGCGCCCGGACGTGTCGCACGACACCGTCGCCACGGCGGACCCGGAAGACCAGGTCGAAGGGCCGGCCGTGCACCGCGTCGTCGGTCCAGCGCTGCGCGACGGCCTGTCGGTCGTCGGGGTGCAGGCCCAGCGCCCAGCCGTCGCCCAGGCTCTCGGCCAGGTTCAGGCCGTAGATGGCCTGCCAGGCCGGGTTGGTGTAGGTGCAGCGCCCGACGGTGTCGGTGACGAAGATGCCGAACGGCGCCCGTTCGCTGACCGTGAGCAGGTCGGCGCCGAGGCTCGGAGCCAGCGCGTTCTCGGCCTTACTCGAATCGGGTTCCGTCACGGGCGTGGGCGATGGCGTTGGCGGGCGGCTCGAAGCGCCGACCATACCGCGCCGCCAGCTCGCGTGCATGGGCCACGAAGGCCCGCGCGCCCACCGCGTTGATGAACTGCAGCGTGCCGCCGTGGCAGGGCGCGAAGCCCCAGCCGAAGATGCTGCCGACGTTGGCGTCCACCACCGAGCGCAGCACGCCTTCTTCGAGGCAGCGCGCCGACTCCACGGCCTGCGCAACCAGCAGCCGGTCCACCAGTTCGGCCAGCGGCGGCTGCGTGGCGGCGGTGGGGAACATCGCCGTCAGGCCCGGCCACAGGTGCTTGTCATCACCCTCGTAGTCGTAGAAGCCGCGGCCGGCCTTGCGGCCGATGCGGCCCGCCTCGCACAGCTGCCGCGCCACGGCCATGCCGGGGTGTTCTTCGTAGGCCTTTCCTTCGGCTGCCAGATCCTTCTTCGTCTGGTCGGCCACGTGCACGGCCAGCGACAGGCTCACCTCGTCCTGCAGCGCCAGCGGCGGCATTGGCATGCCAGCCTGCAGGCCGGCCACCTCGATGGCGCGCGGGTGCACGCCTTCGCGCAGCATCGCCAGGCCCTCGAGCACATAGGTGCCGAAGACGCGGCTGGTGTAGAAGCCGCGCGCATCGTTCACGACGATGGGCGTCTTGCCGATCTGCTGCACGAAGTCGAAGCCGCGCGCCAGCGTCTCGTCGCTCGTCTGCGCGCCGACGATGATCTCCACCAGCGGCATCTTCTCCACCGGGCTGAAGAAGTGCAGGCCGATGAAGTGCGCCGGCCGCGCGGACGCCTTCGCCAGGCCGGTGATGGGCAGCGTGCTGGTGTTGCTGGCGAAAACGGCGCCGGTGCCCAGCACGGCCTCGGCCTGGCGCGTGACGCCGGCCTTGACCTCGCGGTCCTCGAACACGGCCTCGATGACGAGATCACAGCCGGCGAGGTCGGCATAGGCCGTCGTGGGGTGGATGCGGGCCAGCAGCGCGTCTCGCTTCTCGGGCGTGCTGCGGCCTCGTTTCACGGCGGTGTCGAGCAGCGCCTGCGTGTGCGCCTTGCCCTTGTCGGCGGCTTCCTGCGTGGTATCGAGCAGCACCACGTGGATGCCGGCCTTGGCCGCGACGTGCGCGATGCCGGCGCCCATCATGCCGGCGCCCAGCACGCCGAGCTTCGTCACCTTGCGCGCTTCGAAGCCCGCCGGACGTGACGCCCCCTTCTTCAGCGCATTCAGCCCGTACCAGAGCGTGCCGATCAGGTTGCGCGAGGTCTGCGAGAGGCAACAGGCCGCGAAGTAGCGGCTCTCCACCACGCTGGCGCTGTCCACGTCGAGCAGCCCGCCCTCGAAGATGGCGCTCATGATGTGCTGCACCGCCGGGTACAGCCCACGCCCCTTGCCGAAGGCGATGGACGGCGCAATGGCCCACAGCTGCGCCATCGCCGGGCTCTTGCTGTCGCCGCCGGGAAAGCGGAACTTCGGCTGGTCCCAGGGCTGCCTGGCCTTCGGGTTGGCGGCGATCCAGTCGCGCGCGGCTTGCAGCAGCGCCTCTCGGCTCGGTGCCAGCGCGGTGATGAAGCCGGTGGCCAGCGCCTTCTGCGGCGAGAAGTCGCCGCCCTCGCCGCAGATCTGCAGCGCCGCCTGGATGCCCACCAGCCGCGACAGCCGCACCGTGCCGCCGCCGCCGGGCAAGAGGCCCAGCTTCACCTCGGGCTGGCCAAGCTTCAGGCGCGGCTCGTCGAGCACGATACGGGCGTGGCAGGCCAGCGCCAGCTCGAGCCCGCCGCCGAGCGCGTGGCCATGGATGGCCGCGACGACCGGCTTGCCCTGCGTCTCCAACTGACGCAGCACGCGCTTCATCGCCATGCTGGCCTCGAACGGCTGCTCGGGCGTCGTCCACTTCGACATGCGGTCGATGTCGCCGCCGGCGCAGAAGTCGGCCTTGCCGCTGGTGAGGATCAGGCCCTTCACGCCGGGCTCGGCCAGGCGCGTCAGGGCGGCCGCGATGCCTTCCATCAGCGCATCGGTCACCACGTTCATCGGGCGGCCGGGCAGGTCCATCGTGGCGACGAGGATGCCGTCGTCGCCGAGGGTGAGTTGAACGGCGGCCATGCTCAGACCCTTTCGATGATCGTCGCGATGCCCATGCCGCCGCCCACGCACAGCGTGGCGCAGCCGGTGGCCAGGCCGCGGCGTTCGAGCTCGTCGAGCAGCGTGCCGAGGATGATGCAGCCGGTGGCGCCCAGCGGGTGCCCCATCGCGATGGCGCCGCCGTTGACGTTGACGCGGTCCAGGCTCACGCCGAGATCACGCGCCGTCTTCATCGGCACCACGGCGAAGGCCTCGTTGATCTCCCAGAGGTCGATGTCCGAGGGCTGCATGCCGGCCTGTGCCAGCGCCTTGCGCACCGCGGGCGTGGGGCCGGTGAGCATGATGGTGGGCTCGCTGCCGACCACGGCCGCCGCCCGGATGCGCGCGCGCGGCTTCAGGCCGGCTGCGCGGCCTGCCGCCGCGTGGCCCACGAGCATGAGCGCCGCGCCGTCGACGATGCCGCTGCTGTTGCCGGCGTGGTGCACGTGCGTGATGCGCTCCACCGTGGGGTAGCGGGCCAGCGCGGTGGTGTCGAAGCCCATCGCGCCCATCGCGGCGAAGCTGGGCTCGAGCTTGGCCATGGCCTCGGGCGACGCGTTCTCGCGGATCGTCTCGTCGCGGTCGAGCATCAGCAGCCCGGCCACGTCGCGCACCGGCACCAGGCTCCTGGCGAAGCGGCCCTCGGCCCGCGCCGCCGCCGCGCGACGGTGCGACTGCAGCGCGAATGCGTCGACATCGGCGCGCGAGAAGCCTTCCATCGTGGCGATGAGATCGGCACCGATGCCCTGCGGCACGAAGCCCAGCTTGGCGTTGATGCGGGGATCCATGAACCACGCGCCACCGTCGCTGCCCATCGGCCAGCGGCTCATGCTCTCCACGCCGCCGGCCACCACCAGCCGCTCGAAGCCGCTGGCCACCTTGGCGGCGGCGAGGTTGATGCTTTCCAGCCCGCTGGCGCAGAACCGGCTCTGCGTGACGCCGGCCACGCTCTGCGCCCAGTCGGCGTCGAGCACGGCGGTGCGCGCGATGTCGGCACCCTGCTCGCCCACGGGCGTGACGCAGCCCAGCACCACGTCGTCCACCAGCGCGGTGTCCAGCGCCAGGCGCTGCTGCAACGTGCGCAGCAGGGTGCTCAGCAGCCACACCGGCGTGGCCTGGTGCAGGCTGCCGTCCTTCTTGCCTTTGCCACGCGGCGTGCGCACGTGGTCGTACAGGTACGCGTCGGGGGCTTCGGAACGCAGGGCGGCCATGGCGGCGCCTCCTATCGCTTGGGCGCCTGCGAGGCCAGGGCCTCGCGCACCCGCTGGTTGATGAGCCGCAGCTCCGACAGCGTGGCCTCGATGTGCGCGCGCTTGGTCTCGAGCTCGGCAATGGCCTCGTCGGTGCGCTCGACGACGTAGCGCATCTGCTGCACGCGGCCCTCGCCGTGGTCGCCGTAGAGGCCGAGGAAGTGCTTGATCTCGTCCAGGCTCGCGCCGATGGCCTTGCTGCGCAGGATGAGCGCCAGGCGCGCGCGGTCGCGCCGCGTGTACACGCGCGCACCGCTCACGCGGCGCGGCGCGAGAAGGCCCTTGTCCTCGTAGAAGCGGATGGTGCGCAGCGTGATGCCGAACTCGGCGCACAGCTCGGTGATGCCGAACAGCTGGCCGCCGCCGTCGTCCTGGTGCGCGTCCACCGCCTCCTGGGCAGCGGCGCTGGCCGAGCGGCTGCGCTGCAGCATGCTCAGACCACGCGCTGGAGCTTGAGTGCGACGCTCATGTCGCCGCTGACCTTGAACTTGCCCATCATGAAGCCGGTGGTGGGCTCGAGGTCGCCCGTGAGCAGCGCCGACAGGTTCTCCAGCGTGATGGCCACGGTGCAGTCGGCCTCGCGGTCGGTGTTGTCCACGGTGTTGGGCACGGCACGGCCGTCGATCACCGCCACGCCGTCGGCGCCGCAGTCGAACTTCAGCACGGCGTTCAGGCCGCTCGAATCACCGACCTTGGCGCGCAGGGCGTCGGTGCAGGCTTGCAGATCCATCGGGGCATTCCTCGGGGTCACGGAAGATGGCCGGCATCGTAGCCAGCACAGGTGCCGCTAGGATGCGTGTAATCACCTAGATGTCATCTGGTTGACGTTAACGTCACCCTTGCGGCCCAATGTGGAGCATGACTGAACGCACGCACTACGCCAGCGTCTTCCGCCCCGGCCTGTTCGAGGGCCGCGTCGTCTGGGTCACCGGCGGTGGCAGCGGCATCGGCCGCTGCGTGGCGCACGAGCTGGCCTCGCTCGGGGCCACGGTCGTGATCAGTGGCCGCACGCAGGCCAAGCTCGACGCCGTGGCGGCCGAGATCGCGCAGGACGGCGGCCGCTGCGACACCGTGGCCTTCGACATCCGCGAAGAAGACGCGGTGAAGGCGAATGTCTCCGCCGTCATCGCGAAGCACGGGCCGGTGAGCGGCCTCGTCAACAACGCGGGCGGGCAATTCCCGGCGCCGCTCTTGGCCATCAGCAAGAAGGGCTTCGACGCGGTCGTGGCCAACAACCTGACCGGTGGCTTCCTGATGATGCGCGAGCTGTTCAACCAGTGCATGCAGGCGCATGGCGGCGCGGTCGTCAACATGACGGCCGACTTCCGCAACGGCATGCCCGGCATGGGCCACAGCGGCGCGGCGCGCGCCGGCATGAGCAACCTCACGGCCACGGCCGCCTTCGAGTGGGCGCACGCCGGCGTGCGCGTGAACGCGGTGGCGCCGGGCTGGATCGCCAGCTCGGGCATGGACACCTATGGCGGCGCCATGAAGATGATCATCCCGAAGCTGAAGCAGCACGTGCCGCTGCGCCGCATGGGCGTGGAGGCCGAGGTCTCGGCAGCGATCGTCTTTCTGCTGTCGCCGGCGGCCGCCTTCATCACGGGTGTCACGCTGCAGATCGACGGCGCGGCCTCGCTGGGCAGCGACATCTTCCCGCTGGGCAGCACCTCCACCTCGGTGCCTTTCGACGGCTTTCACCGCGCGACGAAGCCCGAGGTGCTGAAGTGATGCCGCCGCTGGCGTCCCGGCTCGATGCGAACAGCGCCGCCTTCCAGGCCAATGCCGCGCGCATGGCGGAAAAGCTGGCCGAGGTGCAGGCCCTGCAGGCCAAGGTGGTGAGCGAAAGCGAGAGCAAGCGCGCCAAGTTCGAAGCCCGCGGCCAGCTGCTGCCGCGCGAGCGCGTGGCCCGGTTGCTCGACCGCGGCAGCGCCTTCCTCGAGCTCAGCGCGCTCGCCGGCCTGGGCATGCACGACGACGACGGCAAGAAGAGCGTGCAGGGCGGCGGCAGCATCGTCGGCATCGGCACCGTGGCCGGCAAGCGCGTGCTGGTGAGCGCCAGCGACAGCGCCGTCAAAGGCGGCACGATCGCGCCGATGGGCCTGAAGAAGGCGCTGCGCGCGCAGGCGCTGGCGCTGGAGAACAAGCTGCCGCTGGTGGCGCTGGTGGAAAGCGGCGGCGCCAACCTGATGTACCAGGCCGAGATCTTCGTCGACGGTGGCCGCACCTTTGCCAACCAGGCGCGCCTGTCGGCGGCCGGCATCCCGCAGATCGCGGTGGTGCACGGTTCGTCCACCGCGGGCGGCGCCTACCTGCCGGGCCTGAGCGACTACGTGGTGCTGGTGCGCGGCCGCAGCAGCATCTACCTGGCGGGCCCGCCGCTGGTGAAGGCGGCCATTGGCGAAGACGCCGACGACGAGGCGCTCGGCGGCGCCGAGATGCACGCCGGTGTCACGGGCCTCGGCGAATACCTGGCCGAGGACGATGCCCACGCCATCGCCACGGCGCGCGAGTTGCTGGCCACGCTGCCCTGGGACACCGTGCCGGACCGCGCGCCCGCGCCGCCGCCGCGCTACAGCGGCGACGAGCTGATGGGTGTGGTGCCGGCCGATGAACGCGAGCCCTACGACGTGCGCGAAGTGATCGCCCGCGTGGTCGACGGTTCGGCCTTCCTCGAGTTCAAGGCCGGCTATGCGGCCGATACGGTCTGCGGCCATGCCCGCATCGAAGGCCACGCCGTCGGCATCCTCGGCAACAACGGCCCGATCCAGCCGCAAGGCAGCACGAAGGCCGCGCAGTTCATCCAGCTCTGCGACCAGGCCGGCGTGCCGCTCGTCTTGCTGCAGAACACCACCGGCTACATGGTGGGCACGGCGGCCGAGCAGGCCGGCGCCATCAAGCACGGCAGCAAGATGATCCAGGCGGTGGCCAACGCCCGTGTGCCCAAGTTCACCATCGTGCTCGGCGGCAGCTTCGGCGCCGGCAACTACGGCATGTGCGGGCGCGGCTTCGACCCGCGGTTCATCTTTGCCTGGCCCAGCGCCCGCACCGCGGTGATGGGCGGCGCACAGGCGGCGATGGTGATGGACATCGTCAACCGCGCGAAGCTGCAGAAGATGGGCCTGCCGGCCAACGACGAAGCGCTGGCGGCGATGAGCGACGGCCTGCGCCGCCGGCTGGATGCCGAGAGCCATGCGCTCTTCGGCACCGCACGCCTGTGGGACGACGGGATCATCGACCCGCGCGACACCCGCCGCGTGCTGGCGCTGTGCCTGGACCTTGCCGCCGAGGCCGCGGCGCGCGTGCTGCGACCCAACACCTTCGGCGTGGCCCGCCTGTAGAACAACGATTCCCACGGAGACACCCCTTGAAGTTCACCCCCGAACACCGCGCGCTCGAAGACACCGTCGTCAAGTTCTGCGACAAGGAGCTCAACCCCCACATCCCGGAGTGGGAGGCGAAGGGCCAGTTCCCCGCACACGAGGTCTTCAAGAAGCTTGGCAACCTGGGCCTGCTGGGCCTGAAGTACCCCGAGGAATACGGCGGCGCGGGCCTCGACTTTTCGTACAGCATGGTCATGGCCGAGGCCCTGGGCCAGTGCAACTGCGGTGGCGTGCCGATGGCCATCGGCGTGCACACCGACATGGCCACGCCGGCCCTGGCGCGCTTCGGTAGTGACGAGCTGCGCAAGGAGTGGCTCGTGCCGACGATCGCCGGCGACGTGGTGGCGTGTCTCGGCGTCAGCGAGCCCGGCGGTGGCAGCGACGTCGCCGCGCTCAAGACCACGGCGCGCAGGGAGGGTGACGACTACGTCATCAACGGCACCAAGATGTGGATCACGAACGGGCTGCAAGCGGATTGGTGCTGCCTGCTCGCCAACACCTCCGATGGCCCGGCGCACAAGAACAAGAGCCTGATCGTCGTGCCGATGGACGCGCCCGGCATCACGCGGCAGAAGATCCACAAGATCGGCATGCACAGCTCCGACACCGCGCAGCTGTTCTTCGACAACGTGCGCGTGCCGCGCCGCAACCTCATCGGGCAGGAGGGCCTGGGCTTCACCTTCCAGATGCTGCAGTTCCAGGAAGAGCGCCTGTGGGGCGCCGCCGGCAGCCTGCGCAGCCTGGACCGGCTGATCGACCAGACCATCGCCTACACGCGCGAACGCAAGGCCTTCGGCAAGAGCATCCTCGACAACCAGGTGGTGCACTTTCGGTTGGCGGAGCTGCGCACCGAAGTCGAGGCCCTGCGCGCGCTGACTTACCGCGCCGTCGAGGCCTACATCGGCGGCAAGGATGTCACCAAGCTCGCCAGCATGGCCAAGCTGAAGTGCGGCCGCCTCAGCCGCGAGGTGACGGACAGCTGCCTGCAGTACTGGGGCGGCATGGGCTTCACCGCCGACAACCCCATCAGCCAGGCCTACCGCGACAGCCGCCTCATCAGCATCGGCGGCGGCGCCGACGAGATCATGCTGGGCATCATCTGCAAGCTCGAAGGCACGCTGCCGGGCAAGGCGGCATGAGCATCGAACTCGCCGAGTTCACGACGCTGGCCGTGCAGCGGCAGGGCGGCGTGCTGCACGTGATGCTCAACCGCCCGGCGCAGCGCAACGCCATGAGCCTGGCGATGGTGCGCGAGCTGCGCGCGGTGCTGGCGCAGGCCGAGATGAAGGGCGAGGTTCGCGTGATCGTGCTGCGCGGCGCGGGTGGGCACTTCTGCGCGGGCGCCGATGTGGCCGATCTCGCGTCGGCCCGCGCGCGGTTGGCCGACAACCCGCGCGCCATCGAGGAAACCAACGCCGCCTTCGGCGAGCTGTGTGGCGCCTACGCGGCCACCGGCGTCGCCGTCGTCGCGGTGGTGGAGGGCGCTTGCATGGGCGGCGGCTTCGGCCTGGCCTGCGTGGCCGACGTGACGCTGGCCGCGCCGAGCGCGAGCTTCAAGCTGCCCGAGACGCGGCTGGGCCTGGTGCCGGCGCAGATCGCGCCCTTCCTCGTCGAACGGCTGGGCGTGGCCGAGTCGCGGCGGCTGGCGGTCACCGGCGCCACGCTCGATGCCACCACGGCGCTTCAGCTGCGGCTGGTGCACGGCGTGGGCGATGTCGATGCACTGCTGACGGCCACGTTGAGCGACATCCTGGCCTGCGCGCCCGGCGCCATCGCCGCGACCAAGGCGCTGATGGCGAAGGCGCGGCTGCAGAGCCCGGCCTCGCTGGTGGCCGAGGCCGCCGCGGCGTTCTCGCGCGCCGCGCTGGGCGCCGAGGGGCAGGAGGGCACGATGGCTTTCCTGCAGAAGCGCAAGCCGTCGTGGGCGGCCGACACATGAGCTTCCGCACCATCCTCATCGCCAACCGCGGCGAGATCGCCTGCCGCGTCATCCGTACCGCGCACCGGCTGGGCTACCGAACGGTGGCCGTGTACAGCGATGCCGACGCGGGCGCGCCGCACGTGCAGCAGGCCGATGCCGCGGTGCGCATCGGGCCCGGGCCGGCGGCCGAGTCGTACCTGGCCAGCGAGACGCTGATCGCCGCCGCGCGCGCCAGCGGCGCCGACGCGGTGCACCCGGGCTACGGCTTCCTCTCCGAACGCGCCGACTTCGCCGAGGCCTGCGCCGCCGCCGGCCTGGTGTTCATCGGCCCGCCGCCCGCCGCCATCCGCGCGATGGGGGGCAAGGCCGAGGCCAAGCGGCTGATGCTGGCGGCCGGCGTGCCCTGCGCGACGGGCTACCTGGGTGCCGACCAGGACGACGCCACGCTGAAGGCCGAGGCCGAGCGGCTGGGCCTGCCGCTGCTCGTCAAGGCCGTGGCCGGTGGCGGTGGCCGCGGCATGCGCCTGGTGCGCGACTGGGCGCAGTGGCCCGAAGCCCTGGCCGGCGCGCGCCGCGAGGCGACCAGCGCCTTCGGCGACGGCACGCTGATGCTGGAGCGGCTCATCGAGAACGGCCGCCACATCGAGGTGCAGGTGTTCGCCGACACACACGGCCACGTCGTGCACCTCGGCGAACGCGACTGCACGGCGCAGCGCCGCCGCCAGAAGGTCATTGAGGAAGCCCCGTCGCCGGTGGTGAGCGCCGAGCTGCGCACCGCGATGGGCCGCGACGCCGTGGCCGCTGCCCGCGCCGTGGGCTACGTCGGCGCCGGCACGGTGGAGTTCATCGTCGACGCGGCGATGAACCACTTCTTCCTGGAGATGAACACGCGGCTGCAGGTGGAGCACCCGGTCACCGAGTGCATCACCGGCCTCGACCTCGTCGAATGGCAGCTGCGCGTGGCCGCCGGCGAGCCGCTGCCGCTGGTGCAGGAGCAGATCCGCTTCGATGGCCACGCCATCGAGCTGCGCCTCTACGCCGAAGACCCGGCCGCCGGCTGGGCGCCGCAGACCGGCACCGTGCGCGGCTGGCAGCCGGCACGCGCCGAGGCCTTCGGCGTGCGCGTGGACCACGGCATCGCCGACGGGCAGGTGATCAGCCCGTACTACGACGCGATGGTGGCCAAGTTCATCGCCCACGGCCGCACGCGAGCCGACGCCGTGCGCCAGCTGCTGCGCGCACTCGAAGCCGCGCCGCTGCTGGCGCCGGTGAACAACGGCCACTTCCTGCACCAGCTGCTGCAGCACCCGGACTTCACCGCCGCAGCGATGACCACGGCGCGCCTGGACGAGTGGGCCGAAGCCGGCGCCGAGCCGGTGCAACGGCCCGTGCCGCCCGAGGCCGCGTGGCGCGTGGCCGCGGCGCTGTTCGCACCCGAAGGCGACGCGCTGCGCCCGGCCAGCGTGCGCGGCGTCGACCTCGTGCTGCAGTGCCAGGGCGAGCGACGAGCGCTGCGCGCGCCGGTGCCGGGCGTGCAGCTGCTGGCCTGGCAAGGCAGCGAGGCCCGCGTGCGGCTCGACGGCGTCAAGCGCCATGTCGTCGCCCTGCGCGACGGCGCCACGCTGCGGCTGGCCTGGGGTGCGGCGGTGTTCGCCTTCGACGAGGCCTCGCCCTGGCCCGACACCACGGCCGCGGCCGATCCGCGCGCGCTGCGCGCCCCTGTCGCCGGCGTCGTGGCGCAGGTAGCCGTGCAGCCCGGCGACCGCGTCACCGCCGGCCAGCCGCTGGTGTGCGTGGAAGCGATGAAGATGGAGATGTGGCAGTCCGCCACCGCCGCCGGTACCGTGGCCGCGGTGCACGTGGCGCTGCGCGACAACGTGGCGGCGGGCGCGCTGCTCGTCACCCTGGAGATCGACGAATGACCACCCACGACAAGGCCATCCTCACCTGCGCCCTCACTGGCGTGCTGACCGACCCCAAGCAGCACCCCGTGCCCGTCACGCCCGAGCAGATGGCCGCCGAGGCGCGCGACGCCTTCAACGCCGGCGCCAGCATCATGCACGTGCACCTGCGCAGCCAGGAGCCGGGCTTCGGCCACATGCCGAGCTGGGATCCGGAGGTCGCCGCCGCCGTGTGCGACGCCATCCGCGCCGCCTGCCCGGGCGTCATCATCAACCTCACCACCGGCATCCTGGGCAAGGACATCTCGGGCCCCGCGGCCTGCCTGCGCCGCGTGAAGCCCGAGATCGCCGCCTGCAACGCCGGCACGCTGAACTACCTCAAGCTCAAGGCCGACGGCAGCTGGGCCTGGCCGCCGATGGTCTTCGACAACCCGGTGGCCAAGGTGCAGCAGTTCCTCGACGTGATGGCCGAGACCGGCACGCACCCGGAGTTCGAGTGCTTCGACGTCGGCATCCTTCGCAGCGTAGGTATGTACCTCGGCGCCGGCATGGTGAAGGGCGTGCCCGAGGTGAACCTGGTGATGGGCGTGGCCAGCGGCATGCCCTGCGATGCGGAACTGCTCGCGCTGCTGCCGCGCTACATGCCCGAGGGCGCCGTGTGGCAGAGCACGCTGATCGGCCGCGCCGAGGTGTGGCCGGTGCACCAGAAGACGGCCGATCTCGGCGGCCATCTGCGCACGGGGCTGGAGGACACCTTCTACCGGCCCGATGGCTCACGCGCCGCGGGCAACGGCGTGCTCATCGACGACCTGGCCGCCTGCGCCCGCCGTGCCGGCCGCGAAGTGGCCACGCCCGCCGAGGCGCGCGCGATGCTCGGCCTGCACGCCCCTGTCGCTGCATGACCACCGCGCCGCTCGTGCCCCGCAGCGCCGACGAGCAGGCGCGTCTCGACGCCGCGCTGGTGGAGCTGTTCGAGCGCCGCATCACCTTCAACCAGACGCTGGGCCTGCAGGTGCTGAGCGTGCGGCCCGGCGACGTGCGGGCCCGCATCCTGATGCGGCCCGAGCTCGTGGGCCACTACGCCTACGGCCGGCTGCACGGCGGCGTCATCTCGGCCACGCTCGACGCGCTGGGCGGCCTGGCGCTGATGGTGGGCATCGCCGAGCGCCATCCGCACGACAACACGATGCAGGTGATGCACCGCTTCGCGAAGATGGGCACGATCGACCTGCGCATCGACTACCTGCGCCCGGGCCTGGGCCAGCACTTCATCGCCACGGCCGAGGTCACGCGCCTGGGCGGGCGCATCGGCAGCACGCAGATGCGGCTCGTCAACGACGAGGGCACGCTGCTGGCCACCGGCGCGGCGGCCTACGTGGTGGCCTGAGCCGCCGGCCGCGGCAGCGGCTTCTCATCGATCGGCAGGTGGATCAGCGCGGCGCCGAAGGCCAGCACCACATCGGCGTACCAGACCCAGTCGTAGCTGCCGGTGCGCGCGTAGGCGACGCCGCCCAGCCAGGCGCCGAGGAAGCCGCCCACCTGGTGCGACAGCATCATCACGCCGAACAGCATGGCCATGTTGCCGGGGCCGAAGAACTTGGCCACGAGGCCGGCCGTGGGCGGCACGGTGGACAGGAAGGTCACACCCATCACGGCGGCGAACAGCAGCATCACCGTCGGCGTCTTGGGCGCGGCCAGGAACAGCAGCACCGCCACGCCGCGCACGGCATACAACAGCGACAGCAGCGACTTCATGCGCCAGCGGCCCACGGCCCAGCCCACGGCCAGGCTGCCGGCGATGTTGAAGAGGCCCAGCACCGCCAGCGACCACGCCGCCACCTGTGTGGACAGCCCGCACGACGCCACCACGCCCGGCAGGTGCGTGGCCAGGAATGCGACGTGGAAACCGCAGACGAAGAAGCCGGCTGCCAGCAGCCGGTAGCTGGGCAGGGCCCAGGCCTTCTTCAGCGCCTCGCGCGCGGGCAGCGTCACCGGGGCCGGTGCACCCGGCGCCGCCGAGGCCGGCCCGCCGCCGCGCAGCACCCAGGCGGCCGGCAGCGCCAGCAGCACCAGCAGGCCGAGGGCCTGCATCGCCGACACCCAGCCCAGCGAGCCGATCAGCACGCCGGCCAACGGTGCCATCACGAACTGCCCGAAGCTGCCGCCCGCGTTGACGACGCCGGTGGCCAGGCCGCGGCGCTCGGCCGGCACCAGCCGCGTCGTCGCGGCCATCAGCACCGAGGGCCCCGCCATGCCGGCGCCGCCGGCCGCGAGCACGCCGATGGCGAACACCAGCCCCAGCGTCGTGCCCATGTAGGGCGTGATCACGGTGCCCAGCGCCACCAGCGTGACGCCGGCCAGCAGCACCGGCATCGCGCCATGCCGGTCGGCCAGCGCGCCCGCGAAGGGCTGCGTGAGGCCCCACCACAACTGCCCGAAGGCGAAGGCCAGGCTGATGCTGGCGACGCCCAGGCCAGTGCTGGTGTTGAGGCTGCCGAGGAACAGGCCCATGGTCTGCCGCGTGCCCATGGTCAGCGCAAAGGTGCCGGCGGCGGCCAGCAGCACGAGCCAGAGTGCGGCCGACGTGCGGCGGGATTCAGCGGCGTTCATCGGCAGGCTCCGGTTCGGCGTCGAGCAACGCCGCGCACTCGTCGAGCAGGGCGTGCAGCGCCGCCACGCGATCGGGCCCCAGTGCGCGGTTGAGCCGCTCCTGCGACACACGCCAGCGCTGCTGCGCCTGCGCGCGCAGCGCCCGCCCGGCGTCGGTGGCCACCAGCCGGTGCGAGCGCGCGTCGGGCCCCGGCTCCTGCACCAGCCAGCCCGCCTCGAGCAGCGCACGCAGGTTGCGCGTCAGTGTCGATGGGTCCACGCCCAGTGCAGCGGCCAGCGCGCCGGGGGCGATGGGCCCCTGCTTCACCACGTGCGACAGCAGCGGGTACTGCGCGCCCGTCAACCCCAGCGGCCGCATGTCGGCGTCGTAGCCACGCGCCACGGTGCGCGACAGGCGGCGCAGCTTGAGGTTCGTGCAGCCGCGGGGTGAAGCCATTGGACAATTGTATCTACAATGGTTGCAGATACAACTGAAGAAAGGTTCCCCATGTCAACCGCTCCCACGGCCGCCGACTGGGCGCACGAGGCCGAGGCGCTGCGCCAGCGCCTGGCCGCCGGCCGCGGCGTCGGCGTGGCCACGCCGGCCGAGGCCGCCGGCCGCAGTGGCCTGGAGCTGCTGCAGGCCATGCTGCGCGGCGAGCTGCCCTTCTCGCACATCGGCGAGACCATGGACTTCCTGCTCATGGAGGTGGCCCCGGGCCGCGCGGTCTTCCAGGGCGTGCCGCAGCAGAAGCACCTCAACCCGATGGGCACGGTGCACGGCGGCTGGTACGCCACGCTGCTGGATTCGGCCCTGGGCTGCGCCGTGCACACCACGATGCCGGTCGGCCGCGCCTACACCACGGCCGAACTGAGCGTGAACCTCGTGCGCGGCGCGGTGCCGGGGCGCGAGCCGCTGCGGGCCATCGGCCAGGTGATCCATGCCGGGCGGCAGCTGGCCACGGCCGAGGGCCGCATCGTCGACGCCGCCGGCAAGGTCTACGCCCACGCCACGACCACCTGCCTGGTGTTCGAGCGGCCGGCGGCCTGACCGGGGCCTTCGACCGCGGGGATGACCGCGGGGATGACCACGGGGATTGAGGGCGGGGAACTCGGCCCCATCTCGCGGGTCTGTCCGTCATCACCGACCGACCGACCCGCCATGACCCGACTCTTTCCCCGCCGCCTGCTGCTCACCGCCGCCGCGCTCGTGGCCGCCTCGGCCGCCGTGGCCTTTCTCGCGCTGCCGGCGCTGGTGCAGGGGCGCACCGAGGTCCAGCCGCGCGCCGTCACGCCGCGCGGGCCGCTGGGCGCCGACGAGCTGGCCAATGTCGAGCTGTTCAAGAGGGCCAGCCCGTCGGTCGTGCACATCACGAGCCTGGGCGCGCAGCGCGACCTCTTCAGCACCAACGTGCAGCAGGTGCCGCGTGGCACCGGCACCGGCTTCGTCTGGGACGCCGCCGGCCACATCGTCACCAACTTCCACGTCATCCAGGGCGCCAACGGCGCCAAGGTGACGCTGGCCGACCAGAGCACCTACGACGCCACGCTGGTGGGCTTCTTCCCCGACCGCGACCTGGCGGTGCTGAAGATCGACGCGCCGAAGGAGAAGCTGCCGCCGCTGGCCGTGGGCACCAGCCGCGACCTGCTCGTGGGCCAGCGCGTCTACGCCATCGGCAACCCCTTCGGCCTGGACCAGACGCTCACCATCGGCATCGTCAGCGCGCTCAACCGAGAGATCGAGAGCTTCAACAACCGCACCATCCGCGGCGTCGTGCAGACCGACGCGGCCATCAACCCCGGCAACTCGGGCGGCCCGCTGCTCGATTCGGCCGGCCGGCTGATCGGCGTGAACACGCAGATCGCCAGCCCCAGCGGCGCCAGCGCGGGCATCGGCTTCGCGATCCCGGTGGACGAGGTCAACCGCATCGTGCCGCGCATCATCCGCGACGGGCGCTTCGTGCGCCCGGCGATGGGCGTGACGGCCGGCTCGCCGCAGCTGCACCGGGCGCTCAACCTGCCCAAGGGCGTGGCGGTGGTGCAGGTGGGGCGCAATTCGCCGGCGGCCAAGGCTGGGCTGCAGCCGTTCAGCCGCGGCAGCCGCGGCGAGGTCGTCGCGGGCGATGTCATCACCGCCGTCAACGACGAGCCGGTGGCCGACCTCGACGACATGCTGGCGGTGCTGGAGCGGCGGCAGCCGGGCGAGACCGTCACGGTCACCGTCTGGCGCGCCGGGCAGGTGCGCAAGCAGGCCGTGACGCTGGCGGCCGGCGACTGACGCCGCGCGGGCTCGAATCCGTCACGCCCGGCGGCAGCCGACCCCGAGGATGGGGGCCGCCCGGCGCCGCGGGCCGGGGCCGGCCGCCGCTATGCTCGGCACATGGAAGGCCCGGGTGTTGCCGGAGCCGCCCGATGCGGGTTGTCAGCATTCCTTACAGCCACCCACGAAGCCCGGCCCACAGATCCGGAGCGGGCCCGCGAGATCGAGTTAAGTCACTGTCGTTATTGGGTTTTCTGGACGGGCCCCGGTCGTGGCGCGATGATTGCTTGCAACGTCGCTGACCGGGGGCGCCGGCCGCCCTGAACATGGAATCGCCCGAGATGAACGAGTCTGACCGCACCAACCGGCTCCCCAGCTGGCAGGGCCACGGCCCCGAAAGCGTCGAGGAGCGTCGGCGGATCCTGCGTTCTCTGGGCGCCGGTGGCGCCATCGCGGGCCTGCCCTCGCTGGCCCACGCGACGGGCCGTCCGCACTGCAAGCGCGACGGCAAGAACTACAACCCGACGGCCTCGGCCGTGGGTTCGATGGTCGGCAGCGTCAACCCG
This sequence comes from Rubrivivax sp., assembly GCA_027483705.1. Lineage (GTDB taxonomy): Bacteria > Pseudomonadota > Gammaproteobacteria > Burkholderiales > Burkholderiaceae_C > Rubrivivax. The sequence continues at coordinate 19,759 of JAIXTY010000352.1, forward strand.
ACCACGCTGCCGATGTACGGCCACTCCTGCTCGCACTACCAGAGCAGCGCCAACTGGGCCACCTGGACCAACGGCAAGGGCACCACGCTCAACTGGAACGTCTGCGGCAACCACACCTACGCCGGCGCCGACCGCCTGCGCTTCTGGCAGGCCATCGGCTTTGCCTCGGCCCCTGGCGTTGCCGGCGACGTGCGGCGCCGCTGGTGCTCCGACGTGATCCAGAACTACCCGAGCTCGGACGAAGCCATCTGGCTGACGGCGCTGTTCAACGCCAACAAGATCGGCACGCGCTTCCCGTACGCGCCGGCCGGCGTCTGCGACCTCTACTTCAACAAGAACCCGCTGCGCAGCCTCGAGGTCGACGCCACGATGCACGGCAAGGCGCTGATGCTGTTCCGCGACTACCTGTCGCAGGGCATGCCGGCCTGACGGCCAGCCGCCCGCCGCGGGCCCAACGCCCATGACCTGGGCCGTCAACCCGCTGGTGCAGCTGCACTGGCGCGGCTGGGGGGCCGAAGCGGTGGCCTTCGAGGCCGTCTCCGGCGAGATGCTGGTGCTCGATGCCCTCGAGGCCGCTGTCGCCGGCCTGTTCGAAGCCGGCCCCCGCGATCTGCAAAGTCTCACGGAAGCGCTCGCGGCCGACATGGGCCTGCCGCCCGACGCCGACCTGGCGGCCCGCATTCGGGCGATCATCGAGGACTTCGTCGCCCGCGGCTGGCTGCAGCCCGCCGAGCCGATGTGAGCCCCGACCGTCCCGCGCCTGCCCCCCCGCTGTCCACCGCCACCCCGCCGTCGTCGATCGCTGCCGCCGTGCAGGGCGACGGCTGGTTCGTGCGGACGGGGCCGTTTGCCTACCGCCTGCGCAGCGACGTGCCGGCCGTGATCGAGGGCCTGCAGGCGCTGTACGCAGGCTACCCCGCGGCGCCGGCCGACGGCTTCGTGGACTTCGACGTCGAGCTGCGCCGCTCGCGCGGCTGGCGGCGCTTCGTGCGCTCCCAGGCGCGCTTCCGCTTCGAGGGCGTGCAGAGCTTCGAGCCGCTGCCCATCGAGCAGGGCTTCGCGCTGCTGGAGTGGGCGATGAACTGGTGCATCAGCACCCACGTCAACCACCACCTGCTCATCCACTCGGCCGTGGTCGAGCGCGGCGGGCGCGCGGTGGTGCTGCCCGCGCCGCCGGGCTCGGGCAAGAGCACGCTGTGCGCGGCACTGGTGCAGCGGGGCTGGCGGCTGCTGTCCGATGAGCTCGCGGTGGTGCCGCTGCAGGCCGAGGGCCTGCTGCCGGTGGTGCGGCCGGTGAGCCTGAAGAACCGCTCCATCGACGTGATCGCCGCGTTCGAGCCCTCGGCGCGCTTCGGCCGCCCGGCGCACGGCACGAGCAAGGGCACGGTGGCCCACCTGATGGCGCCGGCCGCGCACGTGGCGCGCATGGACGAAACGGCGCCGGCGGCGTGGATCGTCTTCCCGCGCTGGCGCGAGGGCGCCGCGGTGTCGCTGCGGCCGCGCAGCCGCGCCGACACGCTGGTGGAACTGGCCCGCAACAGCTTCAACGCGTCGACGCTGGGCCTGGCCGGCTTCGACCGCCTGGCGCGGCTGGTCGACACCTGCGAGTGCCACGACTTCGAGTACAGCCGGCTCGACGACGCGATCGCCGCGTTCGACCGGCTGGCCGAGGGGGCCCCGTGAGCGCCGACCTGCTGACGCCGCTGTGGCGCGCCGGCGAGCAGCCCACCCTGACGCTGCCGCAATGGGCGCTGCTGCTGAGCCAGGCGCGGCAGGCGCGGCTGCTCGGCCGTCTGGCAACGCGGCTGCAGGACCGCGGCGAACTCGATGCGGTGCCCGAGGCGCCGCGCCGGTATCTCGAGGGCGCGCTGGCCGCCGCCGAGCGCCAGCGCAACCTGGTGCGCTGGGAGCTCGACCGGCTGCGCGTGGCGCTGACCGAGCTCGAGGGCCCGGTCGTGCTGCTCAAGGGCGCGGCCTACGTCGCGGCCGGGCTGCCGCCGGCGCGCGGCCGCCAGTTCGGCGACCTCGACTTCATGGTGCCGAAGGCGCAGCTCGGCCCGGTCGAAGGCCACCTGATGGCCGGCGGCTGGACCCACCAGTCGCTCGACCCCTACGACGACCGCTACTACCGGCGCTGGATGCACGAGCTGCCGCCGTTCAAGCACGTGTGGCGGCACACCTGGCTGGACGTGCACCACACGATCACGCCGCCGACCTCGCGCCACGCCGTGGACGCCGCCCCGCTGTTCGCCGACGCCGTGCCGGTGCCGGGCCTGCCGCGTTTTGCGGTGCTGGCGCCCGCCGACATGGTGCTGCACTGCGCCGCCCACGTGATGCTCGACGGCGAGCTGCCGCACGGCCTGCGCGACCTGCTCGACCTGGACGACCTGCTGCGCCACTTCGCCGCCGCCGACGCCGGCTTCTGGCCAGCTCTCGCCGCCCGGGCGCGGGCCCTGGGCCTGGACCCGCTGCTGATGCTGGCGCTGCGACAGCTGGCGCGCATCACCGGCACGGTGGCGCCGCCCGCGGCCGCGCCGGCCTTCGCGACGCTGGGCCACCCGCCGGGACATGCCGACCGCCTGCTGGCCCGCGTGCTGCGCCCGGTGCACCCGAGCTGTGACGACGCCGCCACGCGGCTGGCGCGCCGGCTGTGGTACCTGCGGGCCCACGGGCTGCGCATGCCACCGCTCCTGCTGGCCGGCCACCTGGGTCGAAAGCTCGTGGCGCGGTGGCTGTTCCGGTTGCCGAGTCGTCGGATTCCTTGACAGCGCACGCCCGTGGGGTGGCCCTGAGCGCAGCAAACCTTTGTCGGCACAGTGTTTTTCGTCGATGGCAAGGCAATTGCAGGGCCCGACTGCCCTTCCCATCCATGCCCTTCGGAGCATTACGCATGATCAAGACCCGTTCGCTGCTGCCCTCGCTGATCGCCGGCGCCGCTCTGTGCTGCCTCACGGCCGGCGCCCAGGCCGCCACCATCACCTTCGACGACCTGCCGTTTGGCGTGTACACCGGCACGACCACCGAGGCCGGCTTCGACCGCGCCATCGTCGGCATGTTCGTGGACTCGGGCCAGCTGGAAGCGCTGTGCTGCTCGTCGGGTGGCAGCCTCACGCTCACCAAGAGCGGTGGCGGCCTGTTCACCTTCGATTCCATCGACTGGCTGCACGAGTACTTCTCTGGCGGTACTTCGAGCGTGACGATCCAGGGTTACGTTGGTGCCGCCCTGATCGCGACCGACGTGTTCTCGACCACGTCGACCTCGTACGCCACGTTCGCGGCCGTGTCGCTGGCCTCGCTCGCCATCGACCGCCTCGTCGTCACGGCCGACCGTGACTTCACGTCCGGCGGCACGATGGACAACATCGTCCTCGGCACCGCGAGCACTGTTCCGGCGCCGCTGAGCCTGTCGCTGGTGGGCGTCGGCCTGCTGGGTCTGGCGCTGCAGCGCCGCTCGGCCCGCTGATCGGTTCATCTCCCCGCCCGGCGTGGCGCTGCCGCGCCGGCGGGGTGTCGGCGGCGGGGTGATTGGCCCCAGAATGATCGGGCCATGCCCCGCGCCGACCTCGAACTGCTCGCCCCCGCCCGCGATGCCGACATCGGCATCGAGGCCGTGAACCACGGCGCCGATGCCGTGTACATCGGCGGCCCGGCCTTCGGCGCACGCGAGAAGGCCGGCAACGAGCTCGCCGACATCGAGCGCCTGGTGCGCCACGCCCACCGCTACGGCGCGCGCATCTTCGTCACCCACAACACGATCCTGCGCGACGACGAGCTGCCCGCCGCGAGGCAGCTGGCCTGGGACCTGTGGAACATCGGCGTCGACGCGCTGATCGTGCAGGACATGGGCCTGCTGATGCTCGACCTGCCGCCCATCCAGCTGCACGCCAGCACGCAGACCGACATCCGCACGCCCGAGAAGGCGCGCTTCCTGCAGGACGTGGGCTTCTCGCAGATGGTGCTGGCGCGCGAGCTGACGCTGCCGCAGATCCGCGCCATCGAGGCCGAGGTGCAGGGCGCGGTGCTGGAGTTCTTCGTGCACGGCGCGCTGTGCGTGGCCTACAGCGGCCAGTGCTACATCAGCCATGCGCACACCGGTCGCAGCGCCAACCGCGGCAGCTGCAGCCAGGAGTGCCGGCTGCCCTACATCGTGACCGACGCGCAGGGCCGCATCGTGGCGCACGACAAGCACGTGCTCAGCCTGAAGGACAACGACCAGAGCGCCAACCTGCACGCCCTGGTCGACGCCGGCATCCGCTGCTTCAAGATCGAGGGCCGCTACAAGGACATGGCGACGGTGAAGAACGTCACCGCCCACTACCGGCAGCTCTGCGACCGCGTGCTCGAGGAGCGCGCTGGCCTGAAGGCTGCCAGCAGCGGCCGCTGCCGCTACACCTTCACGCCCGACCCCGAGCGCGCCTACAACCGCGGCGGCACCGACTACTTCGTCAACGGCCGGCAGGACGACATCGGCGCCTTCGACACGCCCAAGCACGCCGGCATCGCCATCGGTCATGTCGTGAAGCTGGCGCCGCAGCACGTGGACATCGAGCTGGCCAGGCCCGACCTGCGCCTGAACAACGGCGACGCGCTCACCTGGGTCGACCTGCAGGGCGAGCTGCAAGGGGTGCCGGTGAACGTGGCGCGCCACGTGGCCGGCCGGCTGTGGCGCGTGGAGCCCAACATCGCGCCGGGGCAGACCACCGCGGTGCTCAAGGGCCTGCGGCGCGACGCCGCGATCAGCCGCAACCGCGACATGGCCTGGGAGCGGCTGCTCGAGAAGAAGAGCGCCGAGCGGCTGATCGCCGTCGATGGGCGCTTCGCCGCCACCGCGGCGGGCTTCGCGTTCACGTTGACCGACGCCGACGGCCACGTCGGGCGGGCCACGGCGGCGCATGCCCACGAGCCGCCGAAGGACGCGGCGCGCGCCGAAGCCACGCTGCGCGAGAACCTGGCGCGCCTGGGCGGCACGCTGTTCGAGGCGCAGACGCTGCAGTTCGACTGGCGCGCGGCCGGTGGCCCCTGCTTCGTGCCGGCGAGCGTGGCCAACGCGCTCCGCCGCGATGCCGTGGGCGCGCTCGAGTCGGCCCGTGGGGCGGCCTTCCGCCGCCTGCCGCGCGCGGAGCCGGTGGAGCCGCCCGTGGCCTACCCCGAGGACACGCTCAGCTACCTGGCCAACGTCTACAACGCGCAGGCCGCTGCGTTCTACGCGCGGCACGGCGTCAAGGTGATCGACGCCGCGTACGAGAGCCACCAGGAGCTGGGCGAAGTCAGCCTCATGATCACGCGGCACTGCGTGCGCTTCAGCCTGAGCCTGTGCCCCAAGCAGGCCAAGGGCGTGCAGGGCGTGCAGGGCACGGTGAAGGCCGAGCCGCTGACGATCGTCCACGGTGGCGAGCGCCTGACGCTGCGCTTCGACTGCAAGCCCTGCGAGATGCACGTCGTCGGTGCGATGCGGCCGAACGTGCTGCAGCAGGCGCGGCGCGAGCAGAAGGCCTCGCTGGCCACGCCGCAGCCGATCCGCTTCTACAAGAGCCGGCCGGCCGCGCCGGGAGGATGAGATGGTCTGGACGCTGAAGGTGGTGCAGGGAGGCGATCTCGCCGACGCGCTGGTGCCGCAGATCAGCCTGCCGCAGCCGCTGCAGCGCCTGACCATCGGCCGCGACCCGTCGAACCACTGGCTCATCGCCGACCGCACCAAGGCGATCTCGGCGCGCCACTGCGAGATCGTCGACTCGCCGGCCGGCCCGGTGCTGCGCGACCTGTCGACCAACGGCACCTTCGTCAACGGTGCCACCACGCGCCTGGCGCGCGAGCACGTGCTGCGCGACGGCGACCGCATCGAGATGGGGCCGTACGTCATCATCGTCGCCGGCCCGCCGATGCCCGAGCGGCCGGCCGAGGTGCCGCAGACGGTGGCCCCGCCGGCCACGCGGCCCGGCGTCATGGACACGGCCCCCGTGCGTGGTGGCGACCCGGCGGCGATGCTGGCGGCCGGCGGCGGCCACGAGGCGGTGCGGCTGACCGAGATCCTGCGCGTGGCCAAGCCGCGCGAGGACAGCGGCGTCGAGCTGACCAAGATCCGCCTGGCGCCGTCGGCGGCGGCCCGCGCGACTGCACCACCGCAACCGGCCCCGCCGCCACCCGTGCCGGTGCCGCCGCGCGCACCGTCACCCGACCTGCTGCTGCCCACCGTGAACCGTCCGCCCACCCACCTGGCCCAGGCGCTGGCGCAGGGCCTGGGTGTGCCGGAGGCGGCGCTGCAGGGCCAGGACCTGCTGGCCCTGGCCGAGCGCCTGGCGGCGGCGGCCGTGGGCGTGGCCCCGGCCGCGGATTGGCTCAAGCCCCGCGCCTGAGCACGACGAGGAGGCGACCCGATGAGCGACTTCTTCAGCTACCAGTCCCCCGCCGAGCCGCCCCGCGGCAAGGCCGCGCCGGCCGCGGCGGCCCTGCCACCGCAGTGGGTGCTGCAGGAGCTGTCGCCCGACGACTGGGAGCACGTGCTGCGCTTTGCCGCGCGGCGGCGCCAGGCCGCCGGTTCCATCGTCGTGCCGCTGGGCGAGCGCGAGCCGGCGCTGCACCTCATCGCCAGCGGCCAGGTGCGGCTCGAGGCGCCGGGCCAGGCGCCGATGCTGCGCGGCGAGGGCGAGGCCTTCGGGCTGCTGAGCTTCCTCGACGGCGCGCCCAGCGCCGTGCAGGCCGTCGTGGCCGGCAACGGGCCGGCCGAGCTGCTTCGGCTCACGCCCGAGTCGCTGCAGCAGCTGGCCGCCTGGCAGCCGCGCCTGGCCCTGGCCCTGCTGCGCGACGTCGCCGCGCTGGTGGCGGCGCGGCTGCGCGCGCTGCAGCCGGCCGACTGAAGCGGACGGGCCGGCGCCGATGACCGTCATCCCCATCGTGCCCGCCCGGCCCGCGGCGCCCGCCGCCGAGGCCGAGCGCCAGGCGGCCACGCAGTTCTTCCGCAACTACACGCAGCGCGAGGCCCGGGCGCCGATGGCGCTGTGGTGGGCCCTGCGCGTGGTGGTGTTGGCCGCGGCCGTGGCGTTGGCGGTGCTGCTGCTGCTGAACCCGCCGCTCGGGCTGACGCTCTTCTGGAAGCTGGCCATCCCGCTGGTGCCGGCGCTGCTGGTGATCGCTCCCGGCCTCTGGCGCCAGGTGTGCCCGATGGCGACGATGAACCAGATCCCGCGCCTGGCGGGCTGGCAGCGCCCGCGCGACCTGCCGCACTGGGCCAAGGCTTCGGCCTTCGGCATCGCGGTGGCACTGTTCGTGGGCGCGGTGAGCCTGCGCGTGCCGCTGCTCAACCACGCTGGGCCGGTGGTGGGACTGGGCGTGATCGGCGTGCTGCTGCTGGCGCTGGCGGGCGGCATGGCGTTCAAGGGCCGCAGCGGCTGGTGCGGCACCTTCTGCCCGCTGGCGCCCATCCAGCGCACCTACGGCCAGGCGCCGCTGTTCGTGGTGAAGAACGGCTACTGCGAGCCCTGCGTGGGCTGCCAGAAGAGCTGCTACGACTTCAACCCGCGTGCGGCCGTGTTCTCCGACGTCTACGACGACGATCCGCGCCATGCGGCGCAGCGGCGCCTGTTCTTCGGCCTGTTGCCGGGGCTGATCCTGGGCTACTTCCTGCAGGGGCCCGAGCCGGCCTACGGCACCGGCACCTACCTCGCCGTCCTGCTGGCCGCCGTGTGTGCCTCGGCCGGAGCCTACGGGCTGGTGCTGGCCTTCCTGCCGGCCAACCCGTACCGCGTGTCGCTGGGCTTCGGCGTGCTGGCGCTGGCCAGCTTCTACTGGTTTGCCGGGCCGCTGGTGGTGGGCACGCTGGCCGGGCTGGCCGGTGCCGAGGCGCCGGGCTGGCTGCTGGCCGCGTCGCGCGGCGCGGGCCTGGCGCTCGCGGCAGCCCTGGCGGCCAGCGGCCTGTATGCCGAGCGCCGCTGGCAGGCGGTGAAGAAGAAGCCCGCGGCTGCGGCCGCGCCGGCGGGCGAGGCGCCGCCGCGCCGCGGCGCCGGGGCCGCGCTGCGCGAGCAGCTGGCCGCGCACGCCGGCGCCGAGGTCACCGACCGCGGCTCGGGCATCACCTTCAACGTCGACGGCGAGCAGACGCTGCTCGAGGCCATCGAGGCCGCCGGGCTGAAGATCAACTTCGGCTGCCGCGCCGGCGTCTGCGGCGCCGACCCCGTGGCCGTGTGCGAGGGCATGGACAACCTCTCGCCACCGAGCGACGACGAGCTCGCGACGCTGCGCCGGCTGGGCCTGGAGGGGCGCGCGCGCCTGGCCTGCATGTGCAACGTCAGCGGGCCGGTGGTGATCGACCGCGACCCGCATGCCGCCCCGGCGCCGGTGGCGGTGATCAGGACGCTCACGCCCGAACGCGACCGCGCGCGCGAGCAGGGCATCGAGCGTGTCGTCATCGTCGGCAACGGCGTCGCCGGCATGGGCGTGGCCGAGGCGCTGCGCCGTGGCAGCGAGAGCCTGCAGATCGACATCGTCGGCAACGAGCCCTTCGCCTTCTACAACCGCATGGGCATCGGGCGGCTGGTGTACGACAGCGCAGGCCTGGAGGCGCTGACGCTGGTGCCGCCCGACTGGCCCGAGCGGCAGCGCATCGGCGTGCACCGCGGCGCCGTGGCGCTGCGCATCGACCGTGAGCAGCGCGTGCTGCATCTGCACGGCGGCAAGGCGCTGCCCTACGACCGCCTCGTCATCGCCACCGGCGCGCGCTCGACGCCGCCGGACGCGAACTTCCTGAAGCACCCCAACGCCTTCGTGCTGCGCAGCGCCGAGGACGCGCAGGCCATGCGCTACTACGCCGGCCGCGCGAAGGCGAAGCGTGCGTTGGTGGTGGGCGGCGGCGTGCTGGGCGTGGAGGCGGCCGACGCGCTGCACCACCTGGGCCTGAAGGTGACGCTGCTGCAGCGCGCCGACCGGCTGATGAACGCGCAGCTCGACCAGCCCGGCGCCGCACGGCTGCAGGGCTACCTCGAGAGCATCGGCATCCAGGTCGTCACCAACGCGTCGGTGATGCGCTACGAGGGCGCGCCCGTGCTCGAGGTGGCGCAGCTGGCCCACGGCCCGCGCGTGAAGGCCGACGTCTTCGTGGCCGCGCTCGGCATCCAGGCCAACACCTTCATCGCCGAGCAGGCCGGCCTGGCGCTGGGCGACAACGGCGTCCGCGTCGACCGCCACATGCGCACATCCGACCCCGCCATCTACGCCGTCGGCGACGTGGCCGAGCTCAAGGGCACGCCACGCGGGCTGTGGCCCATCGGCAGTGCACACGCGGCCACGGCGGCGGCCTCGATCCTGGGCGACGACGCGCCCTACGCGACGCCGCGCATCGTGCTGCAGCTCAAGTGCGACGGCATCGACCTGCGCAGCCAGGGCGAGATCGTCGCGCGCGAGGGCGACGAGGACTTCCACGCCCGCGAAGGTGACGATGCCTGGTGGCGCCTCGTCGTGCGCCACGGCCAGCTGGCCGGCGGCCTGTACGTGGGCCCGCCGGGCACGGCCAAGGCCTTCACGAAGCTGTTGCAGCAGCCGGTGGACCTGGGGCCGCTGCGCGCCGAACTGCGCGCCGGCAGCCTGGACGGCCTGAAGCGCCTGGCGCGCGCCTGATACGCCCGCCACGCGCGGCCGCCGGGTGTGAATTGCTCGGCGGCCGGGCCCGACGTGGCACGCCGCCTGCCGCAGAGAATGCGGGTTTGGCCTGAACCAACGAAAGCCCCATGAAGATCCTGCTCACCGGCGCCGCCGGTTTCATCGGCATGACGACGACGCTGAAGCTGCTGGCGCGCGGCGACACGGTCGTGGGGCTGGACAACCTCAACGACTACTACAGCGTGCAGCTCAAGCGCGACCGGCTGGCGCGGTTGAGCTCGCACCCGAATTTCCGCTTCGTGCAGATGGACGTGGCCGACCGGCCGGGCATCGAGAAGCTGTTTGCCGAAGAGCGCTTCGACCGCGTCATCCACCTGGCCGCGCAGGCCGGCGTGCGCTACTCGCTCGTCAACCCGCACGCCTACATCGACAGCAACATCGTCGGCTTCATGAACATCCTCGAGGGCTGCCGGCACTCGAAGGTGCAGCACCTCGTCTACGCCAGCAGCTCCAGCGTCTACGGCGGCAACACGCGCATGCCGTTCTCCGAGCACGACAGCGTCGACCACCCGGTGAGCATGTACGCGGCCACCAAGAAGGCCAACGAGCTGATGGCGCACACCTACAGCCACCTGTTCGGGCTGCCGACCACGGGGCTGCGCTTCTTCACGGTGTACGGGCCCTGGGGCCGGCCGGACATGGCGCTGTTCCTGTTCACGAAGGCCATCCTCGAGGGCCGGCCCATCGACGTGTTCAACCACGGCCAGATGAAGCGCGACTTCACCTACGTCGACGACATCGTCGAGGGCGTGATCCGCGTCACCGACCGCATCGCGGCACCGAACCCGCAGTACCAGTCGGACACGCCCGATCCCGGCACCAGCCACGCGCCGTTCCGCGTGTTCAACATCGGCAACCACAACCCGGTGCCGCTGCTGGATTTCATCGGCGCCATCGAGGACGCGCTCGGCCGCAAGGCCGAGAAGAACCTGCTGCCGCTGCAGGACGGCGACGTGCCGGCCACCTATGCCGACGTCGAGGCGCTCACCGAGTGGGCAGGCTTTGCGCCGGCCACCGACGTCCGCACCGGCATCGGCCGTTTCGTCGAGTGGTACCGCTCGTACTACAAGGTGTGAATCACCGCACCTCGGCCATCAGCACGCGCAGCGCCGCCACCGGCACGGCGTAGCTGATGCCCGTGGGGCTGGACAGCGCGCTCTCGCGGCCGGCCTTCACCAGCACCATGTTGACGATGCCGATGACGCGGCCCGTGGCGGCGTCGAACACGGGCCCGCCGCTGTTGCCGGGGTAGGCCGTGGCGTCGAGCTGCAGCAGCTCGAAGTTGCCCTCGCGCAGTCGCAGCAGCGCGCGCGGATCGAGATTGGAGGCGGTGGACGCCGGCAATGCCGCCGTCGTGATGCTGGCGACGATGCCGCGGTGCGTGACCGTTGCGAAGCCCAGCGTGCCGCCGATCGGGAAGCCCATCAGCGCGATGTCCTGGCCCTCGCGGGCCGTGCCGGCCTCGGCAAGCTCCAGCGGCTTCAGCGGCGGGCCCTCGATGCGCAGCAGGGCGAGGTCGCGCGCGCGGTCGGTGGCGACCACGCGTGCGCGGCGGCCCTGGGCGGCCTCGCCGGCCCGGCCGACCATCACCATCATCTGCGGGCCGCTGCCGGGATCGCTGGTGTCGGCGCCCGGCGCCAGCACGTGGAAGTTGGTGGCCACCAGTGTGCCGTCGCCGACCACGAAGCCGGTGCCGCGGAAGCCGAAGCGCGGCGTGTCGGTGGGGCTGAAGGTGCCCACCGGCAGCACCGAGGGCCGGGCCGCCGCGATCAGCGCCGGCAGGTCGGCGGCGCCGGCCCGCCGCGGCAGCGCCCCGGCCAGGCCCAGGGCCAGCGCTGCCCCGAGCCAGCGGCGGCGGGCTGTCACAGGCTCTTCAGCAGTCGCGCCACCTCGGCCTGGTCGGCGAAGCGCTCGCCGAGCTTGACCAGCTCCTCGAGTTCGGCGCGGGCGTAGGCCTTGTCGCCACTCTGGATGAGCAGCCGTGCCAGCGTGAGCTTGAGCCCCGGGTCGTTGGGCGCGCGCGAGATGGCCGACTTCTGCAGCTCGATCGCCTGCGGCAGCTTCTTCTCGCCAGCCAGTGCCAAGGCCAGCGTGTCCATCAGCTGCGGTCGGCCGGGCAGCAGGTCGTTGGCCTTCTGGGCCATGTCCAGCGCGCCCGGCTTGCTCTGCTTCATCAGCAGGTAGGCGACGTTGTTCATGGCCAGCGCGTTGCGCGGCTGCACCTCGAGCACGGTGCGGTAGTGGGCCTCGGCCGCGGCCCAGTCGCCCTTGCCCAGCGCGAGGTCGCCCTGGTAGTAGCGGAAGCCGACGTCCTTGGGGTTGGCGCGTGCCCACTCGCTGGCGAGCTTGTCGGCGTCGGCCTGCTTGCCGCCGCCACGCAGCGCCATGTGCAGCCGCACGGCGGTGTCGGTGTTCTTCTGCAGGTTCATCGCGCTGCGGTAGGCGGCGATCGCGGCATCGTGGTTGCGGCGACTGGACTCGATGTCGCCCTCGAGCAGGAAGCCGGCGGCGTCCTTCGGGTCGGCCTTCTGGATGTCGCGTGCGAGCGTCAGCGCGTCCTGCGGGCGGTTCTGGCGCATCGCCACGGCCACCAGGCCGCGGCGTGCCGGCATGTAGTCGGCGCGCAGCTTGAGCGCGGCGTCGAGTGCGCGCTTGGCGCCGTCGAAGTCCTTCGTGGCGATCATCGCCTCGGCCAGGCGCACCTGGAACTGCGGGTTGCTGGTGTTCTGCGCCGTCAGCTGCTTGAAGGTGGTCACCGCGCTGGCGGCGTCGTTGGCGGCCAGCTGTGTGCGGCCCAGCGTCTCCTGGATGGTCGAGTTGGCGGGCAGCGCCGCGGCGGCCTCGCGCGCGGCCGTCAGCGCCGAGGCGGTGTCGCCCGTGGACAGCAGGTGGTTGACGAGCAGCAGGTGCGGCTGCTGCTCGCCGGCATTGGCCTTGACCGCGGCCCGCAGGTGCTTGAGCACGTTCTCCGGCGTGTCGCCGGTGCGCATCGCGAGCTCGGCCAGCGACAGATGCACCTGGAAGCTGGTGGGGTTGGACTTGGCGTAGGCCTCGAAGCGCTGGCGGGCGTCGTCGGGCTTCTTGGCGTCCAGGTCGATCGCGGCCAGGCTGGCGATGGCCGGGAAGTACGCCGGCTCCTTGCTCAGCGCCTGCTCGAACGACTTGGTCGCGGCCGGGATGTCGCGCTTGAGCAGCTGCACACGCCCGCGCAGGTGGTACGGCAGCGCCTTGTCGGGCTGCTTCTTCTCGATGTTGTCGATGGCCTTCAGCGCACCGGCCAGGTCGTTCGCGCGCAGGCGGGCACTGACCAGCGCGAGGTCGGCGCGCGTGCCCTTGTCCTCGGCCGCCACGGCCTCGAGCTTGGCGATGGCGCCGCTGCTGTTGCCGCGGGCCATCTCGGCCAGCGCCACCGTGGTGCGGATGCGGGGGTCGTCCGGCGCGATCTTGGAGGCCGCGGCAAACGCGGCGTCGGCCTTCTTGTTGTCGCCCAGGCGCGTGTAGGCCTCGCCCGCGAGCGCCAGGCTGCTGGCGTCGGGCGTCTTGCCCTCGACCACCGGGTTCAGCACCTCGATGGCCTTGGCCGGCTGGTTGAGCCGCAGGTAGGTCTGGGCCAGCAGCTGGCGCGACAGGAGCCGCCCGGGCGCGTTCTTGAGGGCACGTCCGAGGAAGGCCTCGGCCTCGGCCAGGCGGCCGAGCCGGAAGTCCGCGGCGCCGGCGAGCTCGAGCACGCGCGCGCTGTTGGGCACGCCCTTGAGCAGCTTGTCGGTGTACTCGCGGCTCTTCTTGTAGTCGCCGTCGGAGAACGCGAACTGCGCCTCGAAGAACACCGCGTCGGGGTGGTTCGGCGCCACCTTCTTGAGCTCGGCGAACTGCGTGCGTGCGGCGTCGCGCTGGTTCTGCTCGTTCAGGATCGTGATGATCGAGGTGTGCGCGGCCACCGACTTGGGCGACTTCTCGAGCACCCGCTTGAAGGTCGCGAGCGCGGCGTCGCGGTCGCGCTTGCCGAACCACTGGACCTCGCCCTTGAACACGCCGGCACGCTCGTTGTCGGGCTCGCGGCCGAGCACGTTGTCGAGCTGCGCCAGTGCGCCGTCGAAGTCGCCCGACGCCGCTTGCAGCCGGGCCTGCAGCACGACGGCCGGCCCGTAGCCCGGCAACAGGCGCAGGGCCGAGTCCGTGAGCTCGCCGCCGCGCTGCGCGTCGTTGCGCGCCATGTGCGCGCTGGCCAGCGACACCAGCAGGTCGGCCTGCGCCTTGGGGTCGTTCAGCCGCGTGTCGCCGTACTGCGCCAGCAGCTTGGTGTCGTCGCCAACCGACACCAGTGCACGCGCCAGCGGCGGGATCACCTTGTCGTCGGCGACCTGCAGCTCCTGGGCCTTCTGGAGTTCGACCAGGGCCGAGACCGGATCACCCATCTCCAGCAGTGCCAGGCCGAGCTGCAGCCGCAACTCGCCGGACTGCGGCTCCTTCTGCAGCGCGCTCTTGAACTGGATGATGGCCGCGGCGTAGTCCCGCTGTGCCATCGCCGCCTTGCCGGCGGCGGCGAGGTCGTCACTGCTCTGGCCGCCGCAGGCGGCGAGCGTGATGGCCGCGGCCACCAGCGTGGCCGTCAGCAGGCCGGGGGCCGGACGGCCGGCTTGGGTTTGGGGTCTCTGGCGCGGGACGTGATGCGTCATCTCGGTGTCTCCCGGGCGGCGGCCGGTGCCGCGCCCGCTCCTGGGTGGTCTGGGCTCTTGGGGCGAAGGAACTACTTGATCGCGAGCTTCTTCATGAGGTCGTACAGGGTCGGCCGGCTCACGCCGAGCAGCTCCGAGGCCCTGACGATGTTGCCATTGGCGCGGGCCAGCGCCGCCACGATGGCCTGGCGTTCGGCGGCCTCGCGCACGGTGCGCAGGTCGAGCTCGGGCAGCGCCTCGGCGCCGTCGCGCAGCGGCGAAGGCAGGCCGAGGTCGTCGCAGGTGATGCGCTCGCCGTCGGCCATGATCGATGCCCGCTTGACCGCGTTGAGCAGCTCGCGCACGTTGCCGGGCCAGGGATGGCGGTCGATGGCCTCCAGGGCGTCTTCGCTGAACTGCAGTGAGCCGCGGCGCTGCTCCTGGGCGAAGCGCCGCAGGAAGGCATGGGCCAGCAGCACCGCGTCGCCATGGCGGCTGCGCAGCGGCGGGATGTTCACCACGATCTCGGCGAGGCGGTAGAAGAGGTCCTCGCGGAAACGCCCCTCGGCGATCTGGGTCTTCAGGTCCTGGTGCGTGGCGCACACCACGCGCACGTCGACCGGGATCTCGTTGCGGCCGCCCAGACGCTCGATCGTGCGCTGCTGCAGGAAGCGCAGCAGCTTGGCCTGCAGGCTGTGGGGCAGGTCGCCGATCTCGTCGAGGAACAGCGTGCCGTTGTGCGCCGTCTCGATCTTGCCGGGCGTGGTCTTGGTCGCCCCGGTGAACGCGCCCTTCTCGTAGCCGAAGAGCTCGCTTTCGAGCAGGTTCTCGGGGATGGCCGCGCAGTTGATGGCCACGAAGCGACCCTGGCGCTTGCTGGCCGTGTGCAGGCCCTGCGACAGTACCTCCTTGCCGGTGCCGCTTTCGCCCAGCAGCAGCACGGTGGCATCGGCGCCGGCCACGCGCTCGACGAGACGGCCGATGCGCAGCATCTCGGTGTCGCGCGTGATCAGGCCCGAGAGGGCATCGGGCTGGTGCAGCGCCTGCAGCCGGCGGTTCTCGGCCTGCAGCTCGGCCAGCCGGCTGGCGCGCTCGACGACCAGGTTCAGCACGTCGGGTTCGAAGGGCTTGGCCAGGAAGTCGTAGGCGCCCAGGGCCACCGCGCGCAGCGCGTTGGCCTGGTCGTTCTGCCCGGTGAGCACGATCACCTTCGTGGCCGGCTCGATGTCGAGGATCTGCTCCAGCAGCTTGAAGCCCTCGGACACCGAGTCCGGGTCGGGCGGCAGCCCGAGGTCCATGGTCACGACCGCCGGCTGGTGACGGCGCAGCTGCAGCAGCGCACTCTCGCGGTCGGACGCGGCGACCGACTCGAAGCGGTCGAGCGTCCACTTGATCTGCTTCTGCAGCGCGAGGTCGTCCTCGACGATCAGCAGCGGGGCGTCCTGGCTCATGGGGTGTGCCGCTTCAAGGGCGCGTCAGGCGCATCAGGTCGGAGCCGTGCGAGGCCTCGAAAGCCGGCAGGCGCACAGTGAACACGCTGCCCTGGCCGGGCTGGCTCTGCACGTCGATGCTGCCGCCGAGCTCGCGGATGTACTGCGCGCTCTCGAAGCTGCCGATGCCCATGCCGCTGGCCTTGGTGCTGCTGAAGGGGCGGAAGAGTTGCGTGCGCACGAAGTCCTCGGTCATGCCGCTGCCGGTGTCGCCGACCTCGACTTCCACGCTGCCGGCCGAGCGCGCGGTGCGCAGCCAGACCCGCCCCGCAGGCGGCGTGGCGTCGAGCGCGTTCTGCACCAGGTGGCCCAGCACGCGCTCGAGGCGATCGTCATGGCCACGGGTGAACAGATGCTCGCCTTCATCGGTTTCGAGGGTGCGGCCTTGGGCCCGGGCCATCGCGACCAGACGGCGGACGATGGGTGTCAGCTCCACGCCGCGGCTGCCACCCGGGGGCTTGGCCCCCTCGCGCAGCTGCAACATGAGCCGCTTCATCTTCTCAAGCGAGCTTTCGACGGTCAACAGCATGTCCTGCTGGAACTCGCGGTTGTCGTGCAGGCGTTCCGCATTCTTGAGCATCAGCGACAGCTGCGCGACGATGTTCTTGAGGTCGTGCACGACGAAGGCCGACATCTTGTTGAAGGCCTCGAACTTGCGCGCATCCAGCAGCGCCTCGGTGGCTTCCATCTGTGCGAGGTAACCGGCCGCCTGGCGGCCGGCGGTCTTGAGCAGGTCGAGCACTTCCCAGTTCAGCTGCAGCGCCGTCAGCGGCCGCGCCAGCACCACGAAACCCTGCAGCTCGTCGCCTACCAGCAGCGGCACGACGAGCCAGCCGTTCTTCGAGCCCAGCAGCCAGGTCGGCAGCGCGAGTTCGCCATAGCGGCGCGGCGAGGAGCGGAACTCGTCGAGGTCGATGACCCAGCCCTGCGTGGCCAGGAAGCGCGCCAGCGACGAATCGGGTGCTTCGCTGTCGGCCACGCGGGGCGTGTTCCAGGCGGCGGTCTGCACGAAGGGCTGGCCGCTGCCCTGGCGTGTCCACAGGCTGCCGGCCGGGCACTCCATCATCTTGGCCAGGCCGCGGACGATCATCTCGCCCATCTCCTGCGGGCTGCGCTTGGCCGACAGCATCGCGGTGAAGCGCAGCCACTCCTCGCGGTAGTCGTAGCGGTAACTGTAGAAGTGCTTGCCGACGAACACCCGCAGCCACGAGCGGAACGCGCCCGAGAACACCAGCATGCCCAGCAGCGCGAAGCCGGCGACCACCAGCCCGAGCTGCAGCGCGCGGCCCCACTCGCCGCCGAAGAAGCGCACGTAGTAGCCTACGGCGGCCATGAACAGCAGGTAGGCGCCGGCCAGCAGCAGCGTGGCCGAGTAGAAGGCCGCGGCGCGCGAGACCTGCAGCTTGGCGATCCAGTTCGGGCTGCGACGTGCCGCGACCAGCAGGAAGGGCACGGCCAGCGCATGCACCGTGCCGCGGACCGCCAGCGCATCGCCATCGAAGGTGGCGAACAGCAGGCCCTCGGCGAACAGGTAGACGTCGAACACGAAGACGCAGGCCAGGCCCAGGCACACCGGCTTGGCGTTCCAGCGCTGGTCTTCGCGCAGGTTGCGGAACAGCTGCTCCACCATCAGCAGGCCGCAGACCGGCAGCGCGAGCGACCCCGCGATGGCCAGGCGGGAGAGCATCTCGCTGGGCGGCGCGAGCGCGTACAGCAGCTTCACCAGCGCGCCGGCCAACAGCACGCCGACGGCCACGCGGCGCATCAGGCGCGTGGCCGGCGCGGGCCCGCCGCCGTCCTCGCGCGGCAGCAGCATCACCAGGAACAGGTACCACAGGCCGTAGCGGGCGAGGTCTGCGGCTTCGGTGAGGTAGGTCGCGGCGAGGTCGTTCCACGACAGCGACAGCAAGGCCAGGCCGCACCAGGCGGCCGAGGCCAGCAACGCCGCGACGACCGGCCAGCGTGCGGCAGGCGTGCCGGTGACCGAGCGGCCGCTTCGCGCGAGGTACAGCCCCAGCGCCAGGTGGGCGGTCAGCCCGAGGCCGTAGCAGGCGGAGGCGATCCCGACGGACAGCTGCGCCATGCCTCAGGGGTGGCCGGAGTGAAGGAGGGACCCGCCGCCCGCCGGGCGTGCGATCGCAGGCCGCGTCAGCGGGCGCCCTTGCCCGTGAGCACCACGCTCACCGTTTCCATCAGGACCACGAGGTCCAGGAACAGCGTGTGGTTCTTGACGTAGTAGAGGTCGTATTGCAGCTTTTCCTGCGAGTCTTCGACGGTGGCGCCGTAAGGGTAGCGCACCTGCGCCCAGCCGGTCACGCCGGGCTTCACGCTGTGGCGCAAGGCATAGAACGGGATCTCCTGCGTCAGCTGTTCGACGAAGTAGGGCCGTTCCGGGCGCGGGCCGACAAGGCTCATCTCGCCGACGAGCACGTTGAACAGCTGCGGCAGTTCGTCGATGCGCAGCTTGCGGATGACGTTGCCGACCCGGGTGACGCGGGCGTCGTTGGCCGAGGCCCAGACCGGCTTGCCATCCTTCTCGGCGTCGTTGCGCATGCTGCGGAACTTGGCGATGCTGAAGCTGCGGCCGTTCAGTCCCGTGCGTTCCTGCCGGTACAGCACCGGGCCCGGGCTCTCGAGCTTGATGAGCACCGCCGTGACCAGCATCACCGGGGTCGCGACGATCAGCAGCAGCGTGGCGCAGAACAGGTCGAACACGCGCTTCACGCCGGTGCGCCAGGCGCCCTGGTTGAAGCCATCGCCGAAGATCAGCCAGCTGGCGTTGAGGTAGTCGATGCGGATCTGGCCCAGCGTCTTCTCGAAGTGGGTGTTGAGATCATGGACCTTGGTGCCCGAGACCTTGCAGTCCAGCAGCTGGCGCAGCGGCATGCTGCCGGCGCGGCGCTCGGTGAGCGCGACGACGATCTCGTCGACGCCCAGCCGCTGCGCCATGGCCGGCAGGGTGTCGTCCAGCGCCAGGATGCGGTGCGCCGGCACGGCGGCTTCCTTCTCGTTGGGGCCGGGCACGAAACCGACGATGTCGGCATTGGGGTCGTTCTTGCGCAGCGTCTCGCTGACGTCGCGGGCCGCCAGGCCAGCGCCGAAGATCAGGATGCGGGTGCGCGCCGAGGCGGCGGCCGAAGCGTGCGAAAGGTACGCGCGGCGCACGACCAGGGCCGCGACGCCGGTCATCACGGACAGCTGGATGGTGCCCGGGTTGCCGCTGCCCGCAGGCAGCAGCCCGAAGATGACGTAGGCCACCGGCAGCAGCACCACCAGCACGATGGCGGCTCGCACCATGGAGCGCGATGCGCTGCCCCTGGCCGTGGATTCATACAGGCCCGACGCGCTGCCGACGAGGATGAGGCAGGCCGCGAAGGACAGCACATGGGTGCCGGCCGCCGGCGTCACCTGGGAGAAGCCGCCCGAACCGATGGCCACGGCCAGCATCACCAGCACCAGCACCAGACCGAGATCGAACACCAGCGCACGCAGGGCGGCGCGGGGAACGTAGTGATTGAAGATCCGGATCATGGAAGGGCCCGCAACTGCATGCGCGATCGTTTCGCGGCCGAGTGGCACCCGGTCGGCGCCACATCAGAAGTGCGGGCGAATGTAGGCCCCGCCAATCCGGCCCAGCAATCCCCGCGCTCGGGGGTCGGGGGCCAGGAGCGGCAAGAAGTCGCGGCGGGCGGTGGCCTATGCGCGCCGCGGCCCGGCGGGCCCAAGAAAAAACCCCCGAGGTGGCCGCTCGTCGCGGAACACTCGGGGGTTTGTCCGGCCCCGGGCACAGGCCCGGGGGGAGCTCAGGACGCTCAGGCCTTGGTCGAACGGCGGCGGGCGGCCACCGCGGCGCCCACCAGGGCAGCGCCGACCAGCGACAGGGTCATCGGCTCGGGGACGCCGGCGACGGTGGTCAGCGAACCCTGGGTCTTGACCGTGTAGCCCTCTTCAACCGTCAGCTGTTGCGCGATGCGCATCGAGAACGAACCCAGGCCGACATCCGACCAGTTCTTTTCGATGCCGCACGACCGGTTGTTCAGGGCGCCAGTCGCCGTGCACGAATCCAGCAGGTCAGCCAGGACGGGGCCGCCCACGGCGTTGGCATCGTCGGCGTAGAACCGGGTGAACAGGTCCGTGCCGGCGGTCAGCGACGGGCCCGACTGACGGATCATGCTGGCCGAACCGATCGAGGTCTTCAGCTCGCCAGCGGGCATGGTGTAGTCGAAACCGATGCCGTTCAGCTGCAGCACGCCCGTGCCGGGGCCCACGCGGTTGACCGAGAAGTTGTCGATGTTCAGGATGGCTTCAAGCGCGCCGTAGGACGCCGTCGCCGACGAGCCGCCCAGCGTTCCGCCCAGGTTCCAGCCGAACCAGTTGGTGGCCTTGATCTCGATCTTGGCGTCGGTCGCGGATTGCATCGACGACACGACCGAGAACGCGGCGGCACCGGCGCCCGAGCAAACGCCGGCCGACGTGCAGATGACGGTGTTGAGACCGTCGGTGAACGACAGCGACACGGTGGCGTTCGCCGCCGACACGCCGCCCAGGGCGAGGGCCGCAGCCAGTGCCAGCTTGTTGAAGCGAGAGGCAAACATGGAAATCTCCTTGGGTGACTTGAACTGCGAGGGCTGCGAGTTGCCGGCCGATTCGCTTGCCCATCCTTAACGCATCCGGCGTGCCAGCCGGAAATTATTCTTCAATTTCAACAACTTAGATATCCATCGCCGGGCCTGAGGTGCTCCGGTGTAAAGGGTACCGACAGACTCGGACGGTGCCTGCCGGCCCCACGAAGCTGGCTTCCGCCCCTTGGCGCCGCCTACGGGTGCCTTCCGTCTGCTCGGAAACCCCATGACAAACCACCGCTGACGGCCGATGTGGTGTTGCTGTGCGCAATTTCACTCGGTTCGGCGCGGGCGGCCGAAGATACTCCGCCATTGCCGTGTTCCGCCAACCGCTGGCGGGGCGTCTCCGTGCCTTGAGCGGCACGCCCGGACCGGTCTGCGGCCGTTCGATCCAGAGGTTTTCTTGACGTCTACCGCGACTGCCAGGTCCTGCGCCCCGGGCGCCCATCGCCACGGCCAAGGTGCCGGGCTTCAGCAGGTGCGTTGGAGTCGCCCGGCCAGGGCCATGACTCTGCTGCTGCTGGCCGGCGTTCTTGCAGCCTGCGGAAAGCCCGATGCCGCACAGTTGCTGGCGGCCGGGCAGGAGCTCCAGGCCAAGGGGGACATTCGCAGCGCCCAGATTCAGATCCGGGCGGCTCTCCAGGCCGACCCCAGCCTTCATGCGGCCCGACTGGCCTTCGGCAAGCTGCTGATGGCCTCAGGTGATGCCGAACTGGCAGTCGTCGAACTCGAGCGCGTCGTGCGCGAGGCACCGACCCTGCCTGGTGCGCACGAGGAGTACGCCCGGGCGTTGGTGGTGTCGGCCAACGAAAAGCGGGCGATCCAGGCACTGACGACGCTGAAGCCGCCCAATGCCTCGGAACTGGCGTCGGTGCGCGCGCAACTGGCCCTTGTCTGGTCGTCCCTTGGCGAAGCCCGCAAGGCCGACGATGCCCTGAAGGCCGCTCTGGCGGCCGACCCCAAGAACCCGTTGGCCCTGAACTACGCGGCCCGCAGCGCCTGGCAGCAGGGCGACGCGGCAGCGGCCAACAGGTACATCGCCGCCGCGCTGGAAGCCTCGCCGGGCCATGCCGACGCGCTGAACCTGCGCGGGCTCTTCAAGCAGGCCCAGGGCGATCTGCAAGGGGCCACCGTCGACTGGGAGGCGTCGGTGGCCGCGGCGCCCGCGCAGGTGCCGGCGCATGAAAGCCTGATCGCCGCCAGCCTGGCCCAGGGCGACGCCGCCACGGCCCGCAAGCGTCTCGACGCGCTCAAGAAGCACATGGCCTGGCACCCCTCGGCACGCCTGGCCGAAGCGCGCATCCTCATCGCCGAAAACAACCTGCCGAAGGCGAGAGAAATCGTCCTTGGTCTGCTGTCTGCGGCGCCAGACCACCCCAGCCTGCTGTCGCTGGCGGGCGCCATCGAGTCGCGCATCGGCTCGCCGGTGCAGGCGGCGGCTCACTTCCGCAAGCTGCTGGCCGCCAGCCCCGACCGCGATGGTGCCCGCATCGAGCTGGCGCGGGTGGAGATGCGCCTCGGCCAGTACGCCGATGCGCTGCGCACGATCGCCCCCATCACCGCCCGGGACGATGCACCGCCGAACGTGCTCGCGCTGGCCTCGGAGGCTGAGCTGAACCAGGGCAACTTCAAGCGGGCGGACGAACTGCTGCGCCGCGCGTCGGAGGCCGCGCCCGACGACACCCGGCTGCAGTCGGCGCGTCTGGTGCGCCGGATGCGGCTCGGCGAAGTCGAGCAGCCGCTGGCGCAGCTGGAAGCCCTGGCGCGCGACTCGAAGGATTCGTACGCCGACGACGCCCTGTTCGCCGCGCGCATGGCGCTGGGCGACTTCGACGCGGCGCTGGCCGTGCTGGATCGCATCGCGCAGAAGAACCCGGGCAAGGCCCAGAACGCCGAACTTCGTGCCCGCGTGTACCTCGTCAAGCGCGATTTCGCCAAGGGGCGGCAGGCCCTCAACGAGGCCCTGAAGCTGGATCCCAAGAGCTTTGGCGCCGTGGCGGCGCTGGCGATGATCGACCAGCTCGAGGGCCAGCCGGAACAGGCCATCGCACGCGTGCAGGCCGCGGTCGACGCCGACCCGGCCAACGCCGTCGCGCTGATGCTGCTGGCCGACCTGCGGGCGCGCCACGGCGGCACTATCGAGCAGACGACGGCCCTGCTGAAGCGGGCCGTGGCCGCGTCGCCGCTGTCGGCCGGGCCCCGGCTGAAGCTCATCGAGCTCTCGCTGAACCGGCGGCTGTACAAGGAAGCACTTGAGCACGCTCGGGCGGCCCTGGCCGAGTTGCCCAACGACGAGCGGTTGCTCGACGCCGCCGGACGCGCCCAGCTGGCGTCCGGTGACGTGGAGCAGGCCGCCACCACGTTCCGCTCGCTGAGCTCGCTGCTGCCGAAGTCGGCGGCGCCGCTGCTGGAGCTGGCGCGGGTCTACCAGATCCAGGGTCGCAACGAAGCCGTGCTGACGACGCTTCGCCGGGCCGTGGAACTGGAGCCCACCAGCGAGGCCGTGCAGAAGGTCTACGTGGACATCCTGATGAGTTCGCGGATGGCGCCGCAAGCCCTGGCCCATGTGCGCAAGCTGCGCGAGGCGCGGCCGAAGGAGCCCGTCGGTTACGCGTTGCTGGCGACCGTGCTGGAGCGCAACCGCGACGTGCCCGGTGCCGCCGCGTCGCTCCGCGACGGCCTGGCGCAGACCTCGCAGCCCGAACTGGCGCGACGCCTCTATGCGCTGCTGCTGCGCCATGGCAAGACGGCCGACGCCTCGGCCTTTGCCGCCCAGTGGATGAAGCGGGTCCCCGACGACCTGCCGTTCGAGGCGCTGATCGCCGAGTACGAGATCACGCAGGGCCAGTTGAAGCCGGCCGAGGAGCGCCTGCGGCGGGTCGTGCAGCAGTACCCCGCCAACGTGACGGCATTGAACAACCTCGCCTGGGTCGTGGCCAATTCCGCCGGCTCCGACGCCGTCGGCTTTGCGCGGCGCGCGCTCAGCGTGGCGCCGGATCGTCCCGATCTGCTCGACACCCTGGCGCTGGCGCTGTCGATCGAGGGCAAGCACCCGGAGGCGATGGCGGCGCAGCGCCGCGCCGTCGAGCTGGCGCCGGAGAACCCGCTGATCCGGCTGGGCATGGCCCGCGTTGCGCTGGCTGCCGGCCAGAAGGACCAGGCACGCAAGGAGCTTGCCGAGCTGAAGAAGCTCAATCCCGGTTTTGCCGCGAGCAAGCCGGTGGCGGATCTGGAGGCGCGTCTGTAGCGCATCGGTCTGCCGATGCAAGCCGGGCCGGGCGCCAATTCCTGCCCGCAACCGGGCTGCAGGGCGGGCCGGAGAGCGGTTGCCCTGTGCCATGATCTCCGGGCAGTGCCGGGTCCGGAGGTGCCCGCCCGGCCTGTCGCCATCGCCATCGGCACCGCGGCGCGCGCCGCTGAAGCCGGGCCGATCGGCCAGAACATCCAGGAGGCCCGTTCGATGAACCGAGCACGTCACATGCTGTCCCGTCTGTTGACCTTCGCCCTGGCCGGCGCCGCCTCCCTGCTGACGGCCTGTTCCACCACCGACCTCCCGCCCGCGCCGGCCCAGGCCCAGAGCGCCGACTACAACTACGTCATCGGCGCCGGCGACAACGTGAACATCGTCGTCTGGCGCAACCCCGAGCTTTCGGGCGCCTACCCGGTGCGGCCGGACGGCAAGCTGGCGGCGCCGCTGGTCGACGAACTCGTGGCCCAGGGCAAGACGCCGCCCGAGCTGGCGCGCGACATCGAGAAGAAGCTGTCGACCTACGTGCGCGACCCGGTGGTCACGGTCATCGTCACGGGCTTCGTCGGCCCCTACAGCGAGCAGATCCGCGTGGTCGGCGAGGCCGCCCGCCCGCTGTTCCTGCCCTACAAGCAGAAGATGACGCTGCTCGACGTGATGATCGCCGTCGGCGGCCTGACCGACTTCGCCGACGGCAACCGCGCCATCATCCAGCGCACCTCCGACGGCAACAAGCAGTACAGCGTGCGCCTGAAGGACCTCATCAAGCGGGGCGACCTCAGCGCCAACGTCGAGATGCGCCCGGGCGACATCCTCATCATTCCCCAGGGCCTCTTCTGACGCTCCAAGCGGCGGCAGTCCCAGCACCGTACAGGCATGCAAGAACTCGTCCAACAGGCCCTGATCCTGCTCCGCGGGATGTGGAAGTTCCGCTGGCCCGGGCTGGTCGTCGCCTGGGTCACGGCCATCGTCGGCGTCGTGATCGTCATGAAGATCCCCGACCAGTTCGAGGCCTCGGCGCGCATCTACGTCGACACCGACTCGATCCTGAAGCCGCTGATGGCCGGCCTCACGGTGCAGCCCAACGTCGAGCAGCAGATCGGCATGCTCAGCCGCACGCTGATCAGCCGGCCGAACCTCGAGAAGCTCATCCGCATGGCCGAC
Organism: Rubrivivax sp.; assembly: GCA_027483705.1. Taxonomy (GTDB): domain Bacteria; phylum Pseudomonadota; class Gammaproteobacteria; order Burkholderiales; family Burkholderiaceae_C; genus Rubrivivax. Next base: position 44,585 of record JAIXTY010000352.1, read on the forward strand.
CTGGACCTCAAGAACGCGGGCAAGGGCGACCAGGAGGTGCTGATCGAGAAGCTCACCAAGGGCATCGAGATCCGCACCGCGGGCGGCATCAACCTGTACATGATGTCCTACCGCGACAACGAGCCCGAGCGCGCCAAGCGCGTGATCCAGTCGATGGTGTCCATCTTCGTGGAGTCGGGCCTGGGCACCAGCCGCAAGGACACCGACGCCGCCAAGACCTTCCTGAACGAGCAGATCAAGACCTTCGAGGCCAAGCTCGAGGAGGCCGAGGCCCGCATGAAGGAGTTCCGGCTGCGCAACATCGCCACGCAGTCGGCCGACGGCAAGGACTCGGCGTCGCGCCTGACCGAGGCCAACGCCCAGCTGCAGGCCGCGCAGCTGCAGCTGCGCGAGGCCGAGTTCGCGCGTGACGCGGCCAAGCAGCAGCTGGCGCTGGAGCGGGGCCAGGGTGGCAACGTGGCCACGCAGAGCCTGCTGCAGGAGTCGAACATCAATGTCTCGACGCCCGAGCTGGACGCGCGGCTGAACGACCTGCGCAAGAACCTTGACGCGCTGATGCAGCGCTACACCGACCAGCACCCCGACGTCATCACGACGCGCCGCCTCATCAAGGACCTGGAAGAGCAGCGCAAGCGCGAGCTCGCCGAGCTGCGCAAGGCCGCCATCGCGCAGGCCGCCGTGTCCGCCGGCACCGGCTCGATGGGCAGCGGCGGCAGCCTGGCCGCGCAGGAGCTGTCGCGCGCAGTGGCCGCGGCCGAGGTGCAGGTGGCGGCGCTGCGCGCCCGGGTCGGCGAGTACGGCGCGCGGGCCGCCGCGGCGCGCGAGGCGCTGAAGTCGGCCCCGCAGATCGAGGCCGAGGCCGCGCAGCTCAACCGCGACTACGCCATCACGAAGAAGAACTACGAAGACCTGGTCGCGCGCCGGCAGTCGGCCGTGATGTCGGGCGAGCTCGACGTCGCCTCCGGCGTGGCCGAGTTCCGCCTCGTCGACCCGCCGCGCGTGGCGCCCAAGCCGGTGTCGCCGAACCGCATGCTGCTGCTGCCGCTGGTGCTGCTGCTGGCGCTGGGCGCGGGCGTGTTCTTCGCCTTCGCCGCCAGCCAGATGCGGCCCACCTTCGCCAGTGGCGAAGACCTGCGCAAGTCGACGGGCCTGCCGCTGCTGGGCGTGGTGACGCTGCTGCGCACCGAGGACGACCGCCGCCGCGAACGCGCCAGCCTGTTCCGCTTCGTCGCGGCCTCGGGCGGGCTCGTGGGGCTGTTCACCGCCGGCCTGATCACCCTGTCCCTCGTCTCGCGTTTCGGAGGCTGAAGACCCATGAGCAGCCTTATCGAACAAGCCGCCGAACGCCTGGCGCAACTGCGTGCCGCCGGCGTGGAGGTGCCCGAGGTCGACACGCCGTCGCCGGCCGCCAAGCCCGCGCCGGCCTGGGCCGACCCGGGCCCGGCGTCGGTGTTCCCGGAGCCGGCCGAGCTGGAGCCGGCCCTGCCGGCCGCCACGCCGGCCGGCCTGCACCTGCACGACAGCAGCCTGAAGTCGCGTCGCATCGAGCTCAACCTGGCGGCCATCGGCGCCGCCGGCATCGTCACGCCGCAGGCGCCGCGCTCGCACATGGCCGACCAGTACCGCGTCATCAAGCGGCCGCTGATCGCCAACGCGGTGGGCCGCGGGGCCGCGACGGTGACGCACGGCAACCTGATCATGGTGACCAGCGCGCTGCCGGGCGAGGGCAAGAGCTTCACCTCGATCAACCTGGCGATGAGCATCGCGGCGGAACTCGACCACACCGTGATGCTGGTCGACGCCGACGTGGCGCGCCCGTCGATCCTGAAGATGCTCGGCCTGCCGCCCGGGCCCGGCCTGCTGGAGCTGCTGGAGGGCAAGGCCGACATGGCCAGCGTCCTGCTGCGCACCAACGTCGACAAGCTCACGATCCTGCCCAGCGGCTCGCCCCATCCCAAGGCCACCGAGCTGCTGGCGAGCGAGGCCATGTCCGCGCTGCTCGAGGACATGGCCACCCGCTACCCCGACCGCATCATCATCTTCGACTCGCCGCCGCTGCTGCTCACCACCGAGTCGCGTGTGCTGGCCACGCACATGGGCCAGATCGTGCTCGTCGTGCACGCCGACCGCACGCTGCAGAGCACGGTCAAGCAGGCGCTGGCCACGATCGAGAGCTGCCCGGTCAAGATGACGGTGCTGAACAAGGCCCGCGTCGGCTCGGGTGGGGCCTATGGCGAGTCCTACGGCTATGGCTACGGCTATGGCTACGGGTATGGCTACGGCTATGGCTACGGCTACGGGTCGCGCGGCGACGCCAGCGGCGCGGGCGCGCAGGGGGCGGCGCCCGAGACCGTCGGCCGCGATGCGCCCGAGCCCACCACGGCGGACAGCCGCTCGCCCTGAGTGCGCCGACGCCGGATGTCCCCGAACCGCTCGACGTTGCGGCCGCTGGTCTGGTTGGCCCTTGGCCTGGCGCTGGCCGGCAGCGCGCACGGCCAGGCGCGCGAACGCGGCGTGGCGGCCAGCCTCGACACCCGCCTGAGCTACAACGTCAACAGCCGCCTCGGCGGCATCGACGGCGCCGAGTGGATCGGTGAGGTCACCCCGTCGATCAGCCTGCTGAGCCGGTCCGGGCGCATCGTCGGCTCGCTGAACTACGGGCTGTCGCTGATCGAGCGTTCCCGCAACGAGCCCGGCAGCGAGACCGTCAACCGCCTGTCCGCCAATTTCTCGGCCGAGGCGATCCCGCGGCACCTCTACCTGGACGGCACCGCGTCCATCGCGCAGCAGTCCACCTCGGCCTTTGGCGTGCAGTCCGCGCCCGGCAGCCTGTCGGTCAACTCCAACCGCAACGAGGTCGGCACGGCGACGCTCTCGCCGGTGCTGCGCGGCGTGCTCGGCGGCTCGGTCATGGCCGAGGCGCGGCTCAACCTGGCCGCCCAGAACACCAAGGGCACGCTGCAGGGCGACAACACGCAGACCGGCGCGTCCGTCTCGCTGTCCTCGGCGGTGCCGGGCAGCCTGCTCACCTGGGGCCTGGTCGCCCGCACGCTGGAAACCGACTTCCGCATCGGCCGCACCACGCGCACCGACAGCGCCAACGCCTCGGTGGGCTGGCAGGTCGACACCGACCTGTCGCTCAGCGCCCGCGGCGGCAGCGAGTCGCAGAACGCGCAGGAGATCGAGACCCGCCGCTCCAGCACCTGGGGCGTGGGCGCCTCGTGGCGGCCGTCGCCACGCACGCGGCTGCAGGCCGACGTCGACGACCGCTTCTTCGGCCGCAGCTACCGCGTCGTCGGCGAGTACCGGCTGCCGCGCACCTCGTTGTCGTGGTCCAGCACGCGCGACACCAGCAGCAGCGGCGGCACCATCGAGCCGATCAGCCTGTTCGACCAGTTCATGGCCGTGCTGGCAACCGAGATCCCCGACCCCGTGGCGCGTGAGGCCGCCGTGCGCGAACGGCTGGCCGCGCTGCGCCTGGACCCGGGTCTCATCGTGCGGCCGGGTTTCGTCAGCTCGGCGGTCTCGGTGGCCGAGCGCCACCTGTTCAGCTGGGCCTGGGCCGGCGTGCGGCTGAACTTCGGCGCCCAGGCCTACCGCTCCACGACCACGTCGATCGACCGTGCCGCGCCCGAGCTTTCCCGCGAGACGGTGCGCCTGAACGGCTACAGTGGCAACGTGTCCTACCGCCTCAGCCCCACCAGCAGCGTCACGGCCACGGGTTCGCGGCAGATGACCAAGGCCACCGCGACGCAGCCGTCGAACGACCTGAAGTCGGCCACGCTGGCCTGGTCGCAGCAGGTCGGGCGGCGCACCAACGCGTCGCTGTCGGCCCGCTACTCGGTGTTCAACAGCCGCACCGACCCCTACCGCGAGGCCACCCTGGTGGGCTCGCTGGTCATGCGCTTCTAGGTGCCGCCATGTACGAGGCCTTCTACGGGCTCACGGCCAAGCCGTTCCAGCTCAACCCCGACCCCAGCTTCTACTACGCGAGCAAGCAGCACCGGCGTGCCAAGGCGTACCTGGAGTACGGCGTCTCGCGCAACGAGGGCTTCATCGTCATCACCGGCGAGATCGGCGCCGGCAAGACGATGGTGCTGCGCAGCCTGATCGAGGGCCTGAACGGCAGCAACGTCATCACGGGTCACCTCGTCACCACGCAGCTCGGCGCCGAGGACACATTGCGCATGGTCGGCGCCGCCTTCGGCTTCCGCGTGAAGGACGTGCCCAAGAGCGAGCTGCTGATCACGCTGGAGGCCTTCCTCATCAGCCAGACGAGCAAGGGCAAGCGCTGCCTGCTCATCGTCGACGAGGCGCAGAACCTCACGCCGCGCGCGGTGGAGGAACTGCGCATGCTCAGCAACTTCCAGTTCGGCAATCAGGCGCTGCTGCAGAGCTTCCTGGTCGGCCAGCCGGAGTTCCGCGAGATCCTGCAGCGGCCCGAGATGGAGCAGTTCCGCCAGCGCGTGGCGGCCACCTGCCACATCGGCCCGCTCGACGTCGACGAGACCCGCGGCTACATCGAGCACCGGCTCAAGTGCGCCGGCAGCAAGGGCAAACCCAGCTTCGAGCCGGCGGCCTTCGAGGCCATCTTCAAGGCCAGCGGCGGCATCCCGCGCCGCATCAATGCCGTCTGCGACCGCCTGCTGCTGGCGGGCTTCCTGGCCGGCCGCACGGCGCTCACCGTGGCCGACGTGGACGAGGTCGTCAAGGAGTTCGCCCAGGAAAACGCCGTGGCCTCGCGCCCCAGTGCCGCGGCCTCGCAGCCGGCGCTGCTGGGCGGCGAGCCGTCGATGCCCGGCGGCCTGGCCGGTGCGTCGCTCGACGTCGACCTGACCCAGCTGCGCCTGAACCCCGAAGACGCCGAGGGCATGAGCAAGCAGCTGGCCGCGCTGACGGCCGACGCCCGCGGCGACCAGCTCCAGCGCCTGGAGCGCAGCCTGCTGCGGCTGGAGCGCACCAACGTGCAGATCCTGGGCCTGCTGTCCAAGCTGGTGGCCGGCCTCAAGAAGCCGGGCACGCCGGCGGAGTGACCCCCGGCTTGCAGGCGTGAAGTTTCCCGCCCGGGCCGCATGCACACGGCCCGCTGACGATTTGTACCGCTGGGCACCACCCCGGCCGGCCTGACAATCCCGCCATGCCAGCGTCCCCGCTTTCGGCCCCGGTCTCGTCGGGCCCGATCAACGCCCTGACCATCGACGTCGAAGACTACTTCCAGGTCTCCGCCTTCGCGCCGTACATCCGGCGCGACGAGTGGGACAGCCGGGAGTGCCGCGTCGAGCGCAACGTCTCGCGCATCCTGGCCCTGCTGGCCGAGCGCGACGTCAAGGCCACGTTCTTCACGCTCGGCTGGATCGCCGAGCGCTACCCGCAGCTGGTGCGCGACATCGTCGCCCAGGGCCACGAGCTGGCCAGCCACGGCTACGGCCACCAGCGCGCCAGCGACCTGGACCGCGCGGCCTTCCGCGACGACGTCACCCGCGCCAAGGCCATCCTCGAAGAGCTGTCCGGCCGCCCCGTGCGCGGCTACCGCGCGCCGAGCTTTTCCATCGGCACCGCCAACCTCTGGGCCTTCGACACGCTCGCCGAGGCCGGCTACCAGTACAGCAGCAGCATCTACCCCATCAAGCACGACCACTACGGCATGCCCGATGCGCCGAGGTTTGCATTCCATCTGGCCAACGGCCTGCTCGAGGTGCCGGTGACGACGCTGCGCCTGGGCGGCCGCAACCTGCCGTCCAGCGGCGGCGGCTACTTCCGGCTGCTGCCCTACGCGGTGTCGCGCTGGATGATCGGCAAGGTCAACCGCGACGACGACGAGTCCGCCGTCTTCTACTTCCACCCCTGGGAGATCGACGTCGGCCAGCCGCGCGTGGCCGGCATCGACGCCAAGAGCCGCTTCCGCCATTACGTGAACATCGGCCGCATGGAGCGCCGCCTGCAGCGGCTGCTGGCCGATTTCCGCTGGGGCCGCATGGACCAGATCTTCCTCGGCGGCGGTGCCGCCAGCCGGCCGCCCACGCGTGCCGGTGCCGCCCACGCCGCCCCCACCGGCCCCAGCGCCGCGGCCCCGGCCCGCGGCTGACCGGCCGATGGTGCAGGTCGATCGCCTCGCGGTGGGCGACGCCGCCGCGGCGTCGCGCTGGGACGCCTTCGTGCGCGCCTGCCCCGAAGCCAGCTTCTGCCACCTCAGCGGCTGGGGCCGCGCGCTCGAAGGCGTGTTCGGCCACGAGACGCACTTCCTGCAGGCCACGCAGGGCGGGCAGATCACCGGCGTGCTGCCACTGGCCTACGTGCGCAGCCGCCTGTTCGGCAACTCGCTCACCAGCCTGCCGTTCTGCGTGTACGGTGGCGTGGCCGCGGCCGACGAGGCCAGCGCCCGCGCCCTGGAAGAGGCCGCCGAGGCGCTGGCCCGCCGGCTGGACGTGCCGCACCTGGAACTGCGCCACACCACGCGCCGCCACCCCGACTGGCCCGAGCAGGACCTCTACGTCACCTTCCGCAAGGCCATCACGGCCGACGACGAGGCCAACATGAACGCCATCCCGCGCAAGCAGCGCGCGATGGTGCGCAAGGGCATCAAGAACGGCCTCGTGGCGACGCTCGACGATTCGCTCGACCGCTTCTTCGCGCTGTACGCCGACAACGTGCACCGCCACGGCACGCCGGCGCTGCCCCGGCGCTGGTTCGAGGCGCTGAAGCGCGAGTTCGGGCGCGACTGCGAAGTCCTCACGGTCACGTCGCCCGAGGGCCGGCTGCTGTCGAGCGTCGTCAGCTTCTACTTCCGTGACGAAGTGCTGCCCTACTACGCGGGCGACGACGAGGCCGCCCGCGGCCTGGCGGCCAATGACTTCAAATACTGGGAGCTGATGCGCCGCGCGGCGGCGCGCGGCTGCACCCTGTTCGACTACGGACGCAGCAAGCGCGGCACCGGCCCGTTCGACTTCAAGAAGAACTGGGGCTTCGAGCCGCAGCCGCTGCACTACGAGTACCGCCTCTACAAGCGCGACACCGTGCCCCAGAACAACCCGACCAACGCCAAGTACAAGCTCATGATCGCGGGCTGGCGCCGGCTGCCGCTGCCGGTGGCCAACTGGCTGGGGCCGTTCATCGTCAAGAGTCTCGGCTGAGGGGCGGCAACGTGGCCAACCTGCTGTACCTGGTGCACCGCATGCCGTACCCGCCCGACAAGGGCGACAAGGTGCGCTCGTACCACCTGCTGCGCCACCTGGCGGCGCGCCACCGCGTGTTCCTGGGCACCTTCGTCGACGACCCGGCCGACCTGCAGCACCTGAGCGTGCTGCGCACGCTGTGCGCCGGGCTGCACGTGGTGCCCATGAACCCGCGCACCGCCCGCCTCAAGAGCCTGGCCGGCCTGGCCACCGGCGAGGCGCTGTCGGTGCGCGCCTACCGCGACGCCGGCCTGCGCCGCTGGGTGCGTGACACGGTCGCCACCGAGCACATCGACGGCGCGGTGGTGTACTCGTCGGCCGTCGCGCAGTACGCCGACGAGCTGGCCGGGCGCCCGCTGATCGTCGACTTCGTCGATGTCGACTCCGCCAAGTGGACCGCCTACGCCGAGCGCCACCCCTGGCCGCTGAGCTGGCTGTACCGCCGAGAGGGCCGGCAACTGCTGGCCTTCGAACGCGCGGTGGCGCAGGCCTCGCGCCGCAGCTTCTTCTCCACCGCCCAGGAGGCCGCGCTGTTCGTGGGCCTCGCCCCCGAGGCCGCGGCGGTGTGCGAGGCCATGACCAACGGCGTCGACGCCGAGCTGTTTGCGCCTGACGCCGGCCTGGCCTCGCCCTTCGGCGCCGGCGAGCGCGCGATCGTCTTCACCGGGGCCATGGACTACTGGCCCAACATCGACGCCGTCACCTGGTTCGCGCGCGAGCTGCTGCCGGCGCTGCGCCGCACGCGGCCCGACCTGCGCTTCCACATCGTCGGCCGCTCGCCGGCGCCCGCGGTGCAGGCGCTGGCCGGCGAGCATGTGGTCGTCACCGGCACCGTGCCCGATGTGCGGCCCTACCTGCAGCACGCCGCCGTGGTGGTGGCGCCGCTGCGGCTGGCGCGCGGCATCCAGAACAAGGTGCTCGAGGCCATGGCGATGGCCCGGCCCGTGGTGGCCGCCGCCAGCTGCGCCGCGGTGCTCGAGGCCGAGCCCGGCCGCGAGATCGTGCCCGCCGCCGACGGCGTGGCCTTCGTGCGCGAGGTCGGCCACCTGCTCGACGACCCCGTCACCGCCCAGGCCGTGGGCGTCGCCGCGCGGCAGCGCGTGCTGCGCAGCTACGCCTGGGGCGCCCACCTCGCCGCCATCGACCGCCACCTCGCGGGCCTGGGCTCGCCGCCGGCCCCCGCGGGCCGCGTGGGCCTGCACCGGGAAGCCGCCGCATGAACCTCAGTCTTGCCGCCCACATGCCCCCCGCGCGCTGGCGCACCGCGCTGCCCGCGATGGCCGGCGTGCTGCTGGCCATCGTGGTGCTCTACTGGGACACCTTCGTCGCGATGGCGGCGATCTGGATCCGCTCGGAGACCTTCGCCCACGCCTGGCTGGTGCCGCCCATCGTGCTGTGGCTGGTCTGGCGGCTGCGCCACGAACTCGCCACCGTCACGCCGCGGCCGCAGCCCTGGGTGCTGCTGCCGATGGCCGGCGTGGCCGCGGTGTGGCTGCTCGGCGACCTCGCCGGCGTCAATGCCGTCACGCAGTTCGCGGTGACGGCGCTGCTGGCGCTGGCGGTGCCGGCCGTGCTGGGCTTCGACCTCGCGCGGCGCATCCTCTTCCCGCTGGCCTTCCTGTTCTTCATGGTGCCTTTCGGGGAGTTCACCACCGACAAGATGATGGACTGGACGGCCGACTTCACCGTCTGGGCGCTGGTCGTCACCGGCATCCCGGTGTACCGCGAGGGCCTGCAGTTCGTCATCCCCTCGGGCACCTGGAGCGTGATCGAGGCCTGCAGCGGCGTGCGCTACCTGATCGCGTCGTTCATGGTGGGCACGCTGTTCGCCTACCTGAACTACAGCTCGCCCTGGCGGCGCTGGGCCTTCGTGGGCGTGTCGATCGTCGTGCCGATCGTGGCCAACTGGGTGCGTGCCTACATGATCGTGATGCTCGGCCACCTGTCGGGCAACAAGATCGCGGTGGGCGTGGACCACCTCATCTACGGCTGGGTCTTCTTCGGCCTCGTCATCGGCATCATGTTCTTCATCGGCGCCCGCTTCACCGAGCCGGCGCCGGTGCCCGAGCCGCCGCGCGACGCTGGCGGTGCCGAGGGCGACGGCGTGTCGCTCGCGGCCGTGGCCGGCGTGCTGGCCGTGGCGCTGGCGCCGCACCTGGCCGGCTGGGCGCTCGATGATCCGCACCGCCGCGACCCCGTGGTGCTGAAGCCGATCAAGGCCGAGGGCGCCGCAACGCTCGGTGCGGCCGACATCATCTACGAGCCCGTGGCCGAGGCCGCCGCCGCGACGCAGACCACGCGCCTGAAGCTGCCCGACGGCGACCTCTTCGTGCACCTGGCGTACTACCGGGCGCAGACCTACGGCGCCAAGATGACGAGCTCGAACAACGTCTTCGTGAAGAGCGGCGACACCAAGTGGAGCCGCCAGGCCGGCACCGAGGCCACCGTCACCCTGGGCGGCGAGCCGCTGCGCCTGCGCGGCGCCTCGGTGGCCAGCGGCCCGGTGGGTGCCGTCGTCGGCCGGCAGCAGCTGCAGGTGCGGCAGGTGTTCTGGGTCGACGGCCGCTTCACGGCCGACCCGCGCCGCGCCACGCTGTACACGCTGTGGTCGCGCCTGGCCGGCCGCGGCGACGACGGCGCCATCGTCACCCTCTACGTCGAAGGCCCGCCGGAAGCGGGCGCGCGGCTGGATGCCGCCGCCGCGCGCTGGCTGCCGGTCCTCGACGAGCACCTCCGCGCCCAGCGCCTGGCCCGCTGAGCGCCGGCCGGGCCCCCTTCTTTCACTGACCAGACCTCCAGGCAAGACCCATGAACACTCTCGCAGTCATCGGCCTCGGCTATGTCGGCCTTCCGCTCGTCGTCGAGTTCGGCAAGCACATGCGCACCATCGGCTTCGACATCGCGCAGCACAAGGTCGACGCCTGCAACCGCGGCACCGACCCCAGCCGCGAGCTCACCGACGCTCAGCTGGCCGAAGCCAGGCACGCCGTCTACACCAGCGACCCGGCCCTGCTCGGCGAGGCCGACATGATCATCGTCGCCGTGCCCACGCCGGTGGACGAGGCCCACATCCCCGACTTCCGCCCGCTCATCGGCAGCAGCACCAGCGTGGGCCGCCACATGAAGAAGGGCGTCACCGTCGTCTACGAGAGCACGGTGTACCCGGGCGCCACCGAGGAGGTGTGCATCCCGGTGCTCGAGAAGGAATCGGGCCTCAAGTGGAAGCAGGATTTCTTCATCGGCTACAGCCCCGAGCGCATCAACCCGGGTGACAAGGAGCACCCGCTCACCAAGATCCTGACGATCGTCTCCGGCGACACGCCTGAGACGCTCGACAAGGTCGCGAAGCTGTACGAGAAGATCATCGTCCCCGGCGTGCACCGCGCGAGTTCCATCAAGGCCGCCGAGGCCGCCAAGGTCATC
>JAIXTY010000325.1 GCA_027483705.1 Rubrivivax sp.
GAGGGTCTGACGCGCACGCTGTACCGCGTGCCGACGCGTGGCCTGGCCAGTGCGGGCGGTGGCGGCGGTGGCGGTGGCGGTGGCGGTGGCGTTGACGGTGCCGGCGCGACCGACGCCGCGCGCAGCGGGGCTGCGACAATCCGGCGATGACCCCGAACAACGCTGCCGACACCGACATCGCGGCGCTGATGGCCGCCCTCGGTGCGGCGGCCCGCGCGGCCGCCACGCGCATGGCTGCCGCGCCCACCGCGGCCAAGGACGCGGCCCTTCGCGCGCTGGCGCGCCGCCTGCGCGAGGCCGCAGCGCCACTGGCCGAGGCCAACGAGCTCGACCTCGCCGCCGCGCGCCGGGCCGGCCTGGCCGAGCCGATGGTCGACCGCCTCAAGCTGACGCCCGCCGTCATCGCCACCGTGGCCGAGGGCTGCGAGCAGATCGCCGGGATGCCGGATCCGGTGGGCGAGATCACCGGCGTCAAGCGCCGCCCCAGCGGCATCAGCGTCGGCCAGATGCGCGTGCCGCTGGGCGTGTTCGGCATGGTCTACGAGAGCCGCCCGAACGTCACGATCGAGGCCGCCAGCCTGGCGATCAAGAGCGGCAACGCCGCTATCCTGCGCGGCGGCTCCGAGGCCATCCACAGCAACCGCGCGCTGGCCGCATTGGTGCGCGAGTCGCTCGCCGAAGCCGGCCTGCCCGAAGACGCCGTGCAGCTGGTGCCCACCACCGACCGCGCCGCCGTGGGCGCGCTGATCGCGATGCCGCAGTTCGTGGACGTGATCATCCCGCGCGGCGGCAAGGGCCTCATCGAGCGCATCAGCGCCGAGGCGCGCGTGCCCGTCATCAAGCACCTCGACGGCAACTGCCACGTCTATGTCGATGCCGAGGTCGAGCTCGAGCTGGCGCTCAAGGTCACCGACAACGCTAAGACGCAGAAGTACAGCCCCTGCAATGCTGCCGAGAGCCTGCTCGTGCATGCGGCGCAGGCAGCCTCCTTTCTGCCGCGCATTGGCGCGGTGTTCGCCGCCAAGGGCGTGGAGATGCGCTGCTGCCCCCGCGCCGCGGCGCTGCTGGCCGGCCTGCCGAAGGTGGTGCCGGCCACCGAGGCCGACTGGGCCACCGAATACCTGGCGCCCATCATCAGCATCAAGGTGGTCGACTCGCTCGACGAGGCCATCGCGCACGTCAACCACTTCGGCAGCCACCACACCGACGCCATCCTCACCACGAACCACCCGAACGCGATGCGCTTCCTGCGCGAGGTGGATTCGGCCAGCGTGATGGTCAACGCCAGCACGCGCTTCGCGGATGGCTTCGAGTACGGGCTGGGCGCCGAGATCGGCATCAGCACCGACAAGTTCCACGCCCGCGGGCCGGTGGGCCTGGAGGGCCTGACCTCGATGAAGTGGGTGGTGCTGGGCCAGGGCGAAGTGCGCCGCTGAGGCCACATGGACTGGCTGGCGCTGGCGGCGCTCGCGCTGCTGATGTTCTGGGTGGTGGGCGCCTACAACCGGCTGGTCGGGCTGCGCAACGAGATCACCGCCGCGTGGCAGCGGCTGGCCGAGGCGCTGCAGCCGCGCGACGCGGCCGTGGAGCCGCTGGTGGCGCTGCTGCGCGCGCCGATGGCCGCCGAGCAGGGCGCGCTCGACGCCTTCCTGGGCGCCGCGGCGCAGGCGCGGCAGGGCGCCGCGGCCCTGGGCGCGCGGCCGCTCGACACCACGCTGGCCCGCCAGTGGGTGGCCGCCGAGGCGGCCCTGGCGCGTGCCGCCACGCGCCTGCTGGCCTTGCTGGAGCACCAGCCCGAGCTGCGCGCCGACGCCGGCGTGGCGCCGCTGCTGGCCGCTTGGACGGAGTCGCAGCCGCGCCTGGCCTATGCGCGGCAGCGCTTCAACGAGGCCGCCGAGGCGCACGACGCGGCCATCGCGCTGTTCCCGACGACGCTGATCGCGCGCGCCTTCCGGCTGGCGGCGGTCGGCCGCGTGTGAATCGCCGCCGACGAAGGCGTCAGCCGCGGCCCGCGGAGGTCAGCGGCGTCAGGCGTTCGGAGGCCGGCAGCTCGACGCTGCCGTCGAACTCGGTGGCGATCTGCGTGCACACCGCGCGGCACAGCGTGGCTGCGCGCTCGCTGCCGATGCGGTAGTAGATCTGCGTCGCGTCGCGCCGGCGCACCAGCACGCCGGCGCGGTGCAGCGTGGCCAGGTGCTGGCTCATGTTGGGCTGCGTGGTGTCGATCTCGGCCAGCAGCTGCGAGACGTTCTTCTCCTGGCTGCACAGCGCGCTGATGATCTTCAGGCGGATCGGCGTCGACAGCAGCCGGAACAGCTCGGCGGCGGAGTCGAACACGACATCGGATTCGTCGGCGGCGGGGTTCGGGGCGGGATCGGGGCTCATCATCGGGCGAGGTCCAGCAGTTCCATCACGTCTTCCTCGAACATCTCGCCGGGCAACAGCTGCACCAGGCGGCCGTCGCGGCCGATCACGGCCGTCTGCGGGATCAGGTTGCGCGGCGCCAGCGCGGCGGCCATCGGCGCCGTGTCGAGCGTGATGTCGAAGCTGTAGCCCTGCGACTGCGCGTAGCGCCGCACCAGCGCGGCATCGCGTTCGCGCGCCACGCCCAGCACCGCCAGCGGCGCGCCGGCGGCGCGCACGGCGCGCTGCAGCTTCTCGACGTGCTGGTTGTGGCGGCGGCAGAAGGGGCAGGTCGTGGACCAGAACACCACCACGCCCACGCGGCCGGCCCAGTGGTCGGCGCCGACGCGGCGGCCGTCGAGCAGCGCCACCTCGGGCCAGGCCACCAGCTCGCCCTTGGCCGCCGGCCTCTGCGCGGCGGCCGCGCGCGCACGCGGCACCAGCCCGGCCGCGGCCAAGCCCAGCGCGGCCAGCACGGGGCGGCGGGCGATCCTGGCAGCGGGTGTCATGGCGGGTTGCGTTCCATCAGCAGGTAGGTGTTGTACGCGTTGATGCGATTCGCTGCACGGAACAGCGGCAAGCGCTCGAAGCGCGACCAGTCGGCGCGGGCGTAGGCCTCGTCGAAGGGCTCCATGTTGCGCGCCGCCTCGCCCATGGTGGCGCGCAGGTGCTGGAGGTAGTCGCGCGTGAGCTGCAGGTCGTCCACGGCCTGCGTCGAGGCCGGGCCGTGGCCGGGCACGATGGTCGTGGGCTTCATCGCCAGCAGGCGGTCGAGCGCCTGCACCCAGCGCCCGCTGTCGGCCTGGCCGACGAAGGGGATGCGGCCGCGGAACACCAGGTCGCCCGCGAACAGCACGCCGCGGCCCGGCATCGCCACCACCAGGTCTTCCGGCGTGTGCGCGGGTCCCGCAGGCTGCACGACGAAGTCGACGCCGCCCAGCGTGAAGCGGTAGGGCGCGCTGATCCAACGGTCGGCCGCCACCAGGCGCGTGGCCTCGTCGATCCACGGCGCCAGTTCCTCGCGGCTGGCCTTCAGGCGCAGCGCCGCGGTGTCGCTGGTCAGGTACAGGCGCCCGGCCTCGTGGGCGATGAGCTCGACGCCGCGGTCCTTGAACACCTGCAGGCCGTAGATGTGGTCGGCGTGGTAGTGGGTGACGACCAGCACCTTCACCGGCTGCGGCGTGATGCGCGCGATGGCCGCGAGCAGCTCGCGCGCCAGCGCCGGCGAGCCCAGCGCGTCGACCACCACCACGCCCGCGGGCGTGACCACGAAGCCGGCGTTGCTGATGAAGTTGCGGTTGGCCGGGCTGCCCAGCGCCGACTCGCCCTGCACCATCCACACATCCGGCGCCACGGGCTGAGGTTGCAGGGCCGGCTGCACGGCCGGCTGCGCGAACACGGCGCCGGCCAGCAGCAGCAGCGCACCGCACGACAGCCGGTCGGTGGCACGCCGCACCCGGGTTTTCTCGCGCCTGCGGCCGAAGCTGGACCCGTACATTCGCATGGACCGATATTAGAGGCGCCGCGTCGGCGGCTGGCAAGCCGATTCGAACGTGAGGCGACCCCTAAGCCCCGGCGCTCGCCGGCGCGACCACAATGCGGCCGTGCCGGTGCAGCCGGCGCCTGACGTTGCCCGAGGAGACACCGACGTGAACCGAATCCAAGCCGTGGTGGCCGCCGCCGCCACCGTCACCGCCCTGTGCGCGCCCTGGGCCGCGCAGGCCCAGGCCACCGCGCCCGACATGGTGCTGGCCCGCAACCTGGGCGCCACCTGCGCCAACTGCCACGGCACCAACGGCAACGCCCGCGGCGACATGAAGTCGCTGGCCGGCATGCCCGCCGACAAGCTGATCGCCATGCTGGCCGACTACCGCGCCGGCAACCAGCCCGCGACCATCATGCACCAGATCGTCAAGGGCTACACCGAAGACCAGATCAGGCTGATCGCCGCGCACTTTGCGGCGCAGAAGCCGGCCAAGTGAAGAGGGCGCACACCATGACCATGGCACACGACATCTCCCGCCGCCGCCTGCTGGGCGCCGGCGCCGCGCTCTCCGGCATCGCCACGCTGGGCCTGGCGGGCTGCGCCACCACCGGTGGGCCGTCGATCGGCCGTGTCGTCGTCGTCGGCGGCGGCTTCGGCGGCAGCACCGCGGCGCGCTACCTCAAGATGTGGGGCGGCAACATCGACGTCACGCTGGTGGAGCGCAACGCGCAGTTCGTCTCCTGCCCGATCAGCAACTACGTCATCGGCGGCCATGCCGGCATCGACCGCATCACGCGCGGCTTCGACGGCCTGAAGGCGATGGGCGTGAAGGTGGTGCAGGGCGAGGTCACGACCATCGATGCGGCGGCCAAGAAGATCCGCCTCAAGGACGGCAGCGAGCTCGCCTACGACCGCCTGGTGCTGAGCCCGGGCATCGGCTTCATGAACGACCAGATCGGCGGCCTGCAGGCGCAGCTCGACAGCGGCCGCGTGCTGCACAGCTGGCAGGCCGGGCCGCAGACCGTGGCGCTGCGCGCGCAGCTTGAGGCCATGCCCGACGGCGGCGTGTTCGCGATGACCATCCCGAAGGTGCCCTACCGTTGCCCGCCCGGGCCCTACGAGCGCGCCTGCATGGTGGCCAGCTACCTGAAGCAGGCCAAGCCGAAGAGCAAGGTGCTGGTGCTCGATGCCAACCCCGAGGTGCAGAGCAAGAAGGCCCTCTTCGAGCGCGCCTTCAAGCAGCACTACGAGGGCATCCTCGAGTACCGCGCCAACAACGAGGTCAAGGAAGTCTCGCTGCAGGGCAATCAGCTCGTGGCCAAGCTGGAGTTCGATGACGTCAAGGCCGACGTGCTGAACGTGATCCCGCCGCAGCGCGCCGGCGACCTGGCGCGCAACACCGCGGGCCTGGTGAACATGAACAACCGCTGGGTCGGCGTGAACTGGCAGACGATGGAAAGCACGGCCGTGCCGGGCGTGCACGTGCTGGGCGACGCAACCTTCAGCGCGCCGGCCATGCCCAAGAGCGGCCACATGGCCAACCAGCACGCCAAGGTGGCGGCGGCGGCCATCATCCAGCTGCTCAAGAGCGAGGCCGTCAGCGCCACGCCGGTGGTGATGAACACCTGCTACAGCTTCGTCACCAAGACGGATGTGGTGCACGTGGCCAGCGTCCACCAGTACGACGCCGCCGACAAGACCTTCAAAACCGTGCCGGGCTCGGGCGGCGTCAGTGCGGCGGCCAACCAGATCGAGGGCCGCTACGCGCTGAGCTGGGCCGACAACATCTGGGCCGACATGCTGGCGCTGCCGGCGTAACCGCGCCGTACTAGTCCTTCGACTCGAGCACCGCCTTCACCGCGCCGAGCAGGTCGGCGCTGGTGAAGGGCTTGTCGAGCGTCGGCGCGCCGGTCTCGGCGAGCGACTGGCGCGCGGCGTCGGACAGCGTGTCGCCGCTGACGAACAGCACGCGGCGGGCCAGCGCCGGGTGCTCGCGCTGCAGGCGCCGCCACAGCGCCGGGCCGTCGAGGTCGGGCATGCGCACGTCGCTGACGACGGCCTCGAAGCGCGCCTCGGCCAGCATCTCCAGCGCCACCGCCCCCGACTCGGCCGTCAGCACGTCGAAGCCGGCGGCTTCGAGCACCTCGCGCATCAGCTCGGCGACCTCGGGCTCGTCGTCCACCACCAACACGCGGCGGGCCTCGTCGGCGGCTGGCTCGGCGGCCGGATCGGCAGAAACGCCCGGCCCGGGTGCGAAGGCCGCTTCGGCCGACTTCTCGCCGCTGATCGGCAGGCTCAGGCGGAACGCCGCGCCGGCGAGCCCGGCCGCGCCGGTGCCGTCGCGCGGCTGCTCGAGCACGAGGTCGCCGCCGTGCTCGCGCACGATCCCGCGCGACACCGACAGGCCCAGCCCCGTGCCCAGGCCCACGGCCTTGGTGGTGAAGAAGGGCTCGAACAGGCGCTCGTGCAGTTCGGCCGGCACGCCGGGGCCGCTGTCGGCCACGCGCAGCCACACGCGCGGCTCGCGGCCGGGCCGCGGCTGCTCCACGCCGGTGGCGACGGACATCACGCGCAGCACCGTGCCCGCGCCTTCCATCGCCTGCTGGGCGTTGACCATCAGGTTCAGTACGACCTGGCCCAGCTGGTCAGGATCGGCCTGCACGTCGGGCAGGCCCTCGCCCAGCGCCAGCTCCACGCGCACGCCGTGGCTGCGCAGGGTGTAGCCCAGCATGTCGGCGGCGGCGCGCACGATGTCGTTGCTCTGCACCGCGCGCCGCGCCGGCGGCCGCTGGCGCGCCATGTTCAGGAACGTGCGCACGATGCGGCCGCAGCGCTCGGCGGCCTCGCGGATGCGGCGGGCGTCGTCCTGCAGCGCCACCGGCTCGGCGCCGGCGGCCACCTTCTCTTCCAGCAGGCTGGCGCGCCCCATCGCGATGGCCAGCGGGTTGTTCAGCTCGTGCGCCACGCCCGCCAGCAGCGAGCCCATGGCCGAGAGCTTCTCGCTCTGGCGCAGGGTCTCGCGCTGGCGCTCCACCTGGTCGGCGGCCTCGCGCTGGCGCCGGAAGGCGTCGGTGACGGCGTCGACCCAGCCCTGCCAGCGCCGGCCCAGCCGCGGCACCGGCGCCGCCGGGTCGGCGGCCAGCCGCTGCAGGTAGGCCAGCACCTCGACCGAGGGCGTGACGAACCAGCGCGCGAACAGCCACTGCCCGAGCACGAACACCGCCAGCAGCGCGCCGCCCAGCAGCGCGTTCGGCAGCAGGCTGCGCCAGGCCGGCGCGTGCAGCCGGCTGCGTGGCACGGCCTTCACGACGATCCAGGGCTGACCCTCGCGGCTGGCGCTGGCGAGCACCCAGTCGCCGGCGTGGGCCAGGGTGCCGCGCTCATGCGTGAGGCGGTCGAGCAGCGCCTCGTCGACCGGGATGCCACGCGCCACCAGGCGGCTGGCCAGCGTCACGCGCACGCGCGTGTCGGCCAGGCCGCTGCCCGCGGGCGCCCGCAGCGGCTCGCGGGCGTCGGCCAGCACGATCAGGCCGCGCTCGACGATCCAGACCTCGCTGCCATCGGCCTGCCAGCGCTGTGCCAGGCGCTGCAGCGTGTCGAGCCGGAAGTCCAGGCTCACCTCGCCGCGGTAGCGGCCGTCCACCATCACCGCGCTGCCGTGCGACAGCACCAGCTCGCCATGCAGCTGGCTCACGTAGGGCACGCCCCAGAAGCTGGTGTCCTCGGGGTCGGCGGCGAGGTCCTTCTCGGCGCGCTCGACGCCGGCGCGGCGCGGCTCGTCCAGCCCGCGCAGCCCCGACACCCCCATGCTCGCCAGCATGCGGCGGGTGTCGACCCAGGGGTAGCCGAAGCTGAGGTTCTCTTCCGCGGCGGCGAACCAGGTGGCCTCGAAGCCCGGCGTGCGGGCATGCACGATGCGGGCGTGGTCGATGAACAGGCGGCCGCGGCGCAGCCACCGCTCGTCGGGTGCGCGGCCGTCGGCCGGGGCCCACCACAGCTGCCCGAAGCGCTCGCGCGTGACGGGGTCGGCGCCGTCGAGCGCGTGGCCGTCGCCGCCCGGCCGCGGCCGCAGCGCGGCGCGCAGGGCCGGGCCGGGATCGGGCGGCTCGTGCCAGTGCTGCTCAAGCAGGCGGCGCAGGTCCTGCACGTGTTCGGCGGCGGGGCGCGCCAGCTCGGCCAGCACCTGCATGCGCTCGTCGACCCGCGCCGCCAGTTCGCGCTCGGTCTGCGCCGAGCGGGCCGCGAACTGCTGCGCCGTCAGCACGGCCAGCAGCAGCCCGACCGGCACCACCAGCCACCACAGCAGCCGGCGGGCCAGGGCCGGCGTGCCCGCGGGCACCGGCGTCGTCACCGGGGCGGGCTCCGGTGCCGGGGTGGTCACGCCAGCGGCGGCACGTAGACGTAGCCGACGTTGCGCACCGTCTTCAGCACCTCGGGCTTGTCGGGGTTGCGCTCGATCTTGCGCCGCAGCCGCATCACGCGCAGGTCGATGGAGCGGTCGAAGACGTCCCAGCCGCGGTTGTGCGCCTGCTCCATGATCTGGTCGCGCGAGAGGGGCCGGTTCGGGTGCCGCGCGAACAGCGCGAGCAGGTCGAACTCGGCGGCGGTGATCTCGACCTCGCGGCCGTCGGTGGCCAGCAGCTTGCGCTGGTCGAGGTCGAGCCACAGGTTGCCGAAGGGCGCACGGCGCGAGGCATCCGGCGCCGCAGCCGCCACGCCGACGGCCGCCGGCACCACGGCCGCCGGCGCCTGCGTGCGGCGCAGCACCGCGCGCACCCGCGCCAGCAGCTCGCGCAGCTCGAAGGGCTTGCCGACGTAGTCGTCGGCGCCGAGCTCCAGGCCGACGATGCGGTCCACGGGCTCGCTGGCCGTGGTGAGCATGACGATGGCGACGCCGGCGTGCGCTTCGCGCAGCCAGCGCGCCAGGCTCAGGCCGTTTTCGCCGGGCATGTTGATGTCCAGCAGCGCCAGCGCCGGGCGTTGCTCGGCGATCAGTGCCCGCGCCTCGGCGGCGCCGGCGGCGGCGCGCACCGCGAAGCCGTGGCGCCCGAAATACTCGGCCAGCAGGCCGCGCAGCTCGGGCTCGTCATCGACGATGAGCAGCGGCGTCGGCAGGGCAGCGTCGGGGTCGGCCATGGGCACCAGCGGGGCGTGCGGTCGATCATAGCCAGCGGCCGCCGGGCCGGCGTCGGTGCCGGCCAGGGCCTGGGCGAACCACGGGTGGTGGAACACCGGGTGTCGGTCGACGCGGGCTGCCATTCCCCCAATGGTGGGAAGTGGCTGTTTCCGCGGCGCATCGCCAGGCGATGCGCCTTGTTTCGTTTGTTGAGCGGGGCCGCCCGGGGCGAGAACAAAGCAAACCCGCCCGGCCGCGCCGTGACACGACACCGATACCTCGGGCGGGCACAGTGTGTCCACGACGCCGAACCCCACCACCACCGACACACCGCATGAACGCCGCCAACGCCTCCGCCCCGGTTTCCGGCTCGGGATTGGGTCGCTCCAGCGGCTTTCCGGCGAGCCTGTTTCCCGACATGCACCGCAGCGAAGCCTTCGTCGAGGATCTCTTCGACAGCAGCAGCTTCGCGCCCGAGCGGCCCGTGCGTGCCGAAGGCGGCCGTGCCGGCCGCTGGAACACGGCGCTGCTGTGCGGCGTGCCGCTGATGGTGGCGCTGCTGGGGGGCGTGCTGGTCTTCTTCCACAGCGTGGGCTGATCCGCCCGCGCCGACACCGCACCGAGAGAGACGCCGAAACACGGCGCAGGCATCGGCTCAGGGAACGCCGCGAGACGCCAGGCCACCGCCCAACGGGCGGCCCGGCTGCGGTGCGGCGTGGCGGCGCTCAGCGCGCCAGCAGGCCGTCTTCGCGCAGGCGGTGGATCACCGCGTCGGCCATGCGGTCGGCCACCTGGCGCGGCGGCGGCCGCGAGGCCGTGTCCAGCTCGCCGGCGTATCGCCACACCACCGAGCGCGTGAGCGTGTCGCGCAATTCCACCTGCACGGCCGTGCGGCCGTCGGCGGCGGCCGGCAGGCTGATGCGCACGCTGTGGCTCGCGCCCTGCTGGCGCCATTGCGTGGCGGTGCTGGCGGGCCCGGCCGCGAGCGCGGGCACGCCGGCCTCGCGCAGCCGGCGGCGCATGGCCGCATCCACCTGGGTCGACAGCGCCTCGTCGGCGGCGCTGCGCTGGGCCTGGGCCTCGGTGGCCGGCGCCAGCACCACCACCGCCTTCAAGGCGCCCTGGTAGTTGGCGCGTCGCTCGCTGGCCGACACCACCGGCGGCTGCTGCGGCGGTGTGGCCAGGCAGCCGGCCAGCAGCAGCACGCAGCCGAGCCAGCCGGCGGGGGACAGGAGGGTGGTGGTTCGCATGGCGGACGCTTGACGCTGCCCGTCATATCGGCCGCCGATCCGCCGGCCTTGAGCGGAACCTGAGCGAAACCTGAGCGAAACCTGGCCGCGCGTTGGGCGGAACCCGCGTCAGCGCAGCAGCACGCGCCCGAACAGCGCCGGCACTTCGAACTCGATGACCTCGCCCTCGGCACTCACCGCCGCACCGCCCAGCGCGTCAGCCAGCGGGCCGCGCGGCAGGCCGGCCGGGCGCGGCAGGCGCACGGTGCGCGCGGTGGCGGCGTTGTTGACGACCACCAGCGCCCAGCGCGTGCCGCCGGCCGCGGTCAGCCGCCGCGGCCACACGACGACGTGCTCGTCCACCACCAGCGGCGCCATCAGCTCACCGCGCCGCAGCACCGGGTGTGCATGGCGCATCGCGATGAGCCGCCGGAACTGCTCGCGCAGCGCGGTGTCGGGCTGGCCGCCTTCGTCGGGCCAGGGGTAGGTGGCGCGGTTGTAGGGGTCGTCGCCGCCGGTCACGCCGACCTCGTCGCCGTAGTAGACCGTGGGCGCGCCGGGGTAGCTCATCTGCAGGAACACGCCGAGTAGCAGGCGCTGCTTGGCGCGGGCGATGACGTTGGCGTCCTTCGTGTCGTCGTGCCAGCCAAAGACATGCAGCGCGCGCGCCTGGTCGTGGCTCGACAGCAGGTTCATCAGCGCCTGGTGCACCGGCGTCGGGTAGGCCTCGCGCAGGTGCTCGAGCTGCGCCACCAGCGCGGCGGTCTTCCCGCCGCCGGCATAGTCCTGCACGGCGTTGCGGAAGACGTAGTTCATCGTCGAGTCGAACATGTCGCCGAGGAAGTACTTGCTCGAGTCGAACCAGGTCTCGGCCACCGTCAGCGCGTCGGGCTTGGTGGCCTTGACGGCCTGGCGCCATTCGCGCCAGAAGTCGTCGGGCACCCAGGGCGCGACGTCCATGCGCCAGCCGGCTGCGCCACGCCTGAGCCAGGTGCGCGTCACGCTGTCGGGCTTGCCGTAGGCGAACTCGCGCCAGCCGGGGCTCGTCTTGTCGAGTTCGGGCAGGTCCGGCACGCCCACCCAGCCGCGGTACTGCTTGTCGGGCGCGGTCTGCGTGGGGTCGAAGCGGTACCAGCCGTAGTACGGGCTCTTCGGGTTGGGCTTGCCCCCTGCGAAGGCGCCGTTGCTGTTGAAGTTGCCGTAGCGGTCGAAGTAGATCGAGTCGCTGCCGGTGTGGTTGAGACTGGCGTCGGGGATGACGCGGATGCCGCGCTGGCCGGCCTCGCGCACCAGGCGCTCGAAAGCCGCGTTGCCGCCGAAGGCGGGGTCGACGTTCAGGTAGTCGGCGTGGTCGTACTTGTGGTTGCTGGCGGCGCGGAACACGGGCGTCATGTAGATCGTGTTGGCGCCCAGGGCCTGGATGTCGCCGAGCTTGTCGGCCAGGCCGTCCAGATCGCCGCCGAAGAAGTCGTTGTTGAAGACCTCGTCGCTGCCATCGCCACTGCCGGGGCGGAACGGCCGTTCGTTCCAGCTCTTGTGTTTCTCGACGCCGGTGTTGCGGTACTTGTCGCGGCCGGGCTGGGGGTCGTTGGCGCGGTTGCCGTTGCGGAAGCGCTCGGGGAACACGTAGTAGTAGACGATGTCGGCGGCCCACTCGGGCACCGCCAGGCCGGGCGCATGCACCGTCTGCCGGAAGCGGCGGATGCCACCGGCGTTGGCCGGCCGGTCGGCCACGGCGCCCAGGCCGCCGGTGCCCTTCTCGCGCGTCCAGTGCAGCGGCTCGGGGTTGTTCTGGTAGGCGAAGAGCTTGCCGCCGATCTCCACCTCGAACCAGTAGCCGTGCACGGCCACGTCGGTGAAGCGGTGGCGGGCGCTGAAGCGCTCGCGGCCGTCGGGTGCCGCGCTGCGGGCCATCTCCACGCGGGCCAGCGGGGCGTACTCCAGCACCTCTTGGTTGCCTTCGAGCCGGCGCTTCTCCAGCACCAGCGTCGCGCGCTGCACACCGGGCATCGCGCTGATCGCGAACTCGATCTCCGTGCCCGCCGGCACGGCGCCGAAGGGCTGCTTGTGCGCGGCGCTGCGCGAATCGAAGCGCAGGCTCAAGGCGACGGGGTCGGTGACGGCGGCGGCGCGCGGATCGGCCCAGCTCCTGGGGCCGATGTCCAGCTGCGGCCGGCCGCCGGCCCAGGCCAGGCGCAGCGTGTGCTCGCCTGTGAATGTGTGTGCGAAGTTGGCGCCCTGCCCGAAGCCGCCGGGGCCGATGGTGCTGGCGTCCTTCCAGGCCGCGTCGCCGATCTTGAACTCGTGCCGGCCTTCGAGCTTGACGTTCAGGTAGTAGGCGTCGCAGCTGAACTGGAACTGGTAGTCCTCCAGCGCCGCCCAGTTGTTGGGCGTGCCGCGCAGGAAGAGGGCCGTGGCGCCCAGTGGCGGCTCGTTGGCGGGGCATTCGTCGATGCGCAGCTCGGGCGTGGTGGGGTCGGCCATCGTGACGGTGAAGCGGTAGGTGCCTGGGTTGTTGCCACCGAAGCGGCGTTGCAGCTCGGGCCCCTTGGGCACGAGCCGGCGGCCGTCGGCGCTGCCGTAGTCGGCGTCGGCACTCCAGCCTTCGTCGCCGAGCTTGAAGCGGTGTTCGCCCTGCAGCCGGGTGAC
This sequence comes from Rubrivivax sp., assembly GCA_027483705.1. Lineage (GTDB taxonomy): Bacteria > Pseudomonadota > Gammaproteobacteria > Burkholderiales > Burkholderiaceae_C > Rubrivivax. Next base: position 12,884 of record JAIXTY010000325.1, read on the forward strand.
GAGCTCCCAGCGGTTGCAGAACCAGGTGAAGCGCTGCGCCTCGGGTGCGGCCCAGGCGTTGAAGCTGCCGCGCAGGTAGACGGCGCGGCCTTGCAGAGGGTCGGGGCGGCAGGCCGGGCCGGCGGATGCGGCCGGCGCAGCGGGTGGAGCGGCCTGGCCGAAGGCCGGCAGCGCGGCCGCGGCCAGCGCGACGGCCGCGAGAGACGAACGAAGGCTAACGGACACGTTTGTAGGCGCTGTAGCCACCGCCCGGGCTGGCCTCGGGCGCCAGCACCAGCACGCCCTTGGGCGGCAGCACGAGGTCGAAGAGGCCGGCCTTGATCTTGACCGGCGGGCCGCCGAGCAGATCGACCATGTTCCAGGTGTTCATCAGCTTGGCGTTGCGCACCATCACCGTCTCGCGCACCTCCACGTCCATCGGGTTGGCCACCACGACCACGGTGTCGAGCGCGCGGTCGGTGTGGCGCTCGAAGGCGAAGAGGCGCTCGGCGACGAGGCTGCGGAAGTCGCCCACACGCAGCGCACGCCGCTGCTTGCGCAAGGCAATGAGCTGGCGCGTCCATGCCAGCGTGGGGTTGTCGTCGCGCACGAGGTCCCAGCGCATCGGGGCGCGCATCTCGGGGTCGTCGCCGCCGGTCATGCCCACCTCGCTGCCGTAGTACAGGTTCGGCGCGCCGGGCAGCGTGAACTGCAGCACCTGGGCCAGCCGCCGCGAGGGCTCGTGCGGCAGCGCGGTGGCCACGCGCGGCGTGTCGTGGTTGTCGAGCATCAGCCAGCTCTTCAGCAGGTTCTCGATGCCGCTGTCGGCCACCATGCTCTCCACCATGCGCAGCGCCTGCGCCGTGGGCAGGCGGCCGTCGGCGAGCCGCAGCACGATCTCGCGCAGCGTGAAGTTCATGACGCCGTCGACCGCCGGGAACCACTCCTTCGGGTAGTTGGCGATCTCGCCCACCACCAGTGAACCCGGCTTCTCGGCGTGCGCGGCCTTCGTGAGCTGCTCGAGCCACTGGAAGCCGATGTCCACGGCCACGTCGAGCCGCCAGCCGTCGACGCCGTCGCGCAGGTAGCTGCGCACGACCGAGTCCTTCGCGCCCCAGACATGCGCGCGCACGGCGGGGTTCTCCAGGTTCAGCTCGGGCAGGTTCTCGGCCAGCCACCACACGCGCGTGCCGCTCTGGTACTGCGGACCGAAGTAGAACCAGTCGCGCCACTTGGACTGCGGGTTGGCCATCGCGTCCTTGAAGATCGGCGCGTTGCGGCCCATGTGGTTGAACACGCCGTCGAGCACCAGCTTCATGCCGCGGCGGTGCACGTCGGCGGCGAGTGCCTTCACGTCCGCGCGCGTGCCGAACTCCGGGCTCACGGCCTGGTAGTCGAAGGCGTCGTACTTGTGGTTGGTGTAGGCCAGGTGGATGGGGTTGAGGTAGACAACGTCGGCGCCGAGCGACTGCACGTGGTCGAGCCGGCTGCGCGTGCTGGCGAGGTCGCCGCCCCAGAACTGGATCTCGTGGCTCCAGAGGCGCTCGCTCTCCAGGTACACGCCGCGCTTCGGGTTCTCGGTCCACGGGTGCAGCGTCTTCGGCGCGGGGTACAGCGCACGTTTCGCCTCGAGGTTGGCGCTGGGCGCGAAGCGGTCCACCAGCACCTGGTAGACGAGCGCGCCCATGCGCCAGTCCTTCTCGCGCCGCTCGTAGGTCCCGGCCACGGCGGTGTCGGTGGTGTTGCCGGCGGGGGTGTCCACGCGGGTGGCGAAGCCTTGTGCTGTTGCAGCCGGCAGTGCGCCGGCAGCAGCCGCAGCGGCCAGCAGCTGGCGGCGGGTCATGCTCACCCCTTCACGCCCCCGGCCGTGAGCCCGCTGACGATCCAGCGCTGCGCGAGCAGGAACACCAGCGTGATCGGCAGGCCGCTCAGCACCGCGGCGGCGGCGAAGTCGCCCCACAGGTAACGCTGCTCGTACAGGTAGAACTTGCTGCCCACCGCGAGCGTGAGGTTGGGCTCCTCGCGCAGCAGGATGCTGGCCACCGGGTACTCGATGATGGTGCCGATGAACGCCAGCACGAACACCACCATCAGGATCGGCACCGCCATCGGCAGCAGCACGTGGCGGAAGGCCTGCCAGTGCGTGGCGCCGTCGACCTTGGCGTTCTCCTCGATCTCCACCGGGATGGTCTCGAAGTAGCCCTTGATCGTCCAGATGTGCATGGCCACGCCGCCGAGGTAGGCCACGATGAGCCCGGCGTGCGTTTCGATGCCCAGCCACGGGATCTGCGTGCCCAGGCCCTCGAAGATGGCGTAGATGGCGACGAGGGCCACCGCCACCGGGAACATCTGCAGCAGCAGCATGCTGTTCAGGATGAGCTGCTTGCGAGCGAACTTCAGCCGCGCAAAGGCATAGGCCGCGGTGGTGCTGATGACCACGATCAGGAAGGCCGAGATCGTGGCGATCTTGATGCTGTTCCACAGCCACAGCAGCACCGGGAAGGGCGGCTGCGTGACGCTGCCATCGGCGTGCTTCACCGGGATGCCCAGTGCCAGCTGCCAGTGCTCGAAGCTGATCTGCGTGGGGATGATGCTGCCGGTGGCAAAGTTGCCCGGCCGCAGGCTGATGCTCACCACCGCCAGCAGCGGGAATAGCGTGAAGGCCAGCAGAACCCACAGCAGGCCGTGGGCGGCCCAGGCGCGCCAGCGCTGCTTCTTGCCGGTGACGATGGGCATGTCAGCGTTTCCCTTCTGGCGCGTTCGTGAAGCGCAGCTGCACCAGCGCCATCACCGCCACCAGGATGAAGATCAGCGTGCTGATCGCCGCCGCGAGGCCGAAGTTCTGGCCGCTGTCGGTGAAGGCGATGCGGTAGGTGTAGCTGACCAGGATGTCGGTGGTGCCCGCCGGCAGCTTGGTGTTCAGGAAGTCGGGCCGCCCGTCGGTGAGCAGGCTGATGAGCACGAAGTTGTTGAAGTTGAACGCAAACGCGCTGATGAGCAGCGGCGTCAGTGGCCGCGCGATCAGCGGCGCTGTGATCTTCCAGAAGTTCGTCCAGGGGCTGGCGCCGGCCAGCGCGCTGGCCTCGTACAGGTCGCTCGGGATGGCTTTGATCAGGCCCGCGCACAGGATCATGATGTACGGGTAGCCCAGCCAGGTGTTGACGACGAGGATCATCACCTTCGCGAGCATCGGGTCCGCAAACCACGCCGGCCGCACGCCGAACAGCGCGTTCAGGATGGCGTTGATCTCGCCGAAGTTCTGGTTGAACAGGCCCTTCCACACCAGGATGCTGATGAAGCCCGGCACCGCGTAGGGCAGGAACAGCAGCGTGCGGTACAGCGTGCGGTGCTTCAGGCCTTCCCACTCCAGCAGCACCGCCAGCGACATGCCCAGGGCCGTGGCCAGCAGCACCGTCAGGCCCGAGAACATCACCGTCCAGATGAAGATGCTGACGAAGGGGCCGCGGAAGTCGGCGTCCAGCAGCATGCGGCTGTAGTTGGCGAAGCCGATGCCCACCGTGAAGCCGGGCGAGATGCGCTCGACCTCGCCGTTGGCGCCCGTGGCCTCGAAGTTGCCGGTCTCGCGGTTGGGCACGAACACGCGGCCGCTGCCGGCCTGCACCACGGCACCGTCGGCGCGGGCCGCCCACAGCGGCTGGATGGGGCCGAACTCGCGCAGGCCGGCGTACTGCACAACCGCCCCGCCGGGCAACTGCAGCGTCAGCCGCTGCAGGCCGTCGCGCTGCGCGATCAGCGCCTTCAGGTCGAGGGCCGGGCCGAGCGCGGTGGTGGGCGATGCGCCGGCCTCGGGCGCCATCGCCACCGGTGTGGCCGGCGGCGCGCGCAGGTCGAGCAGCGGCGACACCAGCGGCTCGCCGCCGGCCTCGCCCGGTGCCAGGCGCACGCGGTGGCCGCTGCCTTCGGCGTGCAGCGTGTAGGGGCGGGCCTGGGCCTCGTCGACCACGCTCTGGTCCAGCAGGTACTGGCGTGCGCGCTCCTCGGTGAGCAGGTGCGCCGACGAGTAGTTCGTGAAGCCGATCTGCACCGTGTAGACCAGCGGAAAGGCCACGAACAGCAGCATGCCGGCCACGCCCGGGAACAGGTACTTCCAGGCCACCGAGGTGGCCGTGCCGTACACCACCAGCGCCACGCTGCCGAAGACCAGCGCGCCCACGGCCACCAGCGGCTGGCCGGCCATCCACAGGTTGAACACCAGCCACAGCAGCGCCAGAGCAGCCAACCCGGCCACGAGCGCCCCAAGCAGCCGCCGCGGAGCCGGCTTTGCCGGGCCGCTGGGGGCGCCCCCCTGGGGGGGAGCGCCGAAGGCGCTTCGGGGGGGGGCCATCATCGGGCCTTCATCCGGGCCGCCGCGCCGTCGAGAGCTTCCTTCGGCGCCTGGCGGCCGCTGGTGATGGCCTCCAGCGCGGCGTCCATGGCCGGGAAGAAGCGGCCCATCTCGGGGATGTTCGGGATGGGTTCGCCGGCGCGGGCGTTGGCCATCGTCGCGGCGATCCGCGGGTCGGTGCTCAGCTCGGCGTAGTAGGCCTTGTTGGCTGGCACGCCCAGCGGCACGTCGGCGCTCACCACCTTGAGGTTCTCCACCTTCAGCAGGTGGTTCTCGAGGAACTCGCGCGCGATGTCCTTCACGCGGCTGGGCGCCGTGATCATGCAGCCGAGCACGCCGACGAAGGGCTTGCCGGGCTTGCCGCCGACGCTGGGGATGGGCGCCACCGTGAAGTCGATGCCGACCTTGCGCACGTTGTCCCAGGCCCAGGGGCCGTTGATCATCATCGCCACCTGGCCCTTGGCGAAGGCGCTCTCCATCTCGGCATAGCGCGCGCCGCGCGGCATGTGGCCGTCGCTCACCAGGCGATCCAGCAGCTGCACGCCTTGCAGCGCGCCGGCGTTGTTGACGCCCACCACCGAGGTGTCGAAGTCGCCTGCCGCGTTGCGGCCGAAGATGAAGCCGCCCGGCCCGGCCAGCAGCGACCAGCTGAAGAAGCTGTTGTTGTAGGCCCAGAGGATGGCGCTCCTGCCCTCCTTCTTGAGGCGGCGGTCGATCTCGATGACCTCGTCGAAGGTCTTCGGCGGCTCCGGCACCAGCGCGCGGTTGACGATCAGGCCCACCGACTCGATGGCGATCGGATAGCCCCAGGTCTGGCCGCGGTAGGTGAAGGCGGCCCAGGCGCTGTCGTCGATCTCGGCGCGCAGCGCGCGGCGCGGCCGGATGGGCACGATCAGCCCGCCCTTGGCCCATTCGCCGACGCGGTCGTGCGCCCAGCACATGATGTCCGGGCCCTTGCCGGCGGCGGCCGCGGCCTGGAACTTGTCGGGCGCGCCCTCGGGGTGCTGCACCACCACCGGCACGCCGCTCTTCGCGGTGAAGGCGTCGCCCACCTTCTGCAGGCCGTTGTAGCCCTTGTCGCCGTTGATCCACACGAGCAGGCGCAGGTCGCGCCCGCCCTGGGCCGTGGCGGTGCAGGCCGCGGCGGCCAGCACGGCCGCCGCGAGCAGGCGATCAGGCCGCATGGCTGCGCTCGGTCGGCGCGGCGGCCAGGCGGCGGAAGGCCAGGCCCCGGGCGTCGAACAGGTAGGCCTTCTCCGGTGGCACGCCCAGTGCCAGCGCGGTGCCGGCGGCGAGGCGCCGGTCGCCTTCCACGGCGCAGGTGAGCACGTCGTCCACGGCCGGGTGCGTGCAGTATGCGTAGGTCATGCCGCCCAGGCTTTCGACGAAGGTCACGCGCGTGGCCAGCGCGTTGGCGGTGTCGCCAGCGCGCAGGTGCTCGGGCCGGATGCCCAGCTTCACGGCATCGCCGACACGCGCGCCGCTGGCATCGACCAGGCAACGCACCGCCTCGTCGCTGCCCTTCACGCGCACCACCGCGTGCTGGCCCGAGGCCTCGGCCACGGTGGCGTCCAGCAGGTTCATACCCGGGCTCCCGATGAAGCCGGCCACGAACAGGTTGCACGGGTGCTCGTACAGCTCCAGCGGCGCGCCCACCTGCTCGATGCGGCCGGCCTGCAGCACGACGATGCGGTCGGCCAGCGTCATGGCCTCGACCTGGTCGTGCGTGACGTAGACCATCGTCGTCTTGAACTGCTCGTGCAGCTTGGCGAACTCGTAGCGCATCTTCACGCGCAGCGCGGTGTCGAGGTTGCTCAGCGGCTCGTCGAACAGAAACACCTCGGGCTGCCGCACGATGGCGCGGCCGATGGCCACGCGCTGGCGCTGGCCGCCCGACAGGTCCTTCGGCTTTCGCTCGAGCAGGTGCTCGATGTGCAGGATCTTCGCGGCCTTGGTGACGGCTTCCTTGATCTCGGCCTCAGGCACCTTCGCCAACTTCAGCCCGAAGGCCATGTTGTCGAACAGGTTCATGTGCGGATACAGCGCGTAGCTCTGGAACACCATCGCGATGCCGCGCTCGGCCGGCGGCACGTCGTTCACGACGCGGCCGCCGATCGAGAGCGTGCCCTCGGTGATGTCCTCCAGCCCGGCGATGGTGCGCAACAACGTGCTCTTGCCGCAGCCGCTGGGCCCGACGAAGACCATGAACTCGCCGTCGCGGATGTGCAGGTCGATCCCTTTGAGGATCTTCACGTCGCCGTAGGCCTTGCCGACCCCGGCCAGCTTGACTTCGGCCACTGCTTGTCTCCGGGCCTGGGCCCCTGCGGTTCTGTAATGAATATACAGCCCGGCAGCCCAGCGCCTCAACCGGTCACCGAGGGGTTTATGGGGTGGCAAACCCTTATGAATCAACAAGTTGGCATGACACTGGGGAATCCACCATGTAGCATTACTACATGACGACGCCCTTTGCCGCCACCTTGGCGCCTGGCCGGCCGGGCCCCTACGGCGCGCACGTCGTGGCCGGCGGCGTGAACCTGGCGGTCTGGTCGGAGCATGCCAGCGCCATCGACTGGTGCCTGTTCGACGACACCGGCACGCAGGAACTCGCCCGCCACCGCCTGCACCGAAACGCCGACGGCGTGTTCCACGGCTTCCTGGCCGGCGCCGGGCCGGGCCTCGTGTACGGGCTGCGCGCGCACGGGCCGCACGCCCCGCGCGAGGGCCACCGCTTCAACCCCGCCAAGCTGCTGCTCGACCCCTGGGCGCGCGAGATCGTCGGCCGCTTCGAGTGGCGGCCCGAGCACCACGGCTACGTGCTCGGCGCCTCGCCCTTCGAGACGGTGGAGACGAGCGACAACGGCGTAGCGGCGCTCAAGGCCCGCGTCGCGCCACCGCGCGAGCCCGCGCGCCGCGAGCGGGCGCCGCGCCATGCGCCGGCCGCGCGGGTGCTGTACGAGGTGCACGTCAAGTCGTTCTCGATGCGCCACCCCGGGCTGCCGCCTGAAGTGAGGGGCACCTATGCCGCGCTGGCGCACCCGGTGGCGCTCGCGCACTTCAGGCGGCTGGGCGTGACGACGCTGTCGCTGCTGCCGGTGCAATACCGCCTCAACGAGCCGATGATGGCGCCGGGGCTCGTCAACCACTGGGGCTACAACACGCTGGGCTTCTTCTGCCCCGACCCGCGCTTTGCGCAGCAGCCTGACGACCCCACGGCCGTGGCCGACGAGTTCCGCGCCATGGTGGCCGCGCTGCACGCGGCCGGGCTCGAGGTGGTGATGGACGTGGTCTACAACCACACGCCCGAGGGCAACCACTTCGGGCCGACGCTCAGCTTCCGCGGCCTCGATCAGAAGAGCTGGTACCGCGTGGCAGACGATGGCACGCTCGTGGACTTCACGCACTGCGGCAACACCGTCAACGTGGCGTACCCGCGCGTGGCGCGCTTCGTGGTCGACAGCCTGGCCTTCTGGGTGCGCGAGATGGGCGTCGACGGCTTCCGCTTCGACCTGGCGCCCGTGCTGGGCCGCGGCGCGGATGGTGCGTTCTCGCGCGACGCGGCCTTCTTCCGGATGCTGCAGGACGAGCCCGCGCTGCAGGGCGTGGCGCTCATTGCCGAGCCCTGGGACGGCGGCCCGCGCGGCTACCGCGTCGGCGGCTTTCCGGCGCCGTGGCAGGAGTGGAACGACCGCTTCCGCGATGCGGCGCGCGGCTTCTGGCTCGGCCAGCCGGTGCCGCGCGGCGGCCAGGCCGCGCCGGTGACGCGGCGCGAGCTGCTGGCGCGCCTGGCCGGATCGCCCGAGCTCTACGCCGGCGACGGCCGCCCGCCCACCAGCGGCGTGAACTTCATCGCCGTGCACGACGGCTTCACGCTGGCCGACCTGGTGGCCTACGTGCGCAAGCACAACCACGCCAACGGCGAAGACAACCGCGACGGCCGCGACGACGAACTCAGCGCCAACTTCGGCACCGAAGGCCCGACCGACGACCTCGCCATCACCGCCACCCGCGCCGCGGTGCAGCGCGCGCTGCTGGCCACGCTACTGCTGGCCCAGGGCACGCCGATGCTGCTGGCCGGCGACGAGTTCGGCCACAGCCAGCAAGGCAACAACAACGCCTGGAACCAGGACAACGCGCTCGGCTGGCTGGCCTGGCCCGACGCCGACGACGCGCATGTCGACTTCGTCGCGCGTGTGCTGGCGCTGCGGCGCGCGGGCGCCCTCGGCGCGCCGGCCACCTGGCACGAGGCGCCGCTGCGCGCCTTCGCCGCCGACGACACCGACGACGAAGCCTTGGCCGTGCGCACCGGCGACTGGCTGCTCGCGCTGAACCCCGACGCCCACCCGCGCCCCTGGCCGCCCGAGGCGCTGGAAGGCGCCGACTGGACCGTGGCGCTGGACACCCACGCCGACACGCCCGCCGCGGAAGCGGCCGCACCGCTGGCCCCCCGCTCGTTGCGCCTCTTGCGGCGCCGCGCCGCCTGCTGAGAATCCCCGCATGCCCTTCGACCTCAGCGCCCGCCGTTCGGGCATCGTGCTGCACATCACCTCGCTGCCCGGGCCGCATGGCGTGGGCGACCTTGGCGACGAGGCGCGGCGCTTCGTCGACTGGCTGGCCGCCTGCGGCCAGAGCCTGTGGCAGGTGCTGCCGGTCAACCCCATCGGGCCGGGGAACTCGCCGTACCAGTGCCCCTCGGCCTTTGCCGGCTGCCCGTGGATGGTGGCGCTGGCGCCGCTGGTGCGCGCCGGCTGGCTGCCGGCCGACGCGCTGCACACCGCGCCGGCCTTCGAAGCTGCGCGCGCCGACTACGAACGCGCCATCCCCTGGCGCTGGGCGATGCTGCAGCAGGCCGCGGCCGGCTTCGCGGCACGCGCCACGCCGGCCGAGCGCACACGCTTCGAAGCCTGGTGCACCAGCGAGCACGCCTGGCTCGACGAGTGGTGCCTGTTCGCGGCGCTGAAAGACGCGCACGGCGGCCAGCCCTGGTGGGCCTGGGGCGAACCCCTGGCGCGCCGTGACGCCGCCGCGCTGCAGGCCGCGCGCGCCGAGCAGGCTGACGCGATGCGTGTGCACGCCTTCGTGCAGTGGTGCTTCGACGAACAGCTCGCCGCGCTGCGCGACTACGCCCACAGCCGCGGCGTGTTCCTGATGGGCGACGTGCCCATCTTCGTGGCCCACGACAGCGCCGACGTGTGGTCGCGCCCCGACCTGTACTTCATGGACGAGCGCCACGAGCTCACGTTCGTGGCCGGCGTGCCCCCCGACGGCTTCGGCCCCGACGGCCAGCGCTGGGGCAACCCGCTGTACCGCTGGGACCGCATGGCGGCCGAGGGCTACGCCTGGTGGGTGGCGCGCCTGCAGCGCTCGCTGGCGCAGGCCGACCTCGTGCGCATCGACCACTTCCGCGGCTTTGCCGGCTACTGGGAGGTGCCCGCCAGCTGCCCCACGGCGCGAGAAGGCCGCTGGGCCCCGGGCCCCGGCCCGGCCCTCTTCGAGGCCTTCCGCGCCGCCTTCGGCGACGAGCTGCCCGTGGTGGCCGAGGACCTGGGCACGATCACGCCCGACGTCATCGCGCTGCGCGACGACTTCGGCCTGCCGGGCATGCGCATCGTGCAGGAGGCCTTCAACGGCTGGGGCGATGGCAGCGCGGCGGCCAACTCGCAGCACCCCTTCCTGCCGCACCACCACGTGCCGCACGCGCTGGCCTACAGCAGCACGCACGACAGCGACACCGCGCGCGGCTGGTGGAACGGCGCGCGGCCCGAGGTGCAGGCCTACGCCGCCGAGTACCTGGCCTGCAACGACGCCGACCGCATCCCCTGGGCGCTGATCCGCGCCACCAGCCAGAGCGTGGCGAAGCTGGCGCTCTTTCCGCTGCAGGACGTGCTGGGCCTCGATGGCGCGCACCGCATGAACCTGCCGGGCACGGCCGACGGCAACTGGCGCTGGCGCTTCACGTGGCCGATGCTGCAGGCCGACGCGGCCACCTGGCTGGCGCGCATCACCACGGCGGCAGGCCGCTCAAGCTGAGCGTGCGCGGCCCTCGCGCTGCACCGCGGCCGGGGTGCTGCCGGTCCAGCGCCTGAAGGCGCGGAAGAACGCCGCCTCCTCGGCAAAGCCCAGTGCGTGCGACACCTCGGCCACGCGCTGGCCCTGGCGCAGCCAGGCCTCGGCGGCCTCGCGCGCCACGCCATCGGCCAGTGCGCGGAAGCTCGTGCCCTCGGCCTGCAGCCGCGTCTGCAGCGCGCGCGGGCTGCGGTGCAGTTCGGCGGCCACGTCTTCCAGCCGCGGCCGTGCGCACTGCGACAGGTGGCGCCGCAGCCACGACTCCACCTGGCCCGCCGCCGTGGGTGCGCCGAGCGCGTCGTGCTGCTGCGCCAGGCGCGTCTGCAGCAGCGCGGCCAGCGCGGGGTCGGCCACGCCGTGTTGAACCGGCCAGGCCAACGCGGCGGCGTCGAAGGCCAGGCGGGCGGCCTCGCGCCCGCCGCGTTCGGCCGGCACGCCCAGCAGCCGTGCCAGCGCCGGCGAGGGTGCGGCGTGGGCCATGCGCAGCTGGCGCCAGGGCAGTGGCCGGCCGGCGAGATCGGCGCACACGGCGTGCACGCCGGCCAGCATCGACTCGATGCGCGCCGGGCTGCCGGCGGCGGTATCGGCCGGCACCAGCGTCAGCCAGGCCATCGTGCCGCGTGCGCTGAGCTGCACCGCGAGCGATTCGCCCAGCGTGCGCTGCCAGCGCTCGTAGGCCGACAGCGCCTCGCCCAGCGTGCGGCTGGCCTGCAGCACGAAGCCCAGCAGGCCCAGGTGGGCCACGCGCGTGGCCGCGCCCAGCTGCAGCGCGAAGGCCGGGTTGCCGCTGGCGGCGATGCAGTCGTCGAGCAGCGCGCCGTACAGCGCCGAGGGCACGCGGTGCTCGGGGTCGCCTAGCCGCGTGGCGTGCGGGCCCAGGCGCGCCTGCCACACGGCCGGCGGCACGCCATGCGCCTGCGCCACCAGCACCAGCGCGCGCACGAGGCCGGCGCTGGCGGTGGGCGCGCGCGCCGCGGCGTGCGAGGGGCCTGCGCGTGCGGCCAGTGCGACGGCGTGTTCGGTCATGGGCGCGGCGCCCGCCGCCGCCGAGCATGACGGCATCGATCCAACCGGAGCTTGTTCATGCGACTCACTGCCTTTGCCACCCTGGGCCCCGTCTCTGCCTTCGCCACGCTGCCGGCCGCCCCCGCGGCCGCCGCGGACGGCTGGACGTTCAACACCTTCCGCAACCCGTCGGTCGGCCTGGAATACCGGCGCGGCGCCGTCTCGGTCCACAGCGGCTACTACACCACGATCCTGCGCGACCCCGGCGACGCCGACAGCGAACCCAGCGGCTTCTGGCGCACCGGCGCCACGCTCTGGTGGGGCGAGCGGGCCTATGCCTCGCTGTCGCACCTGCGTGGGCTGGACGGCCAGCGCCGCAGCCGCGACTTCGCCATCGTCGAGGCCGGCGTGCAGTTCGAGCCGCGTGACGGCCTGAAGCTGCGCCTGGGCCTGGCGCTGATCCCGGCCTCGCAGGGCTTCGAGCGCAAGCTCAACCCGACGCCCGGCGTGAGCCTGGCGCTGCCGCTGTGAGGCCCGCCATGACGAGCGCCACGAGCCCCTTGCTGCCGAACGAAGGCCGCCGCGCCGGCGGGCTGTTCCTGGCCTTCGTGCTGGCCGTGCAGGTGCCCTTCGGCGTGCTGGCCGCGATGTTCGACTACCCCGACGTGCTGCGCCGCCCGGCCGGCGAGGTGCTGCAGGCCTTTGCCGCCGGTGGCGACGCGCTGGTGCTGGTGTGGTACGCCTACGCCGCGAGCATCGGCCTGTTCGCGGCGGCAGCCTGGGCCTTCGGCCGCCAGGCGCCCGGGCGGGGTGCCGTCACCGTGCTGGCGCTGGCCAGCGCGCTGCTGCAGACCGTGGCGCTGCTGCGCTGGAGCTTCGCGGTGCCGCTGCTGGCGCGCCAGCACGCCGCGGCCGACGCGGCGCTGCAGGCGGCGATCGAGCTGCAGTTCTCGCTGCTCAACGGCTACCTCGGCGTCGGCCTGGGCGAACACCTCGGCCAGTTGCTGATGGTGGCCTGGACGCTGGCGATGCGCGCCCACACGCCGGGCCTGGCGCGGGGCTGGCGCTGGGCGGGCACGGCGTCGGCCTCGCTGCTGGCGACGGGCCTGCTGGAGCAGCTGGGCACCACGCTCGGCCGCGACGCCGCGGCGCTGGCGCCGCTGTCGACCGCCGGCTTCCTGCTGTGGTCGGTGTGGCTGGTGGCGCTGGGCTGGCGGCTCGTCAGCCGGCCGTCGCGCGGGCTGGCTTCCTAGGCGTCGTTTTCGTCCCGGCTTTCGCCGCCGACTTCTTCTTCGCCGGCTTCGCCTTCTTCTTCGGCGCCTCGGTGCTGACCTCCAGCACCCGCACCGACAGCGGCGCCAGCAGCAGCGTGGCCACGCCCTGCGCGTCGGCGCGCGTGGCGGTGGCGCCGCCAGCCGGCAGCAGCGACACCAGCCGCGCGCGCGGCGGCAGGCCGGTGATCTGCGCCGGCGCCGGGGCCGTGTCGTGGTTGACCACGGTCACCGTGTGTTCGCGCTCGCCGCCTTCGGCGAAGCGCCGCTGCCACACCGCCACCAGGCCCTGGGCCGACGCGTTCTCGAAGCTCCCACGGGCGATGGACGGGTGGCTGTTGCGCAGGCCGATCACCGCCTTGTAGAAGCTGCGCAGCGAGGCCGGGTCGCGCCGCTGCGACTCGACGTTGTGCGTGGCTACGTTGGGGGCGACGGGCCGGAACGGCGTGCCGGTGGTGAAGCCGCCGTTGCGCGGATCGGCCGTCCAGCTGCGCGGGCTGCGCAGCGGCAGGTCGCCGTTGGGCGGGCTGCCGTCGGCGGGCGGCAGGATCACGGCGCCGGCCTGGCCGATCTCCTCGCCGAAGTAGATGAAGGGCGTGCCCGGCTGCAGCAGGTAGGTGGCGGCGGCCAGGCGCATGCGGCGCTCGTCGCCGCCGAGCTGGTCCCACAGGCGCCGGCCGGCAAAGGCGTCGTGGTTCGACAGGAAGGTGGCCATCGTCGGGCTGGCGCGCTGCCAGTAGCTGGCCAGCTGCTGCACGGATTCGGCCTTGCCCCGCGCGGCCTCGACGATGTGGTGCACGTAGCCGAAGGCGAAGGCGCCGCCGCACACGGCCGGGTCGCCCCACTCCTGCGGCTTGGCGGTGGCCTCGCAGACCACATAACGTTGCGGGTAGGCCTTGATGAGATCCTGCACCGCCTTCGTGAAGGCGCGGCTCTCGGGCTGGTCGTTCCAGTCCTTGCCGCTGGTCTCGAACAGGTGCGGCACGGCGTCGAGCCGGTAGCCGTCGAGCCCGCGGTTGAGCCAGAAGCGCAGGCTGTCCTCGTGGTACGCCCGCACGGCGGGGTTCGTGAAGTTGAAGTCGGGCATGTGCGGCCCGAAGGTGCCGAAGAAGAAGCCGCGCGCGTCGGGTGGTGTGCGCGGCACGGTCTTGGCCGCGCCGGGCCAGGTCCACGGGGCCGAGGCGGCGTGGTACCAGGGGTAGGCGCCCCAGATGTCCCAGCCGCCTTGGTCGTTCGGGCCGGCGGGCGGCGCGGTGTCGCTCCACACGAACCAGCGGTGGAAGGGGTTGTCAGGGCCCTTCAAGGCCTCGGTGAAGAACGGGTGCTGCGCCGCCGCGTGGTTGATCACGTAGTCCATGATCACGCCGATGCCGCGGGCGTGCGCCTGGCGGATGAGCTCGTCGAAGTCGGCCAGCGTGCCGTACTCGGGCGCGATGGCGCGGAAGTCGGTGGTGGCGTAGCCGTGGTCGCCGTCGGCGTTGGCGGTGATGGGCATCAGCCAGATGCCGCGGATGCCGAGATCCTGCAGGTCGTCGAGCGTGGCGATCAGGCCGCGCAGGTCGCCGATGCCGTCGCCGTCGCTGTCCTTCCAGGCGCGCACGAAGATCTCCATGAACGCGCCGCGCTCCCAGTGCGGTGGCAAGCCGCTGCTGCGCGGCGCGGCGGCCACCGGCGAGGTGTCCAGCGGCGAGGCCAGGGCCGGTGGCGAGGCCAGGGCCAGCGCGCACAGCACCGGGGCCAGCAGGGCGTGGAGCGATCGCATCATGGCGTGAATGTAGGAGAACTACAGCCCAGGAGGCATCCGTTGAAGCCCCTGCTACGGGTGGTTACGGTGGTTGATGTAGTTTTACTTCGTTAGCATCGCGCGCCGAATCCGGAGTGCCCATGACCGCCGCCCGCCTTGCTGCCCGCCTGTTCGCCGTGCTTCCCTTGGCCGCCCCGCTGGCCTTGTCGGCGCGCCCGGCGGCACCGCCGCCCACGCTCGCGGCCTGCCAGGCCGGCCACGAGACGGTGCTGCACGCCGCCCCGGCCAACGCCGGCGCCACGGCGGCGCGTGCGGTGTGGCTGGATGCTCGCACGCTGCGCTGGCCGGGCGCGCCCGCCGATGGCCGCTACCGGCTGTGGCACTCGGCGCGTGGGCAGGTCGTGGCCCAGGCTGGCGAGCCCGTGCGCGGCGCCGACGGCTCGCTGGTGCTCGTGCCTGCCGCGGCGCCGTTGCCCGCTGCGGTGGAGGCGCGTTTCCGCTGGGTGGCCGCCGGCGCCACGCTGGCGCTGGCGCAGCCGCGCGCGCTGGATGCGCTGATGGCCTCGCAATGGGTGCTGGTGCAGGAAGACGCCCAGGGCCGCGTCGTGCAGGCCACGCACACGCAGGCCGCGGCGCTGCTGGACGAGCGCTTCGCCGCGGCGGCCGACGCCGCCGTCGTGCCGGCGCTGGGCGCGCTGCACACGCCGGCGGCCACCACCTTCCGCGTCTGGGCGCCCACCGCGCAGCGCATGGCGCTGTGCCTGCATGCGCCGGGGCAGGAGGCGGCGTCGCGCCTGGTGCCGCTGGCGCGCGGCCCGGCCGGCACCTGGCAGGCGCGCGTGAGTGGCGACTGGTTCGGCCACACCTACACGTATCTCGCCGACGTGGCAGTCCGCGGCGCGGGCCTGGTGCGCAACAAGGTCACCGATCCCTATTCGCTGAGCCTCAACGCCGACAGCCGCCGCAGCTGGATCGGCCGCCTCGATGACCCGCGCACGATGCCGCCCGGCTGGGCCGCGACGGCGCGCGCCCGCACGCTGGCCGAGCCCACCGACCTGGTGGTGTACGAGCTGCACGTGCGCGATTTCTCCATCGGCGACACCAGCGTGCCCGCCGCGCACCGCGGCACCTACCTTGGCTTCACGCACGCGGGCAGCGCCGGCATGGCGCACCTGAAGCGCCTGGCCGCGGCCGGCGTCACCGACGTGCACCTGCTGCCCGCCTTCGACCTGGCCACGGTGCCTGAGCGCGGCTGCACCACGCCCGACACCGCGGCGCTGGCCGCACTGCCGCCCGACAGCGAGGAGCAGCAGGCCCGCGTGATGGCGCAGGCCCGCACCGACTGCTTCAACTGGGGCTACGACCCGCTGCACTTCAACGCGCCCGAAGGCAGCTTCGCCACCGACGCCGAAGACGGCGCGGTGCGGCTGCGCGAGTTCCGCGCGCTGGTGCTGGCGCTCAACGCCGCCGGGCTGCGCGTGGGCATGGACAAGGTCTACAACCACACCAGCGCCAGCGGTCAGAGCCCGAAGAGCGTGCTCGACCGCCTGGTGCCCGGCTACTACCACCGGCTCGACGCCGAGGGCCGCGTCACCAACAGCACCTGCTGCGACAACACCGCCACCGAGCACCGCATGATGGAGCGGCTGATGATCGACAGCGCCGTGATCTGGGCGCGCGATCACCGCATCGACAGCTTCCGCTTCGACCTGATGGGCCACCAGCCGCGCGCCGCGATGGAGCGCCTGCAGCAAGTGGTGAACAAGACCACCGGCCGCCGCATCGAGCTCATCGGCGAAGGCTGGAACTTCGGCGAGGTGACGAGCGGCGCGCGTTTCGTGCAAGCCAGCCAGCTGAGCCTGAACGGCACCGGCATCGGCACCTTCAGCGACCGCGGCCGCGACGCCGCTCGCGGCGGCGGCTGCTGCGACGACCCCGCGGCCACCGTGGCGCGCCCCGGTTGGCTGAACGAGGCCGGCCGGCTGCCGGACGCCGAGCGCCGCCGCCTGGCCGACCTGGTGCGCACGGGCCTGGCCGGCACGCTGCGCGGCTACCTCATGACCACCGCCGACGGCAGCGCCAAGCGCCTGGAGCAGATCGACTACGCCGGCCAGCCGGCGGGTTACGCCAGCCAGCCCAGCGAGGTGGTGAACTACATCGAGAACCACGACAACCAGACGCTCTTCGACATCCAGCTGCTGAAGCTGCCGCGCGACACGACGATGGACGACCGCGCGCGCGTGCAGGTGCTCGGCGTGGCGCTTACCGCCTTCAGCCAGGGCGTGGCCTACCTGCACGCCGGCGTCGAGCTGATGCGCAGCAAGAGCGGCGACCGCAACAGCTTCGACAGCGGCGACTGGTTCAACCGCATCGACTGGACCGCGCGCGACAACGGCTGGGGTGCCGGCCTGCCGCCCAAGGGCGAAAGCGGCGCCTTCTGGCCGCTGCTGAAGCCGCTGCTGGCCGACCCGGCGCTCAAGCCCGCGCCCGCGCACATCGCCTTCGTGCGCGATGCCTCGCTGGACCTGCTGCGCATCCGCGCCGGCACGACGCTGCTGCGCCTGCCCACGGCCGACGAGGTGACGAAGCGGCTGCGCTTCTTCAACACCGGCCCCGCGGCGCGCGCCGACGTGATGCTGGCGCACCTGGACGGCCGCGGCCTGCCCGGCGCCGGCCACGCCGAGCTGGTCTACGCCATCAACGCCGGCACCACGGCCGCGGTGCTGCCGATGCCGGGCCTGGAAGGCCGTGCGCTGGCGTTGCACCCGGTGCACCTGGCGCCCACGGCAGCCGACCCGCGCCCCGCGCGCGAGGCGCGCTGGGACGCCGCCACCGCGACGATCACCGTGCCGCCGCGCACGGCGCTGGTGTTCGTCGGCCGCTGAGCCGGGCTTCGCTCAGGCCGCGTCGCGCGGCAGCACCACCGTGAACACGCTGCCGACGCCGCGTGTGCTGGCCACGTCGATGCGGCCGCCCATGCGCAGCACCAGCGCCCGCGTCAGCGCCAGGCCGATGCCGGTGCCCTCGATGCCGCTGCGCTCGTGGGGCCCGCGCTGGAAGGGCTCGAACAGCTGCTGCAGGTGATCGTCGTCGATGCCCTGGCCGGTGTCCTCGACCCGCAGCATCGCCAGGCCGCCCGGCGCCGCGCCGATGGTGACGACGACGCGGCCGCCGGCGCGGTTGTACTTGATGGCGTTGGAGATGAGGTTGATCAGCACCTGCCGCAGCCGCGTGCGGTCGGCATCGAGCGCGAGCAGCGCGCCGGGCTCCAGCACCAGCGTCACGCCCTGCTTCGCGGCGGCGTCCGACAGCAGCGCAAAGACCTGCAGCACCAGCTCGCGCAGCTCCATGCGCGACGGCGCCAGCGCCAGGCCGCCGCTTTCGATGCGCGTCAGGTCCAGCAGGTCGTTGATCATGTGCAGCAGGTGCTCGCCGGCCTCGCGGATGATCTGCAGCCGCCGCTGCTGCTCGGCGCCGGGCGGCTCGGCGCGGTCGATCTGCATCAGCTGCGTGAAGCCCAGCACGGCGTTCAGCGGCGTGCGCAGCTCGTGGCTCATGCGCGCCAGGAACTCGGTCTTGGCGCGGCTGGCGGCCTGCGCCTCGGCGGCTTCTTCGCGCGCGCTTTCGAGCTCGCGGCGCTCGCTGATGTCGGTCTGCGTGCCCACCATGCGCAGCGGCCGGCCGTCGGGCGTGCGGTCGACGATGCGGCCGCGCTCCAGCATCCAGCGCCAGCTGCCGTCGGCGGCGCGGATGCGATAGGCGTGCTCGTAGACCTCGACCTCGCCGCGCTCGTGCCGCAGGTAGGCCTCGTGGTTGGCGTCGCGGTCCTCCGGGTGGATCAGCGCGTTCCAGTGGTCCTGCGTGTGGCCAGCGCCGTCGAGCGGGTAGCCGAGCAGCTTCAGGCCCTGGTCGATGTCGGTGAGCCAGTCGCTCTCGATCCACCACTCCCACACAAAGGTGCCGGCGCCGGCCAGCGCGCTGCGGATCAGCCCGGCCTCGGGCCCGCTGTAGCGCACGGTGGCGGGGTCGGCCGCCTGCTCGGCGCGCCGCACCAGAAGCGTCACCAGTGCCGGCAGCACCGGGTCCAGCAGCGCCGGGGCCAGCGCGGCGTCCACCTCCAGGTGGCCGAGCGTGCGCCCCAGGCGCTGCAGCGGCATCGACAGCCGGGCGCCCGGCGTGGCGGCCTCACCGTCATCGCGCACGCGGCACGCGGCGCCCAGCAGGCGCGACAGCTCCGACAGCAGCAGCGCCAGCGAGCGCGCGGCGTCTTGGCGCTCGACGAGGTCGATCAGCGCGTCGCGGGCTGCACGCCACAGCGCGGCATCGGTCGGGCCGCCGGCCGTGGCGCTCACCGGCTCAGTGCGCGCCGTGGGCTTTTTCGCCCGGTTTCAGCCGGTAGGCTGTGCCGCAGTACGGGCACTTGCCTTCGCCGGTGGTGGCCACGTCGATGAAGACCTTCGGGTGGTTGCTCCACAGCGGCATCTTCGGGTTCGGGCAGAAGACGACGCCCGGGCCCTGAAGATCGGCCGCCGACAGCTCGACGACGGCGCGGGGTTCGGTGCTGGCGGTGTTCATGGCGGGCTCAGACCAGCGTCAGCCACTCGGCGTACTTCGGGTTGCGGCCGTTCACGATGTCGAAGAACGCGGTCTGGATCTTCTCGGTGATGGGGCCACGGCTGCCGGCGCCCAGCTCGATGCGGTCCAGCTCACGGATCGGCGTGACTTCGGCGGCCGTGCCGGTGAAGAAGGC
>JAIXTY010000320.1 GCA_027483705.1 Rubrivivax sp.
CACGCGGCTGCCCACGGGCAAGGAGCCGCACCACCTGTACCTGGCGCCCGACGACAAGACGCTGATCGTGGCCAACGCGGCCTCGAACTCGCTGACCTTCATCGACCCCGTCACCGCGCAGCCAAAGCGCACGCTGCACGGCATCATCGACCCGTACCACCTGCGCTTCTCGCCCGACATGCGCTGGTTCGTGACGGCGGCCAACCGCCTCGACCACGTCGACCTGTACCACTGGCAAGGCATCGCCGCAGCGGAGCCGCTGAAGCTGGTCAAGCGCATCGCGGCGCCCAAGACGCCCAGCCACCTGGCCATCGACAGCGGCAGCCGCGTGCTCTATGCCTCGCTGCAGGACAGCGACGAGTGGATCGCGATCGACCTCGCCACGCAGTCGGTGCGCACCAAGCAGCGCTGCGGCCGCATGCCGGCCGATGTGTTCCTCGGCGCCGACGACCGCACGCTGCTGGTGGCGCTGACGGGCGACCGCGTCGTCGAGGCCTGGGACGTGTCGGGCGCCACGCCACGCCTGAAGACGCGCATCGAGACCGGCGCCGGCGCGCACGCCTTCCGGGCGCGTGGCGACGGCCGCCACGTGTTCGTGAGCAACCGCGTGGCCAACACCATCAGCGAGATCGACACGCAGTCGCTCAAGGTCGTGGGCCAGTGGGACGCCCCCGGCGGGCCCGACTGCATGGAGCTGCTGGCCGACGGCCGCACGCTGCTGGTCACCTCGCGCTGGGCGCGCAAGCTCACGGTCATCGACCTCGTCGACAAGCGCCTGGTGCGCCAGGTGGCCGTGGGCCGCTCGCCGCACGGCGTGTGGACGCTGGACCATGCGCCGCGCCGCTGACGCGCTGCGCCGCGCCGCCGCGGTGCTTCTGCTGGCCAGCGCGGGGTGGGCCGGCGCCGCGCCGCCCTGCGACAAGCCGGTCTACCTGACCTTCGACACCGGCCACATGGGCGTGGCCCCGCTGGTGGCGCGCGTGCTGCGCGAAGAGGGCGTGAAGGCCACGTTCTTTCTGGCGGCCGAGCGCACGCAGCAAGGCGGCCACAGCCTCGACGATCACTGGGCGCCGTGGTGGCGCGAGCTCGCAGCCGAGGGCCACGCCTTCGGCTCGCACACCTGGGACCACGACGTCTGGCAGGCCGATGTCGCCGGCGGCCACCGCGTGCGCCCGACGCAGGGCCCGCAGGCGCTGAAGAGCCGCGTGCTCGACACAGCAGCCTATTGCCGCGAGCTGGAGCGCCCGGCGCAGCGCCTGGCCGAGATGACGGGTCGGCCGATGGGCTCGGTCTGGCGCGCGCCGGCCGGCCGTGTCTCGCCGGCGCTGCTGCGCACGGCGGCCTCGTGCGGCTGGACGCACGTGGGCTGGAGCGACGCCGGCTTCCTGGGCGACGAGCTGTCCAGCGAGCGCTACCCGAACGACGCGCTTCTGAAGCAGGCGCTGGCGCGCGTGCAGCCGGGCGACGTGCTACTGGCCCACCTGGGCATCTGGTCGCGCAAGGACCCGTGGGCGCCGGCCGTGCTGCAGCCGCTGCTGCGCGGCCTGAAGGCGCGCGGCCTGTGCTTTGCCACGCTGCCGGATCACCCGGTCTACGGCGCGGCGGCCGCCACGCCGCGCCGCGCGCGCTGAGGTCCAACCCCGGCCATGCTGGACACGCTGCTGCAGCCCCTGGTGGACGCCTTCGGCGCCGCGCAGCAGGCGCTGTTCGAAGGCGTGGTGCAGCCGCTGGTGTTTGCGCTCGGGCAGGGCGCGCTGCTGGAGGACGCCTTCCTCGCCACAGGCTGGCTGCTCGTGGGCGTGGTGCAGCTGCTCATCGTGGCCGTGGTCTTCGGGGCGCTGGAGCGCTGGCGGCCGGTGGAGCCGGTGGTCGACCGCGCCGCGGTGCGCACCGACATCGTCTACACGCTGATCCACCGGTTGGGCGTGGTGCGGCTGGCCCTCTTCTTCACGCTCGACCCGCTGTGGCTGGCCCTGGCCGGCTGGCTGGGGCTGCAGGGCGTGCGGCCGCTGTCCTTCGAGGGCCTGTGGCCCGGCGTCACCGACCTGGCCTGGGTGTCGCTGCTGCTGTACCTGCTGCTGTTCGACGCCGTGGACTACGCGATCCACCGCGCGCAGCACGGCCTGGGCTGGTGGTGGCAGCTGCACGCGCTGCACCACAGCCAGCGGCAGATGACGCGCTGGAGCGACAACCGCAACCACCTGCTCGACGACGCGCTGCGCGACAGCGTGTTCGTGCTGGTGGCGCTGGCCGTGGGCATCGCGCCGGCGCAGTTCGTCGCCGTGGTGGCGCTCACGCAGCTGGTGGAAAGCCTGTCGCACGCCAACTTGCGCGCCGGCTTCGGGCCGGTGTTCGGGCGGCTGCTGGTGAGCCCGGCCTTCCACCGCACCCACCACGCCATCGGCACCGGGCACGAGTCCCACGGCCCGGGCAGCCTGGGCGGCTGCAACTACGCCGTGCTGTTCCCGGTGTGGGACCTGCTCTTCGGCACCGCGCGCTTCGGCCGCGAGCCCGAGCCCACCGGCGTGCGCGACCAGCTCCAGGGCCGCGACTACGGCCGCGGCTTCTGGGCCCAGCAGTGGCTCGGGCTGCGGCGCCTGGTCAACCCGCGCACCGGCTGGCGCGACGAACGCGCGGCCGCCGGGGGCGCCGATTGAGCGTCTTCGAGGCCTTCTGGCGGGCGCTGGCCACGGTGCTGCAGCCGCGCATCTGGGCCTGGACGCTGGCGCCGCTGCTGCTGGTGCTGGCGGGGGTGGGTGTGCTGGCCTGGGCGCTGTGGGAGCCCTCGCTGGACGCCGTGCGCGCGGTGGTCGGCCGTGTCGAGGTGAGCGACGGCGTCTGGCGCTGGCTGCACGGCGCGGGCCTGGCGCAGTGGCGCTCGATGCTGGCGCCGGTGGTCGTGGTGGTGCTGGCGCTGCCGCTGGTGCTGCTGGCGTCCTTGCTGGCGGTGGCGCTGCTGGCCGCGCCGGCGATCGCCCGGCACGTGGCGGCGCGGCGCCATCCGCCCTTGCTCGCCCGCGAGGGCTGCGGCCTCGGCCGGCGACTGCTGTGGACCGTGGGCACCACGCTGGCGGCGCTGCTGGCCCTGGTGCTGAGCCTGCCGCTGTGGCTGGTGCCACCGCTGGCGCTGGTGCTGCCGCCGCTCATCTGGGGCTGGCTCGCGGCGCGTGTGCTGGGCTACCACGCGCTGGCTCACCATGCCGCGCCCGACGAACGCCGGCGCGTGCGCCGGGGCCGCCGCGGCAGCCTGTGGCTGATGGGCCTGGCCACCGGCTACCTGGCGCTGCTGCCGGCGCTGCTGTGGTCGGTGGGCAGCATCGCCTTCGTGCTGGCGCCGTTCTTCCTGCTGGCGTCGGCGGCGCTGTTCGTGATGGTCTTCGTGTTCGCCGCGGCCTGGTTCGCGCAGCTGGCGCTCGCCGAGCTGGCGGCGCTGCGCGAGCAGGCATCGCCGCCGTTCATCGACAGCCCTCCACCGGAACCCGTGCCATGAACATCGGCCTCGTCATCGTCGGCGACGAAATCCTCTCGGGCAAGCGTGCCGACAAGCACCTGGCCAAGATCATCGAGCTGCTGGCCGCGCGCGGCCTCAGCCTGGCCTGGGCGCGCTACGTCGGCGACGACCCGGCACGCATCACCGCCGACCTGCGCGACGCCATCGCCTCGGGCGACCTGGTCTTCAGCTGCGGCGGCATCGGTGCCACGCCCGACGACCACACACGCGCCTGCGCCGCCGCGGCGCTGGGCGTGGCGCTCGAACTGCACCCCGAGGCGAAGGCGCTGATCCTGGAGCGCATGGCCGACGTCGCACGCGAGCAGGGCCAGCCCTTCGAGCCCGAGCGGGCCGACAACGTGCACCGGCTGAACATGGGCGTGTTCCCGGCCGGCTGCCGCATCATCCCCAACCCGTACAACAAGATCCCGGGCTTCAGCTGCGGGCACCTGCACTTCGTGCCGGGCTTTCCGGTGATGGCCTGGCCGATGATCGAGTGGGTGCTCGACACCCACTACCGCCACCTGCACCGCGCCACCTCGGTGCGCGAGCGCTCGGTCATCGTGTACGGCGCGATGGAGGCGGCGCTGACGCCGCTGATGGAAGAGCTCGAAGCCCGCTTCGCCGGCATCAAGGTGTTCAGCCTGCCCAGTGTCGACCATCCCCAGCACGGCCGCCACATCGAGCTGGGCGTGAAGCGCGCCGTGCCGGGCGAGGGCGACGACGAGGGCGCCTACGCCGCGATGCTCGAAGGCCTGCGACGCTTTGGTGCGCAACTGGGCCCCGAGATGGTGCGTTGACGCCCGCGAACTGGCCTGCGCTTGGTGCATGGCCGGCGGCAGTGCCCCGTGGCGGGCGCGACGGGCGCCCGGGACCGCTGGTGTCAGCAGGGCAGGGCATGGTTTCTGCTACAACCCCGCGCGAGCCGCGCATGGTTTCAAGCCACCGCACCGACTCCCACAACCAATCCCACCCTCGAGCCCCGCTAGGAGAGATCTGAATGGCAAAGACCGTTGCCGACGTGATGAAGATGGTGAAGGAGAACGAAGTCAAGTTCGTCGACTTCCGCTTCACCGACACCCGCGGCAAGGAACAGCACGTCAGCGTGCCGGTGTCCCACTTCGACGAAGACAAGTTCACCGCCGGCCATGCCTTCGATGGCAGCTCGATCGCCGGTTGGAAGGGCATCGAAGCCTCGGACATGCTGCTCATGCCCGACCCCAACACCGCCAACGTCGACCCCTTCTTCGAAGAGCCGACGCTGATTCTTACCTGCGACGTGCTCGAGCCGGGCGACGGCAAGCCCTACGAGCGTGATCCGCGCTCGCTGGCCAAGCGCGCCGAGGCCTACCTCAAGAGCAGCGGCCTGGGCGACACCGCCTACTTCGGGCCGGAGCCCGAGTTCTTCATCTTCGACCAGGTGAAGTGGAACGTCGACATGTCGGGCTGCTTCGTCAAGGTGTCCTCGGAAGAGGCCCCCTGGAGCACCGGTGCCGACTTCGAAGGCGGCAACATGGGCCACCGCCCGGCCGTCAAGGGCGGCTACTTCCCGGTGCCGCCGGTCGACAGCTTCCAGGACATGCGCAGCGAGATGTGCCTGATCCTCGAATCGCTGGGCATCCCGGTCGAGGTGCACCACCACGAGGTGGCGGCCCCGGGCCAGAACGAGCTGGGCACCAAGTTCAGCACGCTGGTGCAGCGCGCCGACTGGCTGCAGCTGCAGAAGTACGTCATCCACAACGTGGCCCACGCCTACGGCAAGACCGCCACGTTCATGCCCAAGCCCATCGTCGGCGACAACGGCAGCGGCATGCACGTGCACCAGAGCGTGTGGAAGGACGGCAAGAACCTGTTCGCCGGCGACGGCTACGCGGGCCTGTCGGAGTTCGCGCTGTATTACATCGGCGGCATCATCAAGCACGCCCGTGCGCTGAACGCCATCACGAACCCCGGCACCAACAGCTACAAGCGCCTGGTGCCCGGCTTCGAAGCCCCGGTGAAGCTGGCCTACTCGGCCCGCAACCGCTCGGCCTCGATCCGCATCCCGTTCGTCAGCA
>JAIXTY010000308.1 GCA_027483705.1 Rubrivivax sp.
CCCCTGTAATCACCGTGAAAGGGTGGTGTCCTAGGCCTCTAGACGAAGGGGACTTGTCCTTCTCGCCGCTCAGAACATCACTCGCCCTGGATGTTGGTGGAGGTAAGCGGGATCGAACCGCTGACCTCTTGCATGCCATGCAAGCGCTCTCCCAGCTGAGCTATACCCCCGTGAACCTTTCGGCTCTGTCGAAAGCAAGTGCTGTTCAAAGCAGAGCCCAAGAGTATAGCCCAGGTTTCAGACGTGCTGCAACGCTGCCAGCACCTTGTCGCGCGGGAACAGCGCCAGCACGGCATCGATGCTCGGCGTCTGCGAACGGCCGCACACCAGCACGCGCACGGCCGGGGCCAGTTGCGGCATCTTCAGGCCGCTTTCGGCCAGCGCGGCCTTCATCGCGGCGGCCAGGCCGGGCTTGTCCCAGGGCGTGGCCTCGTCGGCCAGGCGGTCGCGCAGCGCGCGCAGGCCGGGCTTGACGGCGTCGGTCACGTGGGCCGCGAGTTCGGCCTCGGGCGGGGTGACGGGCACGAAGAGCATCTCGCACCAATCGGCCAGTTCCACCGTGGTACTGCAGCGGTCCTTGAAGAGGGCCGCAGCCCGCGACAGCAGCGCCGCATCGCCGGCGACCACGCCGCGCGAGGCGAGCTGCTCGCGCACCAGGCCGGCCAGCCGCTCGTCCGACGCCTGCTTCAGGTGGTGGGCGTTCACCCAGGCCAGCTTGGCCGGGTCCCATTGCGCCGGGCTCCGGGCCAGGTGGCTGCCGTCGAACCACGACACCATCTGCTCCAGCGTGAACAGCTCGTCGTCGCCGTGGCTCCAGCCCAGGCGCGCCAGGTAGTTGAGCATGCCCTCGGGCAGGTAGCCCGCGTCCTTGTAGGCCGTCACGCTGACGGCGCCGCGGCGCTTGCTGAGCTTGGCGCCGTCGTCGCCCAGGATCACCGGGCAGTGGCCGAAGCGCGGCAGCTGCACGCCGGCGCCACCGATGGCATGCCAGAGATTGATCTGCCAGGGCGTGTTGTTGATGTGCTCGTCGCCCCGGAACACGTGCGTGATGCCCATGTCCATGTCGTCGACGACGACGGCGAAGTTGTAGGTGGGCACGCCGTCCGTGCGCAGGATGATCAGGTCGTCGATCTCCTCGTTGCGGATGGTGATGGGGCCCTTGACAAGGTCGTCCCAGGTGACGGCGCCGTCCACCGGGTTGGCGAAGCGCACCACCGGCTGCACGCCGGCCGGCGGCTCGGGCAGGCGCTTGCCCGGGTGGCTGGCGTCGGCGGGGCGCCAGCGGCGGTCGTACAGCGTCTTCTCGCCGCGCGCGCGCTGCGCCTCGCGCATGGCGTCCAGCTCTTCCGGCGTGGCGTAGCAGCGGTAGGCCAGGCCCAGCGCGATGAGCTGCTCCACCACCGCGTGGTACCGAGCCAGGCGCTGCATCTGGTAGATCGGGCCCTCGTCGTGCGCCAGGCCCAGCCACTGCATGCTTTCGAGGATCTGCTCCACCGATTCCTGCGTGGAACGCGCCACGTCGGTGTCCTCGATGCGCAGCACGAACTGCCCGCCGTGGTGGCGCGCGTAGGCCCAGGAGTACAGCGCGGTGCGCGCCGTGCCCAGGTGCAGGAAGCCGGTGGGCGATGGGGCGATGCGGGTGCGGACGGTCGAACGTTCGGTCATGGGATTCAGCGGCTCAGCCCCGAGAGGCCGCGGTCGAGATCGGCCCGGATGTCGTCGACATGCTCCAGCCCCACGCCGAGGCGGATCATGCCCTGGCCGATGCCGGCCGCCTGGCGCTGCGCCTCGGTGAGCCGGCCGTGCGTGGTGCTGGCGGGGTGGGTGATGATGGAACGCACATCGCCGAAGTTGGCGGCGATGCTGCACAGGCGGGTGGCGTCGATGACGGCGAAG
Source organism: Rubrivivax sp. (assembly GCA_027483705.1). Taxonomy (GTDB): domain Bacteria; phylum Pseudomonadota; class Gammaproteobacteria; order Burkholderiales; family Burkholderiaceae_C; genus Rubrivivax. The sequence goes on from JAIXTY010000308.1 coordinate 1,897, forward strand.
GCCGCCTTTCTCGCGTCCAGGCCACCCTTCACGTCGAACGACAGCACCGCGCCACCGACGCCGTTCTGCTGCCGCATCGCCAGTTCATGCTGCGGGTGCGAGGCCAGCCCCGGGTGGTACACGCGCTCGACGGCCGGGTGCGCCTCGAGCCACTGCGCCAGCGCCAGCGCGTTCACGCTCTGCGCCATCACACGCACGCCCAGCGTCTCCAGGCCCTTGGCCACGACCCAGGCGTTGAAGGGGCTCAGGCTCATGCCGGCGCTGCGCATCACGGGCACGAACTTCTCGTTGATCAGCGCCTCGTCGGCGCACAGCGCACCGGCGTTCACGCGGCCCTGGCCATCCAGGAACTTGGTGCCCGAGTGCATGACGATGTCGGCGCCGAACTTCACGGGCTGCTGCAGCGCGGGCGAGCACAGGCAGTTGTCCACTGCCAGCAGCGCGCCCGCTTCGTGGGCGATGTCGGCCAGCGCCTGGATGTCACACACTTCACACGTTGGGTTCGTGGGCGTCTCGGCGAACAGCAGCTTCGTGTTCGGGCGCACGGCGTCCTTCCACTCGGCCACATCGGTCTGGCTGACGAACGTGCTCTCGACGCCGAACTTGCCGAACTCGCCCTGCAGCAGCTTGATGGTGGCGCCGAAAACGCTGCGCGAGCAGATCACGTGGTCGCCGGCCTTGAGCAGCCCCATGAACATCAGCAGGATCGCGCCCATGCCGCTGCTGGTGCCGATGCAGCCGCTCGTGCCCTCCAGTGCCGCCAGCCGCCGCTCCATGATCGTGACGTTGGGGTTGGAGAAGCGGCTGTAGACGAAGGCGTCTTCTTCGTTCGCGAAGCGCCGCGCCGCGGTGGCCGCGTCGGGGTGCACGAAGCAGCTGGTGAGGAAGATCGCCTCGCTGTTTTCGCCCCAGGGCGAGGGCGGCAGGCCCTCGCGCACCGCCAGCGTGTCGAGGTGCGTGCCGGGCGGGAAGCTCTTCTTCGGGATCACCGGCGCTCCCCTTCGCCCTGCTGCAGCGCCAGGCGCGAACGGCCCTCGCCGTCTTCCTCGTCGAACTGCAGCTGGCGCTGCGCGCGCATGGCCGCGAAGTCGTCGGCGCTCACGTCGCCGGTGATGTAGTGCCCGTCGAAGCAGCTGGCCTCGAAGCTCGCCACCTTGGGGTTGAGCGCCGCGACCACGCGCTTCATCGCGTCGACGTCCTGGTAGATCAGCTGGTCGGCGCCGATGAAGGCGCGGATCTCCTCCAGCGTGCGGCCGTGCGCGATGAGCTCCTCCTTCGTCGGCATGTCGATGCCGTAGACGTTGGGGTGGCGCACCGGTGGCGCGGCACTGGCCATGTAGACCTTGCGCGCGCCGGCCTCGCGCGCCATCTGCACGATCTCCTTGCTGGTGGTGCCGCGCACGATGCTGTCGTCCACCAGCAGCACGTTGCGGCCGCGGAACTCCAGCCCGATGGCGTTGAGCTTCTGGCGCACGCTCTTCTTGCGCACCGCCTGCCCGGGCATGATGAAGGTGCGGCCGACATAGCGGTTCTTCACGAAGCCCTCGCGGTAGGGCTTGCCCAGCCGGTGCGCCAGCTGCATGGCGCTGGGGCGGCTGCTTTCGGGGATGGGGATGACGACGTCGATGTCGCTCGGCGGCATGGTGTTGATGACGCGCTGCGCGAGCGTTTCGCCCAGGTTCAGCCGCGCCTGGTAGACGCTGATGCCGTCCATCACGCTGTCGGGCCGCGCCAGGTACACGTATTCGAAGATGCAGGGGTTCAGCGTCGGCGAATCCGCGCACTGCCGCGTGTGGACGTGGCCCTGCAGATCGATGTAGAGGGCCTCGCCGGGCGCCAGATCGCGGATCAGCCGGTGGCCCGTGCCCTCCAGCGCCACCGACTCGCTGGCGATCATGAACTCGCGGCCGCTGTCGGTGACCGCGTCGCCAAAGCACAGCGGGCGGATGCCGAAGGGATGGCGGAACGCCAGCAGCCCGTGCCCCGCGATCAGCGCAATGACCGCATAGCTGCCCTTCACGCGGCGATGCACGCCGCCGACCGCCTTGAACACGTGCTCGGGCATCAGCGGCAGGTCGCGCGCCACGAGCTCGAGCTCGTGCGCCAGCACGTTGATCAGCACCTCGGTGTCGCTCTCGGTGTTGATGTGCCGGCGGTCGATGTCGAACAGTTCCTCCTTCAGCGCCTGCGCGTTGGTGAGGTTGCCGTTGTGCACGAGCACGATGCCGTAGGGCGCATTCACGTAGAAGGGCTGCGCCTCCTCTTCGTTGTAGGCGTTGCCGGCCGTCGGGTAGCGCACCTGGCCCAGGCCCACCTGGCCGGGCAGCGCGCGCATGTTGCGGGTGCGGAAGACGTCGCGCACCATGCCGCGCGCCTTGTGCATGAAGCACTTGGTGCCCTGCATCGTGACGATGCCGGCGGCGTCCTGCCCGCGGTGCTGCAGCAGCAGCAGCGCGTCGTAGATCAGCTGGTTCACGGGGGCGACGGAGATCGCACCGACGATGCCGCACATGGGGATGGCCTCAGGTTCGGAGATGGCGGGTCACGGCTTGCGGCAGCAGCGGCTTCAGCATCGCCAGCCCCTGCTCCAGCCAGCGTGCGCCGGTGGAGCCGCGCCACGCCTGGGATTGTGAGGCCGGCGTCAGGGCCACGACGGTGGCCAGCGCCAGGAGCAGCACGCCGCCCCGCAGCGCGCCGAAACCGGCGCCGAGCAGCCGGTCGGGGATCGACAGCGGCGTGGCGTGGATGATCAGCCGCACGAGTCGCGCCAGCAGCGCACAAGCCAGCAGCGCGCCCACGAAGGCCAGGCCGAAGGCAACCCCGGCATTGAGCCCGGAACCCGGCGTGCCCACCGGCAGGTGCGGCGCCAGCAGCGGCGAGCCCCATTGCGCCGCGAACCAGGCCACCACCCAGCCCACCAGCGACAGCACCTCGAAGACGAAGCCGCGCACCACGCCGACGGCGACGGAGGCTGCGAGCACCGCCAGCAGCACCCAGTCCACGAGCCCGAGCGCCGGCAGCGTCATCGCGGCCGCCGGTTCACAGCGACAGCACGGCCGCCTGCAGGCCCGCGGTCTTCACGCGCGCAGCCACGGCGTCGGCCTCGGCGCGGGTCTTGTACGGGCCCACACGCACGCGCGTGCGCTTGCCGGTGGCCGAGTCGACCTCCTTCGTGTAGCTCTCGTAGCCCAGCTTCTGCAGCTTGGCGCGCGCGGCCTTCAGGCGCTCGGCGTCGTTGTAGGCGCCCACCTGCACCACCCAGCGTCCGCTGGCCGGCACCGCGGCCGCCGCGGGTGGGCGGGGCACGGAGGCGGCCGGCCGCGGCGGTGCCACGGCGGCGGGCACGGAGGCGGCAGGCGCGGGCGCGGGCGGCGCCG
>JAIXTY010000207.1 GCA_027483705.1 Rubrivivax sp.
CGGCGCGGGCGATGGCGCCGGCGCGGCGGCCACCGGGTCGGTTGCCGCCTCGTCGCTGCCGCCGCAGGCGCCGAGCGCCGTGACGGCCATCAGCAGGGCCAGGTGCGACAGGGAACGGGCAGGGATGGGCGTGCTCATGGCAGAACCTCGTCGGGCTGTGAAGGACGTCGGGGATTCACCCCGTGCGAAGGCTTTCGCAGCGGTGGGCGCGCAAAAGGCTCATGCCGCGCGCCGAGAATCCAGGCCATGGCCGACGCCCCGGACTCGCCGCTGCAGATCACCGACTGGCTGCGCTCGCTGGCCGAGCGCGGCTTGGCCTCGGGTGCCGACGCCTCGTCGGCACTCTTCCAGCAGCTCTACGACGAACTGCGCCGCATGGCGCGCAGCCACCTGCGGCGCGAGGACCCCGGCCACACGCTCAGTGCCACCGGCCTGGCCCACGAGGCCTGGTTCCGCATGGCCGGGCAGGACCGCACCGAGTGGAAGAACCGCGCGCACTTCCTGGCCGTGGCCAGCACGATGATGCGGCGCATCCTCGTCAACCACGAGCTGGCACGGCGCGCCGCCAAGCGTGACGCCGAGCGCGTGCTGCTCACCGGCGACGAGCTCGCCGCCATCGGCCTGCCGCCCGACCGCGACATCGTGGCCGTGCACGACGCGCTGGCCGCCTTCGAGCAGGTGGACGAACGCGCGGCGCGCGTGGTTGAGCTGCGTTTCTTCGGCGGCCTGGAAAACGACGAGGTGGCCGAGGTGCTGGGCATCTCGCTGGCCACCGTCAAGCGCGACTGGGCCCTGGCCCGCGCCTGGCTGGCCCGCGAGCTGGCCGTGCGCTGAAACACGGCGCGCGGCTGGTTATGCTGGCCGCATGAACGACACCCCCGACCCGAAGGACCTCGACGCCCTCTTCGCCCGCGGCCTGGCGACCCGCCGTGCCGTGCTGGGCGCCGACTACGTGGACCGCGCCATCGCCGGCGCCGACGACTTCAGCCGGCCGCTGCAGGAGATGGTCACCACCTGGTGCTGGGGCGATGTCTGGAACCGCCCGGGCCTGGACCGCCGCACGCGCAGCCTGCTGAACCTGGCGATGCTGACGGTGCTGAACCGCCCGCACGAGCTGAAGCTGCACATCAAGGGCGCGCTCAACAACGGCGTCACGCGCGAGGAGATCCGCGAGGTCTTCCTGCACGCCGGCGTCTACGGCGGCGTGCCGGGCGCGGTGGACGCGTTCCGGCAGGCGCGCGAGGTGTTCGCCGACATCGACCGCAGCGCGGGTGCTGGCGCGGGGCAGAATCCGCCCCAACCCGACTGAGCCGAGCGAGCCGAAGCCCATGGAAGTTCCCGTTCTCGAGACCCCGCCCGCAACCAAGGTGCACCTGATCGGCGGCGAAAAGGGCGGCGTCGGCAAGTCGCTGGTGTCGCGCCTGCTGGCGCAGCATTTCATCGACAACGAGCTGCCCTGGATCGGCTACGACACCGACCGCTCCCACGGCTCGCTGCTGCGCTTCTACACCGACTTCGCCAGCCCCGTGCTGGTGGACCGCTACGAGGCGCTGGACAAGATCATCGAGAGCGCGGTCGAGCAACCCGGCCGCCGCGTTCTCGTGGACCTGGCCGCGCAGACGCACGATCCGCTGGTGAAGTGGATGGACGAGTCCGGCGTGCTCGACATGGCCGATCTTTCGGGCCTGGTGCTGCAGTACTGGCACGTCATGGACGCCGGGCGCGACTCGGTCGACCTGCTCGAGCGGCTGCTCGACCGCTTCGGCCAGCGCCTGCACTACGTGCTGGTGCTCAACGAGCTGCGCGGCGACGACTTCGGCATGCTCGAGCGCTCGGGCCAGCTCGAGCGCGCGCTCGGCCTGGGCGCCAAGGTCGTGCGCATCCGCCGGCTGCACGACGCGGTGGTGCAGAAGATCGACGCGCGCAACGCCAGCTTCTGGAGCGCGCGGCACCTCACGGGCCTCGATGGCCCGGGCCTGGGCCTGATGGAGCGGCAGCGCCTGAAGATGTGGCTGGCCCACGCGTACGGCGAGCTGGCCAAGGCCGAGCCCTGACGCGACAGCCTTCGCGCGTCAGCCTTCGCGCTTCAGGCGCTCGCTCTTCCAGTAGACGTCGTCGCCGCCCAGCCCGTCGAGGTTGGCGCGGTTGAGCACGCGCGCCAGCACGAACATCAGGTCCGACAGGCGGTTGAGGTACTGGCGCGGCGCGTCGTTGACGGCCTCGTGCGCGGCCAGCGCCACCACGCTGCGCTCGGCGCGGCGCGCGATGGTGCGGCTCATGTGCGCCAGCGCCGCGCTGCGCGTGCCGGCCGGCAGGATGAACTCCTTCAGCCGAGGCAGCTGCTCGTTGTGCTCGGCCAGGGCCTCGTCCAGCCGCAGCACGGCGTCGTCCTTCAGCAGCACGAAGCCGGGGATCGACAGCTCGCCGCCCAGGTTGAAGAGCTCGTGCTGCACCGTCACCAGCAGCTCGCGCACGCCGTCGGGCAGCGGCTCGGCCAGCAGCACGCCGAGGCTGGAGTTGAGCTCGTCGACGTCGCCCATCGCGGCCACGCGCAGGTGGCTCTTGGGCACACGGCTGCCGTCGCCCAGGCCGGTGGTGCCGTCGTCTCCGGTGCGGGTGGCGATCTGGGTCAGGCGGTTGGCCATGGCTGCGAAGGGGCGGTGTGCTGCGGGGCCGCTATTGCACCACCGCGGCGCGGCGGCGGCTGGCGGCCAGCCAGATCAGCGCAGCGCCCAGCAGGGCCAAGGGCGCCAGCGAGCCCAGGTTCAGCAGCGTCCAGCCCTGCGTGGTGATGAGCGCGCCCGAACTCACCGAACTCAGCGCCATGGTCCAGAACACGCAGGTGTCCATGCAGCCCTGGGCGCGGGTCTTTTCTTCGGGCCGGTAGGTCTGCGTGAGCAGCGTGCTGCCGCCGGTGTAGAGGAAGTTCCAGCCCACCCCCAGAGCCGCCAGCGCGATGAGGAACTGCATCAGGTCCACGCCCGACAGCGCCACGGCCACGCACACCAGGTTGAGCGCCAGCCCCACGCCCATGATCGGCAGCACGCCGAAGCGCTTGATGAGATGGCCGGTGAAGAAGCTGGGCACGAACATGCCCAGCACGTGCCACTCCAGCACCAGCGCGGCACTGTCGAACGGGTGCTTGCACTGCTGCATGGCAATGGGCGTGGCCGCCATCAGCAGGTTCATGACGCCATAGCCCAGCGCGGCGGCGACGATGGCCACCACGAAGGCCGGCTGCCTGGCCAGCTCGGCCAGCGGCCGGCCCGCCGGCGCGCCGGCGACCGGCGGCACATGGGCCGGGAAGCGGATGAAGCTCATCACCAGCAGGCCCAGGAGCGCCACGCCCACCAGCGCCACGTACGCGCCGACGAATGGTGATCCACTGGCCACCTCGAACCAGCCGCGCGTGGCGCTGGCCAGGTTGGGGCCGACGAAGGCGCCCACCACGCCGCCGGCCAGCACCCACGACAGCGCGCGTTCGCGGAAGGCCGGCGCCACCAGCTCGGGCCCGGCAAAGCGGTACAGCGCGCCGTTGGCGCTGTAGAACCCGGCCACCACGGTGCTGGCCACGAGCAGCCAGAAGCTGCCGATGCTGGCGGCCAGCGCGCACATCGCGGCCGAGCCGGCGGCCACCACCAAGCCGATCTGGAAGGTGCGCCGGCGCCCCAGCCGCGCCTGCAGCCGCGACACCGGCATCGCCGACAGCGCCGCGCCCACCACGTAGCCGGTGACGGGCAGCGTCGCCATCCAGCCCCAGGGCGCGAGCTGCAGCCCCACGAGGCCGTTGATGGCGATGAAGGTGACGTTGTTGGTGAGGAACAGGGCCTGGCAGAAGGCCAGCAGCAGCAGGGGCGTGTTCAAGCGGGCTTCCGCGTGATCGGGCCCCGATCTTAAGGAGCCGCCCGGGCGCTCAGCTCAGCTTCTTCAGCAGTTCGGCCTTCTTGGCGCCGAACTCCTCGGCGCTGAGCACGCCCTTGGCGTGCAGCTCGCCAAGCCTTTCGATGACGGCCAGCACCTCCTCGGGCCGAACCGTCGCCGCCGGGCCCGGCGCGCCCGCGCCCGGCTGAAGCTGCTGCGCGAACATCTGGCCCAGCGCCACGCCGGCGCCCAGGCCGAGCGCGTCGCCGATCACGCCGGAGCCGCCGCCGGCTGCACCCGTGCCACCTGCCGCGGCCATGGTCGGCAGCGACTGGCCCACCTGGTACTGCACGAAGCGGTTCATGTCGGCGCCGACGAGGGTCATGCCGGCGCGCTGGTCGAGCAGCTTCTGCAGCTCGTCGGGCAGCGAGACGTTCTGCACCGTCACCGACTCCAGCGCCACGCCCAGCGCCTGGATGGCCGGCGTGGCCGCGGCCTTGATGCGCGCCGCGAACTCCACCTGGTTGGCCGCCAAGTCGAGGAAGGCGATGCCGCTTTCGCCCACGGCGTCGGCCAGGTGCTGCACCACCAGCGCGCGCAGCGGCTCGTCGATGGCCGCCAGGCCCAGCTGCTCGCGCGCACCGGCCACCTCCAGGTAGAAGCGCACCGGGTCGGCCACGCGCCAGCCGAAGTTGCCGAAGGCCCTGAAGCGCACGGCGCCGAAGTCCTTGTCGCGCAGCGTCACCGGCTGCGGTGTGCCCCACTTGCGGTCGAGCTGCTGGCGCAGGCTGACGAAGACGACGTCGCTCTTGAACGGGCTGGCAAACAGCTTGTCCCAGTTCCGCAGGTTCGTCAGCACGGGCAGCGTGCGCGTGGTCAGGCGGTAGCGGCCGGCGCCAAAGACGTCGGCGATGCGGCCTTCGTCGATGAACAGCGCCGCCTGGCCGTCGCGCACCGTGAGCTGCGCGCCGTTCTGGATCTCCTGGTCCGCCATCGGGTAGCGCCAGAGCACGGGACCGTCGTCGGGCTCCAGCCACTCGATGACGTCGATGAACTGCTTGCGGATGAACTCGGCAAAGGCCATGGGCACGCTCCTGGGTCCAGGGAAAGATGCTGAGGGGTCGGTGTGAAGTACGCGGTCGGTGAGCGCGTCAATGTTTGCGCAGCCAGTCGAAGATCAGGCGCCCGAGCTCCAAGGCCCAGTCCGTGGCGTGGCTGTTGCGTTCGGCTTGGCCGAGGATCTCGTCGGGCCGGCGATCCAGCCGCGGCGGGCCGTAGGCGCCTTCGCCCAGCCGGCGGCGGGCTGTGGCCGGCGCGCTCGGGCGCGGCTCGGTGGGCCGCGGCCACGGTGCGTCGAGCGCCGCCTCGGCAGCGGCCAGCAGCGGCTCCAGGTCGGGCAGGTCGATCGAGACCACCAGGTGCCCGCACTGCGGGCATTGCGCATCGGTGGCCGGGTCGAGCGACGTGCCGCAGCTGCGGCAACGCCAGGGCAGCGCCTGGCCGGGCACCGCCGGCGCCACGCCCTCGTCGACCACCCGTGCCCTGAGGGATTGCGCCAGGCGCGGCAGGTCCAGCACCACCAGCGGGCTGCGGCAGTAGGCACACCGGTCGTCGTGCCCGTCGGCGGGCGCACCGCAGTTGAAGCAGGTGATGCGTTGGCGCTCTTCCTGCAGGGCCTTGCGCTCGGGGCCGAGCAGCGGACGCACGAGGCCCCGCTCGGCCAGCACGCCGGCCTGGCCATGCAGGTGGCCGTGGTGCTGCGGACACTCCAGCGCCGTGAAGCGGCCGAAGCGCGACTGGTTGAACACCGGCTTCAGCGCCGCCTGGCACGCAGGGCAGGCCAGCGGCGCGCCCGAGGCGGCCGCGGCAGGCTCGGCCACCGGCCGGGCCGCCCCCGCCTCGAGCTGGCGCAGCAGCCGGATCCAGCCGCGCGCGTCCAGCGCCACGGACTCGAACTGCTCGAACCAGATCTGCCGGCAGGGCCCGCAATGGTCCACCGTGACGCTGCGCCCGGTGTGCGACGACAGCACCAAAGCGGCCATCGGCCCGCGGCAGCGTGGGCAGGCCAGGCGGGCGGGCGGCGACGGACTGGCCGGTTCACGGGCGGCGCGCATCGCGGGATCTTCGGCCAGACCCGCCACCGGCCCAAGGGCTGTGCACCGCAACGATCCGCGGTGGCCGTGCTTGGTGCACGACTGCGTGTGATTGGCGCAACGGTTCAGCCCGCGGCGCGGGCTGGCTCGGCACGCGCCTTGCGACAGCAGGGCCAGGCCACGGAACCTGTCGCCCGCGACGGCCTCTGAGCAGGGGCTTGACGCTGGATTGGAGGGGCGAACACCCTTAGTTCACAGGCTCGGTGGCGACGAAATGGTTAAGCTGTGCACGAAGCGATGACAGGCAGGCACTGACCGTGCAGGCCGGGTCGCCGGAAAGCTCTGATGGAGCCTGGGTCCGTAAAGCCGGGACTCCATCAGAACTTCCCTGAGTGCGTGCCCTGGTGCGGAATCGTCCGCACGGGCCGCCTGGGACCGGAGGCCCGTTCATGGACGTGATCAAGCACTTCGCTGCCCGCTTCGAGCGCACGCGCGAGGAGGAGATGTCCCTCGAGGACTACCTCGCCGAGTGCAAGCGCAACCCGCTGGCCTACGCCACCGCCGCCGAGCGCATGCTCAAGGCCATCGGCGAGCCGCAGAGCGTGGACACCCGCAACGACCCGCGGCTGTCGCGCATCTTTGCGAACAAGGTCATCAAGATCTACCCGGCCTTCGCCGAGTTCTACGGCATGGAGGACTCGATCGAGCAGGTCGTGTCCTACTTCCGGCACGCGGCGCAGGGACTGGAGGAGAAGAAGCAGATCCTCTACCTGCTGGGGCCCGTGGGCGGCGGCAAGAGCAGCATCGCCGAGCGGCTGAAGCAGCTGATGCAGGAGGTGCCGTTCTACGCCATCAAGGGCAGCCCGGTGAACGAATCGCCGCTGGGCCTGTTCGACCCCGCGGAGGACGGCCCCATCCTCGAGAGCGAGTTCGGCATTCCCCGGCGCTACCTCAACCGCATCCTCAGCCCCTGGGCGGTGAAGCGGCTCGAGGAGTACGGTGGCGACATCCGGCAGTTCAAGGTCGTCAAGCGCTACCCCAGCGTGCTCAAGCAGGTGGGCATCGCCAAGACGGAACCCGGCGACGAGAA